>MEKT01000066.1:13001-40355 GCA_001767435.1 Acidobacteria bacterium RIFCSPLOWO2_02_FULL_65_29 | reverse complement strand
ATACATCGAGTACCTGCGCGCGCATGCAGACGAAGTACAGGCGCTTGGCAAGGACCTGTCGATCGGCGTGACCGCGTTCTTTCGCGAGCCGGATGCGTTTCACGTCCTGGAGCGGATCGTCATCCCGGATCTCGTCCAGCGCGGCGATCGGGCAGGGGGCGGCGATCGACCGATACGTGTGTGGGTGCCGGGATGCGCCACCGGAGAGGAGGCGTACTCGATCGCGATTCTATTCTTCGAGCAGTTCGCCGCCGCCAGGCAGCCGATCAATCTCCAGATCTTCGCTTCCGACGTCGATGACGGGTTTCTCGATGTGGCGCGGACGGGTCTGTATCCGGCGAGCATCGACGCCGACATCACGCCGGAGCGGCTGCAGCGGTTCTTCATCAGAACCGCCGATCGTCACTATCAGATCAGCAAGCCGCTGCGTGAGGCGATCGTCTTCGCCCCGCAGAATCTGATCGGCGACGCGCCGTTTTCGAGGCTGGATCTCGTCGCCTGCCGGAACGTGCTCATCTATCTCGAACCCGATGTCCAGGCCAGGCTGATGGCCCTCTTCCACTTCGCGCTTGCCGAGGGGGGCTATCTGATGCTCGGCCCAGCGGAATCGATCGGGCCGGCGACCGACCAGTTCGAGCCGGTCTCCAGGAAGTGGCGCGTGTACCGCCGAATCGGCGCCGGGCGCCGTCATGCGGTCGATATCCCGATCCTGCCCGCCGGGGCGCCGCGCGGACCGGTCCCCCCTCGTGGCGAAACACCACGCCCGACGAGGGTCGCCGAACTGCTGCATCGTGCGCTCACCGCCGATTTCGCGCCGGCCGCCGTGCTGATCAACCCCCGCCACGAGATCCTCGCCGTCCAGGGCCCGGTGGTCGACTACCTCGAATTCCCTCCTGGAGAGCTGACGCGAGACCTGCTCTCGATGGCGCGGTCCGGACTGCGCATGGCCATCCGCGGCGCGTGCCGGCAAGCCATGCAAGGACATCGCACGGCAATCGACGCGAATGCCCGTGTCGAGCGCCAGGGTGTCTACGTTCCGTGCACGGTGACCGCGCGTCCGGTTGCCGGCCCAAAGGACGCAGAGAGCCTGCTGCTGGTGACGTTTCATGATCGCTCCTCGCAGGCTGCGAGGACGGTGAAGAAACCGCCAGGCGCAGCCTCGCCCCGGCGCGCCGTCGAGTCGACCCTCATCGGGCAGCTCGAGCACGAGCTCAAGGCCACGCGTGAAGACCTCCAGGGCACGATCGACGACCTCGAGACGGCCAACGAGGATCTCAGAGCGTCCCACGAAGAAGTCATGTCGATGAACGAAGAGCTCCAATCGACCAACGAGGAGATGGAGACCTCCAAGGAGGAGCTGCAGTCGCTGAACGAGGAATTGAGCACGGTCAACAGTCAGCTCCAGGACAAGGTTCACGAGCTGGACGCGGCCAACAGCGACATGGTGAACCTGCTGGCCGCCACCGAGATCGCGGCGGTGTTCCTCGACCTGGATCTGCGGATCAAACGTTTCACGCCGCCGACAGCCAGGATGTTGAACCTGCTGGCGACCGACCTCGGCCGGCCGTTTCGCGACATCGCGACGAGGGTCGGCGACGCCATCCTCCTGGAGGACTGTCGGCGCGTGATCGAACAGCTGACGCCCCTCGAAGCGGTCGTGCGCGCCGATGACGAGCGTGCCTATTTGCGGCGCGTGCTGCCGTACCGCACAGCCGACAATCGCATCGACGGCGTCGTCCTGACGTGGGTGGACATCACGCGGCGACTCGCCGCCGAGGCCGAGTCGCGCCGCCTCAGTGCCGTCTTGCGGGACTCGAACGATGCCGTCGCGCTGCTGGATCTGGAGGGCCACATTACCGGCTGGAATCGCGGCGCCGAAAAGCTGTACGGCTGGTCGGAAGCCGAAGCGCTCGCCCTGCGCGTGCAGGACCTCGTGCCGCAGTCAGACCGCGAGGCCGCCAGCGATCTCGTCCGCCGGATCGGCCAGGGCGAGGCGGTGTCGGAATCGTTGGAGACCCAGCGCAGGACGAAGGACGGCCGCACGCGCGACGTCTGGCTGACGATGACCCTCCTGCGCGACGCCTCGGGCCAGCCCGAGTCCATCGCCACGACCGACCGCGACGTCACCGAGCTCAAAGAGGGCCTCGCCGCCAGGCAGGCTGCCCTGCTGTATCAAGAGGTGATCGAGCACCTGCCAGCCGGTGCGGTGCTTCGCGAAGACGGCCGACTCATCATGAACCAGGCGGCGGAGGCCATCACCGGCTATCAGCGCAGCGATCTCGCCACGGTGGACGCCTGGTGTGCGGCCCTGCACGGTGATCAGGCGCGCGAGCTTCGTCCGCGCTACGAGGCGAGCCGTGCGCCCGGCCGCCTGGCACAGCCAGTCTCGCTCGCGATCGCCCGTAAGGACGGCCAGGCGCGCCACGTGCAACTGACCGCCTGCCGCCTCGATGACACTCACGAGCTGTGGATGCTGGTCGACATGACCGAGCGCGATCAGGCCGAGCGGGCGTTGCGTCGGAGCGAAGACTACCTGCGGTCGATCGTCACCACGGCCGCCGAAGCGATCGTCACCGCGGATAGTCACGGCGTGATCGAGACGTTCAACCCAGCCGCGGAACGGATGTTCGGGTACACCTCGGCCGAAATCGTCGGCCAGAACGTCAGCCTCCTGATGCCGCAGCCCTACCGTGACGAGCACGACGGATACATCGGGCGCTACATCAAGACTGGCGAGGCGCAGATCATCGGCACCGGTCGCGAGGTGATCGGCCAGCGCAAAGATGGCACGATGTTCCCCGTGGACATCTCCGTCGGCGAGATCGGCCACCTCCGGCACTTCACCGGCATCCTCCGCGACTTGAGCGATCGCCGGAGGCTCGAATGGCGCCTGGCCGAAAGCCAGCTGGAGGAGCGCCGGCACATGGCCCGAGAGCTCCATGACGAAATCGGTGGGCACATGACGGGCATCGGTCTTCTGGCGCAAGCCCTCCAGGCAGAGCTGGCGAAGGCAGAGTCGCCGCTGGCCGATCGAACCCAGGATCTCGTCCAGAGCATCACCGACGCGCACCAGCGATTGCGGTCCGTGATCCGCGGGCTGATACCGGTTGAAGCCATACCCGAGGGCCTCATGGAAGCGTTGAAGACGCTCGCCAGACAGTGCGAGACGGTGTCTCGCATTCCCTGCCGATTTCGGTGCGAGCCGCCCATCCACCTGGATGATCCCGCAACAGCGCTGCACCTGTTTCGCATCGCGCAGGAGGCCGTCAACAATGCTGTGAGGCACGGCCAGCCGGGGCAGATCACCGTCAGCCTGGGGCAGCGAGCGCAGCGCCTGGAAATCGTCGTGACCGACGACGGACGCGGGCTTGGTGAGGTTCCAGAGGGACATGCCGGCATCGGGCTCGACAGCATGCGCCAACGTGCTCGCCTATTGGGCGGTGATTGCTTGATTCAAGCCCGAGAAGGCGGCGGGACCGTGGTGAGGTGCTGGGTTCCATTGCCCGGGCTTCGGGCACGCACGACCAGGACGCACACCGTGACCCCATCCGAGACGGGGAGGTGAGTCCGTATGCCAAGGGACGCTGCCCCGGAGAAAGGCTCGCCACGCACGAAGCCTCTGAGGATCGCGATCGTCGATGATCATCCGATCGTGCGAAAGGGCCTGACCGAGCTGATCAACCACGAGCCCGACATGACGGTCTGCAGCGAGAGCGACACGGCTGGTGGAGGCCTGGAGCGCATTCACGCCGATCACCCCGATGTGGCCATCGTGGACTTGTCGCTGGGCATGGAGAGCGGCCTCCAAGTCGTCAAGCAGATTGACGTCACGCTTCCCGATGTGCGCGTGCTGATCCTCTCCATGCACGACGAGACGCTGCATGCGGAACGTGCCCTCGCGGCCGGCGCGAGGGGCTACATCATGAAACATGAAGCGATGCACAATCTGATCGGCGCCATCCGATGCGTGGCGAGCGGCAAGACGTACCTGAGTCCTCAGATGTCGGAACGCATCCTGGCCCGTCTCACGAGTCGAGGGACGACCCAGGTCGAGTCCGCACCGTTCGATCGCCTGACCGATCGGGAGCGCGAGGTCTTCACGCTCATCGGCCGCGGTCTGGCCACGCGTGCCATCGCCCAGCAGTTGGCCCTCTCGGTGAAAACGGTCGAAACCTACCAGGCCCGCATCAAAGAGAAGCTCGGCCTGACGAACGGCCACGAATTGACCCGTGCGGCCGTGAGCTGGACGCAGTTATGAGAGACGGGAGCGCCGCGCCGAATCGGGTCTCGGCCCGGCGCACGGCGCGAACGTCGGGGACCTCGACGGAGGGAACCTGACGAGACGAGGGTCTCTATTTGTTGATCGGGATCATGATGTGCGCGCCGGGCGTCCCGGCGAGCATCAGCCACGGAACACCGCGGCCGTTGATCGCTTCCTCGCGATGATCGGCGTCCGACACGCCAATCGACTGCGCCGTGGCGCCGGGCACCGACAGCACCCACAGCAGCTGGATGCGGTCCTTCTTGCCGTACAGCCGGTACGACATCGTCCCAAACGGCGTGGGCTTGATGGTGCCGGCCTGGGTGGCCGCGGCGAGCGCCTCTTGGACCTCTTTGTCGGATTTCTTCTGCGCTCTCAGCTTCGCCGACAGATCGCGCCGGGGAGAGGAGACCGTGTTGTAGCACCACGTAAAGCCGTCCTCGGGGTTTCGCGGCAGGCACTCGACGGCGTTCGTGCCCTTGCGCAGCACGACGCGCTCGCCGGTGGCAGGGTGGTACTTGTAGACCGTGGCGCCCGCTCGCAGATCCTCGGGCAGCGGCAGGACGGCTTGGGCGATCTCGTCGGCGGCCTCGTCGGTGACGCTCGACACCGTCACCGAGGGATTGATGGGGATCATGATGTGGGCGGCCGGCGTACCAGGCGCCATCATCCAGGGCAGCCCCTTGCCCGCGATCGCGGCGTCGCGTTGGCTGGCCGTGGACACCCCCACGGACTCCGGCGCGCGGCCGGGCAGGGACATCACCCAGAGGTTCTGAATGCGATCGGGCTTGTTGTAGCCGCGATACGACATCATGCCCTGCGACGGTTGCGGAAGGGTGCCGCCCTTCACGGCCGCGGCGATGGCGGAGGACACTTCCTGATCGGACTTCTTTTCCGCACGCAGCTTCGCCTCGAGATCGCGGCGCGGCCCGAGCGACTTGTTGTAGCAGCGCGTGAATCCGTCGGCCATCCGCGGCTGACACTCGAGAAAGTTGGTCCCCTGCCGAAGCACCTTGCGGCTGCCGGTGGTCGCATCGTACGTAACGACCGTGGCGCCGGCGCGCAGATCCTCGGGCAGAATCTGCACGGCTTCGGCCACCAGCGCGTCAACTGATTGTGCCGCCGCCGTCTCGAAGACAAACGGGCTGGCGACGAGGACCGCCGCGGCTACGCGCATGAGACTCTTCATGTGATCCTCCGCTGTTTCGAATTCCCGGCCGCCCGCTACTGACGGTTGTACGCGATGCCGGCGGCTTGCGCCTTCTCGATGGCAATCACCATCGCAGGGACAATGGTGACGCCCGGCAGCAGGTTGGCGCGCAGATCCGCCTCGATGGCCGGCGCCTTGCCCTTGCCCCTCGCCTCGAGCTCGAGCGCCCACCCTTGAAGAGCGTTGTTGCACAAGATGAACTTGGTGCCCATCTTCTGCAGGCTTTCGATGCCGATGCCAGGTATCGCATCCCCGAGCATCGCGAAGTTGGGAGACTGAAGCGCCTGCGCGAGCAGGTGGGCGTCGGCCCTGGTCGGCCTGTGGAACACGTTGCGCGTGTAGGGCTTTCCGCTTGCGTCCTTGAGGCCCGCGTAGTCGCCAAGCGCGTACTTCGCCCACATCGCGTCGTTGAACGCCATGGAAATGCTGGCCGCGCCGCCCATGCCGTAGAACGTTCCAACCGCGCCCACTTGTCCCGGCCCGGTCTTGTACGCGGCTGAATAGGTGCCGAGGTAGTTCGCGATGTGCAGCAGGCCGAAGCCATTCGAGTGCCTCGGGAAATCGAACAGGCTCCGGTGGGTGCCCCTGACTTCCTTCATCCAGTCATCAGGGCCGGGCTGTTGTTGGGCAGCCACAGAGCTGCCGAAATGCGTGATGGGAAGGCCCGCTGCCGCCGCGGCGCCGATCATCCGTCCCAGGAACCCTCGACGAGGAGTCTTCTTCACATTCATGGGGACCTCCACGGCCCGACTGTGGGCCGGTTTCATCGAACTCTTCCAAGCAGATGGCGACGGGATTATAAGGGATCGGCCCACCTACGAAAAGCACGACGGCTGGGACCGTCCTACCCGTCGAAGATAACCCAGTAGCCGGGCACCGAGAGACGAACTACAATCAGCGCCACTAGCTCATCCGAAAGCCTGCATGGCCCTGGCGGCCGGCGCTCGACTCGGTCCATACGAAATCACCTCCGCCCTCGGCGCGGGCGGCATGGGCGAAGTGTATCGCGCCCGCGATACTCGCCTCGATCGTATTGTTGCGCTCAAGACGCTGCCGGGCCTGACCGTCGACCCCGATCGACTCTCGCGCTTCGAGCGCGAGGCCCGCCTCGCCTCGAGCCTCAATCATCCCAATATCGTCGTCATCTACGACATCGGGGAGGCACAGGGCGTCCATTTCATCGCAATGGAACTGGTCGAGGGCGAAACGCTCGCGCTGAACATCGCCGGAGGCCTCGCCCCGTCGCCGATCGCGACCGATCTGGCCGCTCAGATTGCGGATGCACTGGCGTGCGCGCACGCCTCGGGCATCGTGCACCGTGACTTGAAACCCTCGAACATCATGGTCACGCCGGAGCGGCGAGTGAAGTTGCTCGACTTCGGCCTGAGCAAGCTGGTCGCGCCCGAGTCGGATGTCGCAACCTCCACGCTGACCACCGTGGCAGGCACGTCGACGCCTGGCGTGCTGATCGGGACGGCGGCGTACATGGCTCCCGAGCAAGCCGCGGGACGGCCCTCCGATGCCCGATCCGACCAGTTCGCCTTCGGGGTGATCCTGTACGAGCTGCTGACCGGCCGGCATCCGTTTCGGCGCGCGACCGTGGTCCAAACGCTCTCGGCGATCATCGAAGTCCAACCCGAGCCCATCGGCACGTTGAACCCTCGGGTGCCAGAGGCCCTGGCGCTCGTCGTCGAGCGGTGCCTCGCGAAAGATCCGCGGGAGCGCTTCGCGTCCACTGACGATCTGGCGCTCGCGGTGACCGGCATTCGCGACCATCTGAGAAGCGGGCGCACACTGGCGGTCGTGCCGCGCGCCGGTCGGCGGCTACCTCTTCGGTCGCCGGCGATCGCGGCCGCTGGCCTGCTCGTCGCGATCCTGACGGTGTTTGGATGGATGCGCATGGCCGGCGATCGGACATCGATGCCGGCCGTCAAGCAGGTGGCGGTGCTGCCGCTCACGCCGATCGGCGACGACCCGCGGGACCAGGCGCTCAGCGACGGGCTCGCCGAAGTGCTCACGACGCGCTTGACGCAGCTCGAACGCTTCTCGGAGACGCTGCAGGTCGTGCCGGCCACGGAGGTCAGGAGCCAGGGCGTGACGTCGGCCCGCGGCGCGCAACGCGCCTTTGGGGTCAACCTCGTGGTCAGCGGGAGCCTACAGCGCGCGGGCGACCGGCTGCGTCTCACACTGAACGTCATCGATCCACGAACGCTGCGGCAGCTGAGCGCCGAGGCGCTCGACATCTCGATGCGCGACGTAGCCGTCCTGCAGGATGAAGTCGTGCTGCGGTTGGCGCGACTGCTGGAGGTGAACGTCGAATCGCAAGCCCAGACACTGCTCGCGGCCGGAGGCACGAGCGTCCCAGGCGCGTACGAATTCTATCTGCAGGGCCGCGCGTACCTCATGCGCCATGAACGGGCCGAGAATGTCGACGCCGCCGCGGGCCTGTTCGAGCGAGCGGTTCAGGAGGATCACAATTACGCGCTGGCCCATGCCGCCCTCGCCGAAGCGCGCTGGCGCAAGTACGAGCAGACGCGCGACGCGAGCTGGGCCGATCGCGCAGAGGAAGCCGGCGCCCGGGCCGTCGAGCTGAGCCCGGCACTCAGTCAGGTCCGCGTCACGCTCGCGATGATCTCGATTGGCAGAGGGCGCTACGAGGAAGCGGTGGCGGCCCTGCAAGGCGTCATCGCTGAAGATCGGACCAACGCCGATGCGTACCGGGAGCTCGGGCGCGCCTACGAGTTGCTCGAAGATGTCACCCAGGCCGAGACGACCTTCCAGAGTGCTATTCGCGCGAGAGCGGGCGACTGGTTGTCGTACAACCAGCTCGGTACGTTCTACAACCGGCGGCGCGACTACGCGAGCGCCGCCAGTCAATTCGAGCGGGTCGTCGCGCTCACGCCTGATAATGCGCGCGGCTACAGTAATCTCGGTGGCACCTACGCCCAGCTCGGACGCTACGACGAGGCCATCAAGGCGCTCGAGCGGTCCGTTGACCTCAACGCCACCCCGGCGGCCGTCTCCAATCTGGGCACGGTATACTTCCGGCTTCGGCGCTATGCGGACGCCGCCCGTGCGTTCGAACGAGCCACCGAGACCCAGTCCCGTGCCTATCGCGTCTGGCGCAATCTGGCGTCTGCCTACAAATGGATTCCTGGCAGCGAAGACAAGGCACGCGCGGCGTACCAGCGCGCGGCGGAATTAGCCGAAGAGGAGCGGAAGGTGAACCCACGGCAGCCGTTGCTCCTGGCTCACCTGGCGGACTGCTACTCGCACCTGGCGAGACCTGGCGAGGCGCGGTCGCTCATCGCCCAGGCAGAAGCGTTGGCGCCGATGGATGGCAACATCTTCCTGCAATCGGCACAAGTGCACGAGGCACTTGGCGATCGCAAGCAGGCGCTCGCGAAGCTGGCGGCGGCGCGCGCGCGCGCGATCACACGAGAGGAGATCGACGCAACCCGGTCGCTTGATGCATTGCGGGAGGACCCCGCGTTCAAGGCTTTGCGATAGGCGCAAAGACGTCTCAAGGAGGTTCACATGGCAGATGCAGCTTTCAAAGTGAATAAGAAGGGCACGCTCAAGTCGGTTGTCCGTCCGCCATCGGCAACCGTCAACCCAGGCGACGACGTTGTAATCCACAACAAGACAACGAAGGACATTTGGGTGAGAATGCCCGGGGGCCTCTTTGTAGGCGAACCGGACCCATTCGTCTATGTCGTGCCCGCATCCGATAAGAAAGATAAGAAGTTAGTCGACCCGGTCCCCGCTCCGGCCCTTGGGGCTCACGACTTTCAGATCTTCGTGTTGGAGACTTTCTCATTCGCGACGGGCAGTTCCGACCCCGAGTTCATCATCGAGTAAGCGTTCGAGGTCGATGCCGGCGCCGTGGCGGTCGGCCACCTCCGGCATCGACGAGCGATGAGCAAACGAAAGAGCCGTCCGGAAAGGAATCGATCGCGTCACCGGACACCAGGAACACGGGTCACGCTCGTGGTCCAGGCGCCGTACATGGAATTCGGCAGCAGAAAGCACACCCGCCCAAAGGCCGCGTCCGACCCCGTTTGGGGAATCTGTTCGACCGCGCCCGGGAAGTCGCCCATCTGATCGCCGACAAAGGCGACGACCCTCATCGGGCTGCTGCTCCACGCGCACTCTCCCGCTCCCGTGATGACCTCGCGGCGCCGGTCGGCTTTCGTGTGCTGGGAAGACTTCTGGAGACACAATCGGTCGCTGGCGGCCCACAGGCCGACCGCCTCGAGATTGGCGCGCGTGGGCTCCGTGAGCCTTGCGTCGCGATTCGAGATCCAGGCCACGCGCCCGCCGGCCTTTCTCACGAGCGCAATGAAGTCGGCCACGCCCGGCACCGCCCCCGCCTCGCGCCGCTCGACCCATGCAGCCCAAGACGCCGAGTCGTACGGCTGGCCGTAGGCCGCCCGCTCGAGCTGATAGGCCGAGTTGTCGAGCGCCGTCTCGTCTACGTCGAGCACGACTGCCCAGAGCCCGCGTAAACCCTCCTCGGCGCCGCGCACGGCGGCCTCGCTGGCGAGTCGATACACCTGCCGCGCCAGGGTCCCGTACTCCTGGCTGTCGCGCATGTACTTGATGCCGAGCTCGCGCGCCGGCGGCGCCTGCTGCGCAAACGATGAGGTCAGGGGGATCAGAAAAGCGACAACGGCGGCCGATACGATGTTTCGTGCCATGGTGCGGCGATTATCGCGCAAAAGTAGCGAAGCGAGGCCGCCTGGCGGCCGCTCCAAGACAGCTTCTAAAGCCGAAACGTGCTTCATTCGTATGAAGATCGGCTTTAGAAGATGTCTAGGGTGTAAAATTCCTGGCATCAACGCGCCGATGAGCAAGGGCAACCGAGAGGTGACCATGGCCGGCAGTCACAAAGACGAGGTCTCCCGCCGTGAGTTTCTGGAAGGCACAGGCGCCGCGGTAGTCGCCGTGACCGCCGCCTCGACGCTGGGCGCCCAGGCGCCTGTTCCAGGCGCACTCGAGACCGCGCCGAGCGCTGTGGAAGATGTCCCGCGGACGAGAATCAGCGTGATCGTCAACGGGACGAAGCATGTCCTGGAGGTCGAAGACCGCTGGACGCTCGTCGAACTGCTGCGCGATCACCTGAGACTGACCGGAACCAAGATCGGGTGCGATAGGGGCGAATGCGGCGCGTGCACCGTCCTGTTGGACGGCAAGGCGGTGTACTCGTGCAGCAACCTGGCGGTGTGGGCCGACGGCCGCGAGATCGTGACGGTCGAAGGCCTCGCGCGCGGTGGGCGGCTGGATCCGCTTCAGCAGGCCTTCATCGACCACAACGCGCCGCAGTGCGCCTTCTGCACCTCCGGACAGTTGATGTCGGCCAGAGCGCTGCTCAACCGCAACCCTTCGCCGACTGCAGCGCAAATCAGATCGGCGATGGTCGGGAACCTGTGCCGGTGCGCCAATTATCCGGCCATCGTCGAGGCGGTGCTGGCTGCAGCGGGCCAGCCGAACGGAGGTGCACGATGAGCGAGCAGACCGGTACACCGTTGTCGGCGCTCGCGACCGTCGGGCACGCCACGCCACGGATCGACGCCCTGGAGCGAGTAACCGGGCGAGCGACCTACACGGCAGACGTCGTGCTGCCGGGCATGCTGTTCGCCCGCGCGCTGCGGAGCCCCCATCCCCACGCCAGAATCCGTCGGATCGACACGGCCCGCGCCGAGGCGCTGCCGGGCGTCCGGGCGGTGATCACCCACGAGAACGGGGCGGTGTGGTGGGGCGCAGGGTCGATAGCCGGCGGCGGTCAGTACAACGACGAGCTGAAACAGATCACCAAGCAGCGCCGCTACACGTTCAACAATCCAGTCCGTTTTGTCGGCGAGCCGGTGGCGGCCGTGGCCGCCGTCAACCGCCATGTTGCGGAGGAGGCGCTGCGCCTGATCACCGTCGACTACGAAGTGCTGCCCTTCGTCATCGATCCGGAGGAGGCGCTCGAGCCTTCGGCGGTGAAGATCTGGCCCGAAGGCAACCTCGCGCTCAACACGCGGAACGAAGCGCAGCCGAACGCGGTACGCCGCGGCAGTCTCGACGAAGGGTTCGGCGCGGCCGACGAGGTGTTCGAGAATCGGTTCACGACCGCGTTCGTGCACAACGCCCAAATGGAACCCCGAGCGTCGGTCGCGCACTGGGAGGGCGACAAGCTCACGGTCTACACGCCGACCGGCGGCATTTCCAACTGCCGCCACGACATCGCGCGCGACTTGGGGATTGCCGACGAAAACGTCCGCGTGGTCTGCCAGTACATGGGCGGCAATTTCGGCAACAAGAATCAGAACCAGGATGCCGATCTCATTGCCGCAACACTGGCCCGCAAGGCGGGTGCGCCCGTCAGGCTGGAGCTGTCGCGCAAAGAGGACTGGCTCGGCATGCACGGCCGCTGGCACACGATTCAGCGCTACAAGGTCGGCGTGAAGAAGGACGGGACCATCACCGCCATCCAGTCGCGCGCCATTAGCGGCATGGGCGGCTACCGGAAAAATTCCGGCGGCGTCAGCGGCCTCGAGCTCTACGAATGCCCGAATGTCGAAAGCACGACGTATCCCGTGTACACGAATCGCACCAGCTCGGGCAACAATCGCGGCCCCTCCGATCCGCAGGGCTTCTTCGGCATCGAGTCGATGATGGACGAGATCGCCCACAAGCTGAAGATGGACCCCGTCGAGTTCGCGCTGAAGAACATGCGCAAGCCGAGCGCGCAGCTGCAGTACACGAACTACTCGCTCGACGAGTGCATACGCCGTGGCGCGGAGCTCTTCGATTGGAAGCGGCGGTGGCGGCCCACGCCGGGCTCCGACGTCGGACCCGTCAAGCGCGGGGCGGGGATGTCGTTCATGGCGTTCCGGGCCGGACTGGGTCGCAGCAGCGCCATGCTGCGCATCGATGCTAGGCGACGCTACACGCTGTTTGTCGGTGTCACCGACGTCGGCGGGGGCGCGAAAACGACGATGGGCATGATCGCGGCCGAGGAGCTCGGCGTGCCGCTCTCGCAGGTCGACGTCGTGTCGGGAGACACGGACCGCTGTCCCTACTCGGTTGGCGAGTCGGGCAGCCGGACGACCATCATGACGGGCTACGCCGTCGTCGAGGCCGCCCGTGATCTGAAGCGGCAGATCGCCGAGCACGGCATACCCGCGGGCAACGATGTGCTGACCGCGTCCGCGACGCCCAATCCCAATTCCGGGGGCAAGGTGCGCAGCTGCTTCGGCGCGCACTTCGTCGAGGCGGAGGTGGACACCGAGCTCGGCGCCGTGCGGATCACCAAATACGTGGCGGTCCACGAGTCGGGTCGCATCATGAACCCGCTGACTGCGAGGGACCAGATTCGCGGCGCGGCGCTGCAGGGCATCGGCCAGGCGCTTCGGGAAGACCTTCTGTACGACCGGCGCAACGGCCAGCCGCTCAACGCGGGTTACTACGGCGCGCGCCACATGACGCATCTGGGCGCCGCGGACATCGAGGTGACCTTTATCGAGGTCGACGATGGCTTCGGGCCATACGGCGCGAAGACCATCGGCGAGTCCGGCATCATCCTGGGGCCCGCGGCCGTCGCAAACGCCGTCTCGAACGCGATCGGCCGGCGGATCACCGACATTCCCATCGCCAGGGATCGGATTATGGGAGCGCTGGCATGAAGACCTTCGTCAACGCCAATGCCCGGGACTTCAAGGAAGCGGCGACGCTCGCGCGGCAGGCGGCCCGCGATGGAAAATCCGCCGCGTTCTCCGGTGGCGGGAGCGACCTGCTGGGCCTTATCAAAGAAGGCATCGCGGCGCCGGACGTCGTCGTGAATCTGAGGTCCGTCCGCAACGCGCAACGCGTGCAGGACGCCTCGGGCGGGTTGACCATTGGCGGCCTGACCACGCTCGACGATCTGAGCCGTGACGGGGCGGTGCGCCAGCGGTTCGCCGTGCTGGCCGAGGCGGCCGAGACCGTCGCCACCCCGCAGATCCGCAACGTGGCGACCGTCGCCGGCAACGTGTGTCAGCGTCCCTGGTGCTGGTACTACCGGAACGGCTTTCCGTGCTTCAAAGCGGGCGGGCGCACGTGCTTCTCTCCGACCGGCGAAAACCAGTTCCATGCCATTTTCGGCGGGGGGCCCAGCTACATCGTGCACCCTTCCGACCTCGCACCCGCGTTCGTCGCGCTCGATGCGACCTTCCGCATCGCCGGACCATCGGGCGAGCGGACGCTGCCGGCGGCCGACTTCTTCGTCCTGCCGCGTGAGAACGCGGCGCGCGAGAACGTCCTGGCCAACGATGAGGTGCTCACGGCCGTGCAGGTTCCGGCGATCGCACGCGACACGCGCACCACGTACAACAAGATCATGGACAGGGAGGCGTGGACCCACGCCGTCGTGAGCGCCGCCGTCGTGCTGCAGATGGACCAGGGCGTCTGCCGGGCCGCGCGCATCGTGCTCGGCGGCGTTGCGCCCATCCCGTGGCGGCTGCCTCAGGTCGAGCGGTTGCTCGCTGGCCAGCGCATAACGGCGGAGCTCGCGGCGCGGGCGGGCGAGGTCGCCGTCGAAGGCGCAATGCCGCTTCCGAAGAACCGCTACAAGGTGCCGCTCGTGCAATCGTTGGTGAAGCGCACGGTACTCGACCTGGCGACGCGGACGTGACCTGAAGTGAGAAGCTAGGCGAGCCGGGGTGTGGGGCGGAGCCCCACATAAGGGCGACCGTGCACAGACGCGATTTCCTGCTATTCCGACCGGGGCGCGCGCAAGCGACCGCCGACCTCAGCTGCCAGCAGCTGCACATGGCCTACATCGAGATGCAAGTGACCGCGTCCAATCCGCAGGACGGCGGCGACGAACGTGACCTCGAGTCACACGGCGAGCCCCCGGCGGTCTTCACCGGCCGGAGCGTCGAAAGGATGTTCGAAGTCCTCGAGCAGGACCTTCGGCGCGCCGACCTGCTGCGCGTGCTCGACGCCACATGGTTGACACCCGACGAGCTGAGGCATCGGGTCGAGGCGTTGGTGGACCGCTTCCGCGCGCGCGGCGGATCGGTCGAGTACGCGACGCGCTGAAGAGATCGGCCGCCACAGGCCGATGACGTGTGCCTCGTCCTGGAACAAATCAACCAGCAAGTGTGCGGACGACACCCCCAACAAAGAGCATCCCGAAGACGATCATGGCGGCGCCCGCCACGCGGGAGACGACGGCGCCCGCGGGCCCGATTTTTTCGAGCAGGACAAGGCCGGTCAGCGTGGCAACCCACACAAGGTTCATCACCCCGACGACGAACAGCACGCACATGAGCGCCCAGCAGCAGCCGAGGCAATAGGCACCATGACGTGCGCCCATGCGAAGCGCCCCAAAATGTCCGTCGCGCCAGTTGGCCATGAGAAATCCGAGCGGGCTTCGGCACTGCGTCAGGCAGGCGCCTTTCCATGGGGTCAGTTGATACGCGCCGGCAGTGATGAGAATCGCGCCGGCCAGCCGGGGGCTCGATGCGGCCATGGCCGGTGACAGCATCGCTGTCTGGTGCAGCGCCCCCTGCGCAGCCGCGGCGCACGCGCTGAACCCGACCCATACCGTGCAGTACCCGAGCCCAAACATCAGCACCGACAGCGGCACCCGACGCTCGCCGCGTCCCGCGCGCGCTGCCGCAAAGAGCAACAGGACGGGCGCCGCCGTTCCGGTCATCATGCCGACCATCATCACGGCCCACATGGCGAAGGTGAAGAAGACGTCCACCACCGTCCAGGACCGGTCCATCGCCATGCCCATCTCCGCCATCATCGAATCGTGCTCCAGGGAGGACGACATCTGGCGGTCGAGATGGATGAGGTATGCCCAGGCGAGCGCGGTGATGAGGGCGATGCAGGTCGAGATGAGGAGGCGGTCGCGTCCCGAAAGCGCCACGGCCGGTGACGGGCTATGCACTCACCCAGGAAAACGGCGCGTACTGTCCGTTGTTCTTGCCGCTCGCATCGTCCCAGGACAAACCGAGCGCGTTCACGTGGCTCTTCACGGCGCGCGCGAGCGCGAAGCGATCGGCGGCCGGGTGGCCCGTGTTCTCGAAGTAGAGTGGCTCGGTCGCGTTGGGATTGAGACCCTTCACACCCTCAGCGGCCATGTCGACGAATTGAGAGGCTTTCACCGACCAGCGAAGGTCATCGCGGTCGAAGACGATCGACGCCGACTCGACGCCGAGAAACTTGCCCACGAGGCCCGACAGCGCGGCCATCGGGCCCCCCGCCGAGCCGCTCGCGATCGTCGTGATGGCGTCGCGCTGTTCGGCGCTGGCCCGCTCGTCGGCGATGACGCCGACGGACCAGTTCCCCTTCCCCATCGCTTCTGGCGTGTATCCGAGGATGATGAACCCGAGGCCGTCCAGGGACATCGAGCCGTACTTTCCGCGTTCGATCTGAAAACCCATCGCAAACGTGCAGGAGCCGTTGCTCGGGTCGACGGCCATCCCGCCCGGCAGGCAGGGGCACACGAAGTCGCAACTACACGTTTCGTAGTATTGCCCGCTGACTTGCCATGATGGAGTTGCCATCACACCTTCCTTTTTGACCCGAACCAGAGCCGCTACGCTATCTGTTCAATTGCGGAACTGTCAAGCGTACACACGGGCTCAGGTCGGCGAAACGTCAGAGGCGTCTGGATGAGCCACGTCTGGCGCCTCGTCGGGCAACATGGACATTTCAGATGACCAGTCTTACAATGTGACCAATGAAACAGATCGCGGCCGCAAAGTTCAAGGAACAGTGCCTGTCGCTGCTCGATGGGGTGGATCCGGACGGAATCGTGATCACAAAACACGGCAAGCCCGTGGCGAAGTTGATTCCGTTCGCCTCGGATTCGGCGAGTCTCATCGGATCCCTCGCGGGCAAGATCAAGATCAAGGGCCAGATCCTCTCCACAGGGCTCGACTGGGATGCTGAACGTTGACACCCATGTGCTGCTCTACGCGGTGACCGGCGCGCTCCGCCCGCGCGAGACACGTCTGTTGAGCGCAGACCGCTGGAGCGTCTCCGCGATCGTTCTGTGGGAGATTGCCAAGCTGGCCCAGTTGGGCCGGATCGCGGTGGACCTCGACGATGCAGATGTCGGCCGCGTGCTGGAGCGGGTGCATGTCTGGCCGCTGACTCGCGAGATCGCGCGCATGAGCACGCGCCTCGACATCAGGGGCGATCCGGCCGACGAGCCGATCGCGGCCACGAGCGTGGTGCAGAACGTTCCTCTGGTGACGAGGGACCGGGCATTGCTCAAATCGAAGATGGTACCGCTGGCCCGCTGAACGCATGCCAGGCGCGATCACGACCCGGCCCCTTCTTCCCATCCTGCCTGACGCCCGATTCATCAGCGCGGTCCCCGCATCCGACCAGAACGCCTGATCAGGGCCACCTTGAAAATTACCACTCTGTCTGGTAATTTTCTTGATGATGCCATCAGCGGTCGGACGCCCGGATCTCGAGGCCCGAGTCAAGCGCTCCGTACGCGAATACCCTGTCACGTTGCTGCTCGGTCCTCGGCAGTGCGGTAAAACGACCTTGGCCCGTGGGATAGCTCGTGCCAGACCGAGCACGTACTTCGACCTGGAAGACCCCGCCACCCCCTTACGGCCGGAGAGCGCGAAACTTGCCTTGGCGGACTTGAAGGGCCTGGTGGTCATCGATGAGTTTCAGCGGCAACCCGGCTTGTTCGCGTTGTTGCGGGTGTTGGCCGACCGGCGGCCCATCCCTGCCCGGTTCCTGATTCTCGGGAGCGCCTCGCCGGATCTGGCGCGCGGGGTGTCGGAAACGCTGGCCGGCCGTGTGGCGTACGTCGAGATGGATGGACTCTCCCTCCGTGAGGTCGGCCCGGAGCAGGCCAATCGTCTCTGGTTGCGCGGCGGCTTTCCAGAGTCGTACCTCGCCCGAACCGAGGCGCGCAGCAGGTCGTGGCGCGGCAACTTCGTCCAGTCGTTCCTGGAGCGTGACATCGCGCAGCTCGGCATCCGGGTTCCAGCCCACACGCTGCGGCGCTTCTGGACGATGCTGGCGCACTATCACGGTCAGATCTGGAACGCCGCGGAGTTGGCGCGTGCCCTCGGCACGAAGGAAGATACCGCCCGCCACTATCTGGACATCTTGTGCGGCGCCTTTGTGGTCCGACAATTGTCTCCCTGGTTTGAGAACGTTGGGAAACGACTCGTGAAGGCGCCCAAGGTGTACCTGCGTGATTCGGGCCTGCTGCACACGCTGCTCGGCATCGGCGATCGGATGCAACTCCTCTCCCACCCCAAGCTCGGCGCGTCCTGGGAAGGGTTCGCCCTGGAACAAGTGATCCGCCTGTGCTGGGCCGACCGCGACGCGTACTACTACCGGACTCATGCCGGTGCGGAGCTCGACTTGTTGCTGGTGCGCAACGGCAAGCGATTTGGCTTCGAATTCAAACACGAGGATGCTCCGACAGCGACCAAATCCATGCACATCACGACAGACGACCTGGCGCTGAAACGACTGTGGATCATCTATCCCGGCGAGCACCGCTACGTCGTGAGCGATCGCATCGAAGCTGTTCCGCTGAAGAAGGTCGGCGAAGTATTGGCCCGAGTCTGACGGGGGTCTGAAATTGTCGGTCAGGCGGCCATGTCCACCGTATAATCTTCCTCGGATCGACACGAGCGACCCCTCGCGCCAGGCGTTCGCTTCGGCGCCTACGAAGTCGTCGCGCCACTTGGCGCCAAGTGGGCCGCCGGATCGCGGCGAAGAAGTAAGAAGTTAGAAGTCAGAAGTTAGCAATGGCTTTGACGTCCGGCACTCGCCTCGGCCCGTATGAAATCGTCAGCGCGCTCGGCGCGGGCGGCATGGGAGAGGTCTACCGCGCGCGCGACACGAAGCTCGATCGGGACGTCGCCATCAAGATCCTGCCCGAGTCGTTCGCGCACGATCCCGAACGGCTCGCGCGGTTCGAGCGCGAGGCGAAAACGCTGGCTTCGCTGAATCACCCGAACATCGCAATCGTTCACGGCTTCGAGGAGGCCAACGGGATTCAGGCCCTCGTGATGGAGCTGGTCGAGGGGCCGACGCTGGAAGACATGCTGGCCGGCTCTGGGCTCTCGGCTCTCGGCTCTGGCAAGAGCGTACCGTTCAGTCCGGCCCAAAGCCCAAAGCCTAAAGCCCGGAGCCTGTCACCAGACGAAGCGTTGCCGATCGCGCGACAGATCGCTGAAGCCCTCGAAGCGGCGCACGAGCACGGGATCATTCACCGCGATTTGAAGCCCGCCAACATCAAAGTACGGCCGGACGGCACGGTGAAAGTGCTGGATTTTGGGTTGGCGAAGGCGCTCGACACTGGGCATGTGTCCGACTTGTCGCAGTCGCCGACTATCACGACACCAGCGGCGACGCGGATGGGCGTCATCCTCGGCACCGCCGCCTACATGAGTCCGGAGCAAGCGCGCGGCAAGCCGGTCGACAAACGCGCCGACATCTGGGCGTTCGGCGTGGTGCTCTACGAAATGCTCACCGGTATGCGGCTGTTTCAGGGCGAAGACATCACTGAAACGCTGGCCGCGGTCGTGAAGGAGCAGCCAGACTTGAGCGCGGTTCCGGTCGAAGTACGGCGGCTGCTGTCGAAGTGCCTGGAGAAAAGCCCGAAGCGGCGGCTGCGCGATATCGGCGACGCATGGGAGTTGATCGCAGAAGCTCCGGCACCCACGCCAATGGCAACTCCCGCCGCACGGTCGCGGCTCGCGATGACGTTCGCGGTTGCCGCGGGAGTGTTGGTGGTTGCCTTCGGTGTCGCGCTGTGGGCGCCCTGGAACGGGATCCCGCCCTCGCCCGAGCTGGTGCGTTTCCAGGTCTTACCCCCGGAAAGGCGTGACTTCGGCAACGTCGTCAGCGTGTCGCCGGACGGCCGCAAGGTCGCCTTTCCCGTCCGAGGTGCGGACAACCAGGTTCTGGTGTGGGTTCGATCGCTCGAAGCGCTCGAGGCGCGGCCCCTGGCCGGCACGGAAGGAGCGGCTAATGGTCTCTTCTGGTCGCCGGACAGCCGTTTCATCGGGTTTGCCGTGGGAAGAACGCTGAAGAAAGTCGAAGCTTCGGGCGGCCCACCGCAAACGCTGTGCGAGCTGCGGTTCGCTTTCCGAGGGGGTGCGTGGAACCACAACGGTGTGATCATCGCCGGCACGTTTCCTGGTGGCCTGTTCCGGGTTTCCGAAACCGGTGGCGCTCCGGCTCCGCTTACTGCCCTCGATTCCTCGCGCCAGGAAACCTGGCACGGGAATCCTGCCTTCCTGCCGGATGGCCGGCATTTCGTGTACTTGCGGGTGTCGGCTGGGCCCGAACACAACGGTACCTACGTCGGGTCCCTGGATGCGGAACCAGAGCATCAAGATCTCAAACGGTTGTTGGGGCCTGGATCAGGCGCTGTGTTTGCGTCAACTCCGAACGCCAGCCTCGGATACCTGCTCTTCGAGCGGGAACGCGCGCTGATGGCCCAGCCATTCGATACCCGCCGCCTGGAGCTGGCCGGTGAGGCCGTTACAGTCGGCGAGGACCTGTACTTGGCCGGGATCTCGCCGCGGGGCGGAACCGGTACGAATACTGGCGGTCCGCCTTCGTACTCGGCGTCGACGACCGGCGTCTTGGCATACCGGACCGGCCGTGCGACCGAGGCTACCCGGCTCACCTGGTTCGACCGTCAGGGGAAACAGCTCGACCAAGTCGGGCCGCTCGCGCCCTATATCAACGTTTTCTTTGCCGACGGTAAGCGACTCGTCGTCTCCCAGGCCGACCCGCGGACAGGCGGCGCGCCCCGCGTATGGACCGCCGACCTGCCGCGCGGTGTCTTCAGCCGGTTGAACCCAGGCGAGACGCCCGACACGGGGGCAGCCGTTTCGCCCGATGGACGCATAGCGTTCACTTTTTTTCCCGCGGGGGCAGTCGGTGACATTTACGTCAGGCTTGCGAGCGGCGTCGGCCAGGCGGAACTGTTGGTGAAATCAGAAACGCTCAAGCACGTCAATGACTGGTCTCTGGATGGGCGTTTCCTGATCTACGACGACCATCACCCGACGCAGAGGCAGGACCTTTGGATCGTTCCAATGGCGGGGGCGCCCACTGGGCCAGGGTCCCCGCGTCAGCCGATTCCCTTTCTGGTGACTCCGGCGGATGAGACCTTCGGCCAGTTCTCGCCAGACGGCAAGTGGATCGCCTACGACTCGGATGAATCCGGGCGGCGGGAAGTGTACGTGCAAGGTTTCGCGCCGGATCGGGTTCGCCGCGGCCGTGGGCAAATGGACGATCTCGACGGCCGGAGGCGATAAGCCTCGCTGGTCCCGCGACGGCAAGGATCTTTTCTACATTGCGCCGGACGGAACAATGATGGCAGTAGCGTTGAAGACCACCGAGACGACGTTCGACCCGGGCGTTGCCGTCCCGCTGTTCGAAACGAACGTGCCGGACTTCTCCTTCAGTCCCTACGCCGTGATCCCCGACGGGCGGTTTCTGATCAACACGGTGACCGAAGCGGCCACTCCGAACGCCTCGCCCATCACGGTTGTGCTGAACTGGATGGCGGGGTTGAAGAATTAGCTAGTTCCCATCCCGACGACGACGATGCCATCGTCGTCACCGGTTGGCAAGGGCATTCGTGAATGCTCGCGTCATTTCGCGCGATCTTTGAAGCCCTGGGCGAGCATCTCGATCTTGAACGCCGCGCCGCGGCCAACCACGTACAGCGTCTTCTTGTCGGGGCCGGCAAAGGCCAGATTCTGCGGCGCACGAGACAACGGAATCGTCCCCAGATGCTGCCCCTGCGCGCTGAAGACCTGGACGCCGACCGAGGTCGCCACGTACAGCCTGCCTTCACCGTCGATCGTGATCCCGTCGGCTCCGCTCACCGTGACGCCGGAGGCGTTTTTCGTGACGCCTTCATACCGAGCGAAATTGCGGCGGTTGCGCAATGATCCGTCCGGCTGCACGTCAAAGGCGAGGAGGTACTCGCCGTCGACCAGCACCGCCTCGCTGCCTTTCGGATAAATCACCGACACCTTCGTCCCGCCCCACGGCACATGTGTGGCGAGGAGGCGACCCTTCGCGTCGAAGGCCATGCCGTTTGCGCCGCCCGTGTTTTCGAGAAACGTCGACACCGCGCCGCTTGGGTCGATCTTGATGGTGCGGTTGGCGGTGGTTTCCGAGAAGGGCCACCCCCTGGCTGTGGGCGATCTTCAGACATTCGATCCGAAACGGCAAGTCGATCTTCAGGATTTTTCAGCGCCTTCGTCAGGACATCCGGCTCGGATCCCGCCATCATGCGGCCTCAGCTGAGGTGAGCGTGCGCAGTAACATCTTGGCAGGGACGATTCATGGAGTCCCAGGGGTGCCGTCTTGATGAAGTCGAAGTCGAAGTCGCCCCTCCTCGTCCTGGTCGGAGCCCTCGTGGTGATCGCCGCACCGCTTGGCGCCGGCCAGGAACCCGCGGTGCGACCCGTCGGTGCGCCGAGCGCGGCTCTGGCAACCGCCGCAGCGCTCAGGGCCCGTGGGCTCGACCTCGGGTACAACCTCGACCACGCCGAGGCGCTTGCGACCTTCAAGGAAGCGATTGCGGTTGACCCGGACGCCCCGGCCGGCTACCGCCTCGCGGCGGCGACCACCTGGATCACGGTGCTCTTCGAACAAGGCATCATCACCGTCGAGGATTACCTCGGCCAGGCGAGGGCCAGCGTACCGCGATCGGCGCCGACGGCCGAGCTCGACGCCGCGTTTCACGACTACCTGCGTCAAGCCCAGATGCTCGCCGAACGGCGGCTGCGCGATCGCCCGGCCGACGCCGACGCGCACTATCAGGTTGGCGCCGCCTACGGGTTCGAAGCCTCGTACGTGGCCACCGTGGAAGGGCGCGTGTTGGGAAGTCTCGGCGCCGCCCGCCGCGCGTACGCCGAACATGGACGGGCGCTCAAGCTGGACCCCGCGCGCCAGGACGCGGGACTCATCGTCGGGATGTACCGATATGCGGTGTCGGAGTTGTCCGTTCCGCTGCGCCTTTTCGCGTATCTCTCGGGCTTCCGCGGCGGCCGCGAACAGGGGCTGCGCCTGATCGAGGACGCCGCGGGCTACCCGAGCGACGTCCAGGCGAACGCGCTCTTCACGCTCATCCTTCTGTACAACCGCGAGGGCCGCTACGATGACGCGCTCGGCGTGATTCGGCAGTTGCAGGCGCGCTATCCGCGCAACCGGCTGCTCCGGCTCGAGGCGGGCGGCACGGCGCTGCGAGCGAAACGACCGGCCGAGGCGCGCGTGTGGCTCGAGGAGGGCCTCGCGCAGTTGGCGAACGACCTGCGGCCGCGGGCACCTGGCGAGGAGGGGCGCTGGCGGTATACGTACGGCTCCGCTCTCGTCGCGCTGAAGGACATCGAGCCCGCCGAACGCGAGCTTCGCGCCGCGCTGGCAGGCGTGACGCGCGACTGGGTCCGTGGACGGGTGCACAAAGAGCTGGGCAAGCTGGCGGACTTGGCAGGCGATCGCCCGCACGCCCTGGACGAGTACCAGCAGGCCACCCGCCTCTGCCGCCAGGACAAGGATTCGGCCTGCGCGGACGAGGTGAAGGCGTTGCTCAAAACGGCGTATCGGTAGGAGGATGAAGCCATGTTCCGCGTTCGCTCGATCCACGTCATCGCCCTGGCGTTTGGCGTCATCGCGGCCGGTCTGGGCATGTTGTCGATCTGGCCGCGCACGGCGGCCCCAGCCATCACCCGTGACACGCTCGCGTCCAGTTTCGCCTCGGACCTGCGGCATGTGGTCTACGAGTGGGACCCCAGCGACCCGAGATCCGAGGCCGACCGCCGGCAGGCGCTCTTCGAATTCATGTACGAGACGTACGACGCCTCCGCGTGGATTCCGCAGTCGCTGTTCGACAGCAATCTCGTCACCCAGGCCGTCGTCGGCGACGTGGACACGATCGTCGGCGAGAAGGTCGGCCTCGTGTTGTGGCGCGACAACAGACGCGTGCCGGCCTTCGGCATGGCCCCCAACGCCGGCACGCCGGGTGACGGGCAGACGCTGCGATGGACCGTCAACTGCCTCGTCTGTCACACGGCCGAGATCGACGGCGTCGCGTACCTGGGCGCCGGCACGAAGACGTTCGATGAGCTGTGGCTCGGCGAGGCGCTGAAGCGGCTGACGAGCGACGAGTGGCGGCGGCTCCCGCGCGGGTCCGAAGACGCGGCGGCGGCTGCCGACGCCCATCGCATCCTCAGCAGTCACCACCACGACAAGATCGACTCGCTCACGCGCGCGCGCTCCACGGCGTTTGCGGCGTCGCACGTCGAGCTCTACATGCGCCCGCACAACGGCGAGATGCCGAGGGTCGAGGATGTGGGTCGGGGCGACGTGAAGACGCCGCCGCTGTGGCACACGGCGGCGAAAATGCCGATCGGCCGCTGGTACGCCGACGGCAGCTTCCACGGCCCCTTTCCGCTGATGGCCTCGTCGATGGAGTTGGAGAAGGACCGGGGGTTCGACGCCCTGATTCAGGTGGTCATGCCCCGCATCAAGCGCGATTTCGAGTCGGTGGTGCGGCACCTCAGGCCGCCGCGGTATCCCTACGAGGTCGACGAGGCCCTCGCGGCGCGCGGGCGCGAGCTCTTCGATTCCAAGGACGTCGGCTGTTCCCAATGCCATGGTGAGTACGACGGGAACGGCCACGTCCGATGGCCGGGCGCGCACGCTGAGGTGGGGACGGATCGGTCGCGCCTCGACGTCGTGTCCGACGGGTTCGTGGCCGCGTTCAACGCCAGCCCGCTGGCCGCCGAAGGCGCGCTCGCCACGAGCCGCAGCTACGCGGCCACCCCGCTCACCGGCGTCTGGGCCAACTTTCCGTACCTCCATAATGGCAGCGTGCCGACGCTTCACCATCTCTTGGGCCCGGTTTCCGCACGGCCCAGGATCTTCGAAGTGCTGGCGGCCAAGCGGTTGGACCGCACGCGGGTGGGCCAGCCGCTCTACACCAATCCACGTGACGCGCAGCTTGGCGAGGCGGCGCTGTTACGCCGGTCTGGCGACGATCGCAACTGGTTCAACGCCGCGCGGCCCGGATGCGGAAACGCCGGCCACGACTTCTGGTCGCGGATCCAGACGGACGCCAACCGGCGGGCGTTGATCGAGTATCTGAAGACGTTGTAGGGGCCTACTCCCGGTATTCTCACTCGTCGCGCCTTGCCATGCGGGCGCCGCGCCCGAGACTTATGCCACGTATCACGGTGACGGGGACACTAGCTGCTCGCGATGACTCCGGCTCCTGACGTCCTCGTGATTGGCGCCGGCCCGGCGGGCCTGGCCACCTCGGCCGCGCTGACGCGCGCCGGTGTCGCGCACCGCGTCCTCGAGCGTGGCGACCAGGTCGGGCACACGTGGGCGCATCTCTACGACAACCTCGTCCTCCACACCGCCAAACGCCTCTCGGCACTTCCTGGGCTTCCGTTCCCGCGGACCACGCCGCGATTCCCGACGCGCCGCGACTTGCTCGACTACCTCGGCCGCTACGCCGACACGTTTCGTGTGCCGATCGACACTCGGACCGACGTCGCCAGCGTGCGTCGCGACAGCGGCGGGTGGGTTGTCCGGACGACCGCGGGCGCCGACCGGCACGCCCGCGCCGTGGTCATCGCCACCGGCATCGTCGCCAACCCGTATGAGCCGGCGATTGCCCACCGCGACCAGTTCCGCGGCCGCGTGTTCCACAGTGTGAAGTACCACCGGCCCGAGGGCTTCACCGGCCAGCGGGTGCTGGTCGTCGGCGCGGGCAATTCGGCTGGCGAGATCTCGGTGGAGCTGGCGCGCGCGGGCGCACGCGTGACACTCGCCGTCCGGACCGGGGCGACGATCGTCCCGCGCGAGGTCGCCGGCATCCCGATTCAGTACTTCAGTCTCGCGTTGGGCCTATTCCCCACGTCTGCGCAACGACTCGCCACCTCGGCGCTGGCCCGGGTCTCGGCGGTCGTCAACGGGCGAGCGGCGCTGCCGGCGCCGCCCCGGACCGCCTGCCCCAAGGTGCCCCTCATCGGACTCCACCTGGCCGACTCGCTGCGGGCGGGCACGATTCAGCTGAAGGGCGGCATCGCCGGGTTCACCGAGCGCGGCATGCGCTTCGACGACGCCTCGGAGGCGCCGTTCGACGCGGTCATCCTGGCCACCGGCTATCGCGCGGCGGTCGGCCTGCTCGGCCCGCTCATCGGCGTCGATCAATGCGGCTTCGCGCGGCGCCGCGACCGCGTCGCCAGCGACGACGAGCAGGATCTGTATTTCGTCGGACACAACTACGGCATTCAGGGCGGACTGTACAACATCGGCCGCGACGCGCGAATCGTCGCCCGGTATCTTAGCGGCCCGTGACGTGATACATCCCGAAGGTCCACTGGAACGCCGCCACCACCGTATGAAAGATGATGGGAATCGTGCCGCCGAGCCACCGTTGATCCGGCCGGCGCGCCATGCGCACGACGTACCGCACGACCATGGCGCCGGCGTACACGTAGCTCCACCAGACCGCTGCCAGGCCGAGACGCGGATGGGGTGCGACCCAGAATCCGACGCCGCGCGAAAAGTCGATCGAGATCCAGATCATGAGGGTCAGGACCACGGCCTGCGCCGCCAGGAGCACGGGATAAGGCAGCAGGCCCGACTGCCATTGCTCCATGGGCGGCAGCCAGCGCGGCGCCCGGAGCACGACCACGACCTGGCCCAGGACACGTCCGACCAGGAGCACGGTGAACAGCCAGAGCGCGTAACCGAGGTGGGTGGGATCGGGCACTCTACGAGGCTACTTCCACTCGCTTCCGCCAGTCCACGTACCACTTGGCGATCTTGATCCACTTGGACGGAGCCGTGCCGGCCTTCATGCCGGCGAACAGGTTCTTCTGGAGCGCGATCGCGTCGGCGAACGGCACACGCAGGATCCGCAGGGGCGTGCCGTGCAGTCCGGGCACGACCAAATGCTCCCGGTTGATGAAGATGAGGGTGTAGGCGACGTCCCTCTCCTGGGCCGGGTCCGGAGACACCAGCGTGACGTGCATCAGGTTCTTGCCGCGAATCATCCGACGCAGGATGCCGTTCGACATCAACGGATTGCTCATGATGTGTCGGCTGCCGGCCGCCGTGGCGAAGAGCGCGCAGGCGATGCGAAACTGCTCGACTTCGTCGATCGCCCCCTTTTGGACGTACTCGGCCAGTCGCGCGAGCTGGAACTGATAGACCTGCACAGTGAAGTCCACGGTTCGCTCGTTCACGCCCGACACGAACTCGACGCGGTCTCCACGATGGACGCACGTAAAGGCTTCGCCTGTGTCCATCACCCGCACGCCGAGCTGAGAGAACATGCCTTTCACCGTCTCGGCAACGGCCGGCGGGACCGACAGCGTCTTCAACCGTTCCAGCGTGGATCCGGCAGCCGTGGCGTATTTCCACGTGCCGTCGTCGCGCAACAGGACAACCTTGCCGTCCCCGGTAATCACTGTCGTCATGCCGGCACCTCCGGCCCGAATACTACACCGGTCCTCGCGTTCGCGGTAAGGTAGGAATCAGGGCGATGACGTTTCCTGTGTTGATTCGGCTCGGACCTCTCACGCTTCATCCGCACTGGGTGTTCGAAACGCTCGCGTACACGCTTGCCGCCTATGTGTACGCCCGTGATCGCCGGCATCGGGGTGACGTCGTCGGGACGAGAATCCGCTGGTGGGTCATTGGCGCGGCCGCGTGCGCGGCGGCGCTTTCTTCGGACACACTGCCGGGTCAGGCCCTGACCCGACGCCGGCTGCTTCAGCGCCGGTGGAGCTTCTGGAACGCGAGCCGTTGGCACAAGTACCGCACGTGCCATTGATTACTGGGTAGTCGCTCGCCTGGTCTATCC
>MEKT01000066.1:0-12976 GCA_001767435.1 Acidobacteria bacterium RIFCSPLOWO2_02_FULL_65_29 | reverse complement strand
TCTATCCGTTCACGGACTCTCGTCTCTCGTGGCAAGATATGGCCTCATACGGAGAACACGGGGATGACCATGATGATGAGAGCCGTGGCGACGTCGGCGGCCCTTCTGGCGCTGGCCGCGAGCCTACCGGCACTGCTCGCTCAGGCCGTCATATCGGGTCCCGTCGGCCCCAGCCCCTACGACGTCGTCCGGGGCTGGCACAAGCCGTTTGCCCAGTCCGGTTTCGCGTTCGGAGGCAACTCGGGCGTGTTCGCGGAATCGCCGAACCGGATCTTCGTCGCGCAGCGTGGGGAGGCCAGGCTGCCCGACCCGGTTCCTCCCGAGTTCGCAGGGTATGCGGGCTCGATCGGGATCAACGTGCTCAGCGCCACCGACCGCCGCGTCTGGCGCAACTGCCTCTACACGCTCGACGGTGACGGCCATGTCAAAGAGCGATGGACGCAGTGGGATCGGCTGTGCGAGGGCTCGGCCGGACCAGGTCCCCATCGGCTGCGCATCAGCCCGTACGACCCCGAACGTCGCGTGTGGCTCATCAACGAGACGTTCCATCAGATCTACGTCATCTCCAACGACGGCAGCAAACTGCTGAAGACGCTGGGCGAGAAGAACGTTCCGGGCAGCGATGCCACGCACTTCGCCCGTCCCCAGGACGTCGCGTTTCTGCCGGACGGCAGGATTCTCGTGGCGGACGGCCTGGACAATCACCGCGTGATGATCCTCGACCGCGAAGGGAGCTACATCTCGGAGTTCGGCGGCCTTGGCAAGGGACCCGGCCAGTTCAACGGCGTGCACGCCCTGGCGGTCGGACCGCGGGGTTTGATCTTCGCCCTGGATCGCTCCGGTGGCCGAATCAACGTGTTCAGGACGACGCCCGATCGGGCAAAGGTCGAGCTCGTGGACGCGTGGGCAGGCTTCCAGCTGCCCCTGGACATCATCGTCAACGACGAGAGCCTCTGGATCACCGATCTCGGACCGCTCCGCTTCGTCAAGCTCGACTTCAAGGGCAACCACCTCTACACGTGGATGGTGCCTCGGGAGCTACCGGACGGCTATCTCGAAGTGCACACGTTCACCGTCGACTCGAACGGCAATCTCTACGGCGGGGACAACCAGTACGGCCGCACGCAGAAGTTCGTGCCCAAGCGTGGCGCGGACCCGGCGTTGCTCATCGGCCCCCCGTGGGTGGCCCGCTGATATCGTCGGCACTCCAAATGCGCGGTTGAAGGCGCGATGTTCGAGGAGCTGAAGCGACTCGTGCCGAGGAACTGATCCTGAACCGGACGCCGAAGCCGTCATTCGCACCTATCGAGGCGCGTCGGCTGGCAGAATCAACGGGATGACGTGCCGGCCGTGCTTCCGGTACAACCTGAAATCGGCATCGAGCGTCAGCACCGGACTTCGATTGAGCCGCTCGGCCATGCGCACGAGGGACGCATCGGCAACCGACATCGGCACGTCGGCATACTTCGCCCGCAGCGCATGAACCTCCTCCAGGTGTTCGTCGAGGTGAAAGTGGAGAGCCATCGCCTGCCGTCGAAGCATTTCGAAGACGGCTCCGGAGCCGGCCCGGGTCTGGTCGAGCAGGAAGCAGGCTTCAGACACGACGGACTCGCAGGTGAGGAGCGGCGGCTCGACGTCGGCAAATTGAGCGACGGCCCAGTCATGATGTCGATCCTTGGCATCGAGCAGGGCGACGATCGGGCCCGTGTCGACGATCACCTGTTGCTTCACCGTCCGTAGCCGCGCATGTGCTTCTTGTTGGAGGCCAGATCGCCGGGTCCGCGCGCCACCCCCGCGAGGTCGTGAACCAGGTCCAGGCAGGACACCCCCGGTGTCGGCTCGCTCTCGAGGAAGCGCGTCAGTGCTTCGCGGGTGAGCGCCGACTTCGTTTGTCCGAGCGCCCTCGCCCGGGCCTCGAGCCTGGCGTCGATTTCATCCGGAAGTTTCAGCGACATGGTCCTCATGGACGGATAATACCACAATAGCTGAACGGTAATACCCACGGTGGGTATCATTTCAGCCATGGACGTCAGTATCGCCGAAGCCAAGAACCGCCTCCCCGAACTCATTCGCGCGGTTGAGGACGGAGGATCCGACGTAATTACCCGCCGCGGCAAACCCGTAGCCCAACTCACTCCGCCGCCACCGAAACGTCGGCACGTTCGCCTCGGCGGCATGAAAGGCCGAATCCGATTGTTGCAAGGCTGGGATGCGCCCGTGGATCTGGACGGCTTCCTCGACGGGGATCCGTGACCCCTACGCGCGGTTATTTGCTCGACACCAATGCGTCGCTTATTGCGCTGACGGACCCCGCCAGACTGTCATCCATACGGATCCCTTCGACCGTGTCCTGATCGCACAGGCTACAGTTGAAAACCTCACACTGCTGACGACCGATGGCGAGATTCCACGGTACGCCTCGGATCGATTCCGTGTTCTCTGAGACGACTTCTAGACCCCGGGGACGCGATCGGCGCCTTCGAAACCACCTGCACGCTCGCGGCAGGCCCCTCACTATTCCTCCGCGCGCGCGTCCGAACCGCGTTATCGAACGAGGGGACGAAGCGGGGAGCGTAGACGACTTGGCAGGGACCTCCGCTGGGCAGGGGCTCGACCGGCGGCTGAACAAGTCGTAGACCTTCTACGTCTAGTCATGAGTCAGGATGGACCCAGAAAATTTAACTCCTCGAAAGCCGCTCCGGCTGTGGCCCGGCGTCGTTGCCGCGGCGCTGCTGATCCTGGTCAGGTTTGTCGTCCCCATCGTCGCGCCCGAGGCCGAGTTCTTCGGTGTGGGCTCCCAGCTCGTTGCGGTGATTGGCGGACTTGCCGGGGCGTTGGCGATCGGTGTGTGGTGGGTGTTCTTCAGCAGAGCGTGTTGGTCCGAGCGCCTGGCCGCCATCGTCGTGATGATCGTCGCGATCGTCGCAATCCGGCCCATCACCCACCAGTCGATTCAGAACGGGATGATGGGGATGATGTTCGTGATCTATGCCGTCCCCCCGACCCTGAGCCTCGCGTTTGTCGGCTGGGCGGTCGCCAGCCGTCGCCTGTCTGAAGAAACTCGGCGCGCGGCGATGGTCGCGGCCATCCTGATTGGCTGCGGAGTGTGGTTGCTCGTCCGGAGTAATGGCATTTTTGGCGGTGTTCCGGATCTCGCCTGGCGGTGGACGCCGACTGCCGAGGAACGGCTCATGGCCCAGACCAGCGACGAGCCCCTCGACCCTTCGACAAGCTCAGGGTCGGAGCTTCCTAAGGAACCGATCGCTGCCGAAGCCGGCGACCATGCCGCAGTACGCGCGGCGGCTCCAGCAGCAACGAAGATCGAACCGGCCGATCCGGCCACCGCTGAGACGACAACAGGGCTTGCCATGGGCGAGCGCGGATTCGGGCGAGTCGATGGTTCGACTTCGCTCACCATCGGCCCTGAGCTTGCCGAACGGGTCGAATGGCCAGGCTTTCGCGGGCCCGGGCGCGACGGCGTCGTTCGCGGGGTGCGGATCGAGACCGACTGGTCCGTATCGCCACCGGTCGAGATGTGGCGCCGGCCGATCGGACCGGGCTGGTCATCCTTCGCGGTCAGCGGCGACCTCCTCTACACGCAAGAGCAGCGCGGTGACGACGAGGTCGTCGCCTCCTACAACCTGACCACCGGCACGCCGGTGTGGAGACACCGCGACGCGACGCGGTTCTGGGAGTCAAATGGCGGCGCCGGTCCGCGCGCGACGCCCACGCTCAGCGGCGGTCGCGTCTACACATTCGGTGCGACCGGAATCGTGAACGCGCTCGACGCCGCTACCGGCAGCGTCGTGTGGTCGCGCAACGCGGCGTCCGACACCGGCGTGAAGATCCCCGGCTGGGGCTTCGCGAGCTCACCGTTGGTGGTCGGCGACGTCGTCATCGTCGCCGTCAGCGGCGCGCTCGTCGCCTACGACGTCACCACCGGCGATCGTCGCTGGTTCGTCCAGTCCCGCGGTGGGAGCTACAGCTCGCCACATTTACTGACGATCGACGGGGTTCCGCAGGTCCTGCTGATGGGCGGCGCCGGCGCCACTAGCATCATGCCGGCCGACGGCACGCTGCTCTGGGAGCACCCGTGGCCGGGCGGCCCCATGGTGCAGCCAGCCCTGGTTGCAGGCGGCGATGTCCTGATCAGCACTGCTGACGCCATGGGGGGAGTCGCGACTCGTCGCATCGCGGTCGCGCACGGACCCGGCGGATGGGCCGTCGAAGAGCGCTGGACGTCCCGCGCGCTGAAGCCCTACTTCAACGACTTCGCGGTGCACAAAGGCCATGCCTTCGGCTTCGACGGCAGCATCCTGGCCTGCATCGATCTCGAGGACGGCCAGCGCAAGTGGAAGGGCGGACGCTACGGCAACGGGCAACTCGTCCTGTTGCCCGACCAGGACGTGCTGCTGGTGGTGTCGGAGGAGGGTGAGCTGGCCTTGGTCCGGGCAACCCCCGACCAGTTCACGGAGCTCGCACGGTTTCCGGCAATGGAGGGCAAGACCTGGAACCACCCGGTGCTGGTCGGCGACGTCCTGCTCGTTCGCAACGGCGAAGAGATGGCCGCGTTCCGGCTGTCCCTCGCGGGTCGCTGACGGGGTTGCCCCCGCGGCTACAGCAGTTTTCAGGATGGTGTAGCGCTTCAGACCTGCACGCGTGCGCGGTAGGCAGGACTAAAGTCCTGCACTACACGCCGGCGAAAAGCGCTCTCTCATCTCTCGGCCGTCGTCGGTGGAGCCTAGGCGGTCCCGTATAATCGGACATCGTTCCTTCGGTAGCGCCCAGTAAAGAATTCTTTACCGGGCTCTTAGCGTCGCGGTCGCGTCGCGCCATGCGAGGAGGCAGGAGTGGGGCGTTCCATCAGGTGGCCGGGTGCAGTGCTGATTTCATCGGTGAGCTTCTTATTGACCGTGGGCCTTGCCCAAGCGGTCCTCGTGAACGGCGGCTTCGAAAATGGAACGGACCCCGGTGAAGCGATGGTTCTTCCTCCTGGAAGCACGGCCATTAGCGGCTGGACTGTCGTCGGCGGCAACGTTTCGTACGTCGGCGGCAGGTGGCAGCACTCTCAGGGGGTCCGCAGCGTCGGCCTCCCGTGTGGCGGAGGAATCAGCCAGACGTTCGAGACCGAGCCACATCAAAAGTACGAAGTCCGGTTCAATATGGCCGGGGACCCAAACACACCCCCGGCTGTGAAGTCCGTGGCGGTCTCGTTCGGTGACGAAAGTCGGGTCTTTACGTTCGACACGACGGGTCACAGTCTTCGGGAAATGAGCTGGGAAGCAAGATCCTGGATCTTTGTCGCGACCGACGAAACCACCGCGCTCACATTCCGCAGTCGCACGACCGAGTGCTCGACCCCGGCCGTGGACAACGTGCGTATCATGACGATCGAGATCGGGGTGTAGGTTTGCCGATGCCGCCTAATCCCCTCCGGCGTTCATTTCAAGAACAGGTCCCGCCCGTGCGCTCTCCGCGCACCCAACCGGCCAGCATCTGCCACTCGGGATCGTCGCGCGACTGCCAGCGTCGCACGCCGTTGTGCGTGTAGCTTCCGCCGCCGTCAGGATGGAGCGGCTTCAACATGAAGCGGCTCTGCTCGGGGTTCCCTGGGATGATCAACCGCGAGATCGATTGGAACGCGCGCTTTGCCTCCTCGTCGCTCCACGACTTGCCATTCTGGGGCGGGGGAGCGAATCCCACGAGACCGCCCGCATGGCAGTTGCTGCACCGAATGTGGCCTTCGCGCGGGTTCGCGAAGACCGGCTGGACGCAAGACCGGAAGAAGGTGAAATCGAGGGCCGGGACCGGCGCCGCGACGTACCGATCTGCCGGCAGGCCGCGAATCCACTTGAGGAGCGCTTGGTACTCGGGCTGGTCGCGCGACGTCCAGTACGTGCCGCCCGTATGGGCGAGGCCGCCCGCCTGCGAAGCGAGCGGTTTCAGCAGCAGCCGGCTGGTCTCGGGGCTTGCCGTGTTCACCAGTTTCGTCACGACGTCGAAGTTGCGCCGCGACTGCTCAACGCTCCATCCCGCGTCGGTGGCGGGCGTCTCCAGGCTGAACCGCATGGGTCTCGTCTGCCACGTGTGACACATCACGCACGCAGCCATTCCGGGCACCGTACCGCCGCGATCGGTCATGAACAACCGCTCGACGGTGTTCCGATAGGATTCGATGTCGGCAGCGCTCGGAAACCCTGCGCCCTGGGCGGAAGCCGGCGCCTGCGCGGGACGTGGCTCGGCCGACAAGCTCGCCACGGTCGCCAGGCCGAAGGCGACGAACGCGGCTGACAGCACTCCAATCACCCATGCGAACCGGTGCGACATGACGCGCGTTCTTTCAGTCATGGCCGTCGCTCCTAGGGCTGCCCGCCGGTCGGCGAGGGGGTATTGACGCGGTCGAGGGGCAAGATCGCCGTGCTGATCCGGGCCGGCCTCGCACCGGTCTTGATCTTGGCCACGATCTGCAACTTCTGCAGATCCACCGCCAAGGTGTGGTCGCTCCCCGAGACCGCGACGTACATGTAGCGGCTGTCGGGTGTCGGCGTCATCCAGTTGGCGCTTGGACCGACTTCCACAGCCCCGATGTACTTCAGATCGGGCAGCGTCCATCCGTAGATTCGGCTATCGAGCCGGCTCGATGCCCAGACCGCTGTTCGATTGGGAAGCACTTCGAGGCCGTGCATGTCGCCTGTTTGAATGCCGTCAGCGTTCTGTTTCCACAAGGGCAACTTCGGGGGCCAGAGCATCTGGACGACTTTACGGGTGTTCCAATCAACGACCCAGACGCCGTTGATGGCGGTCGCCTGCGCGAACATTCGCTTGGTCGAGCCGTCGGGATTGGCTTCGAACGCCATCGGCCGGACTTCGTGATTGTCGCGGCCGTACTGGCGATGCCCGGTCAACTCGACCCCCCAGACGACCGTGTCCGTGGCGGCGTCGATCACCTGGATCGCCGGCTCACCCGGCTCCGGGTCGCCTCTGAGGCCGGCAACGACGTATTTGTCGTCCGGCGTCACGTAGGTGTTGTGGACCGGAAAGTGGACAGGAATGCTCTTGACGATCTTGTGAGTCGCGATGTCAATCACATCGATGACGGCGGGAAGCGCTCCCCCGGGAGGCGCCACGAAGCCGGGGCCGAGGACTTTTTCGGTCCTTTGGGAGATCGCCGCGTAGATCTTCCGCTGCTTCTTGTTGACGACGATCTTATTGGGCCGCGCCGAAAGCTTGATCTGCTGGACCCGCTGCAGCGTCTTGGTGTCGAAGACGTCGATCGTGCTCTCCTGCTCGTTCGCGCAGTAATAGTAGAGCCCGTCCGGGTGAACGGTCAGGTTGTGGGCGTGCGGGCAGCCGCGGATGAGACCCACCACTTTGTTGATTGTGGGATCGATGATGTGGTGGATGTCGCCGGCGTTGTTGCTCTGGAGGATTCGCACCGCGACGCCGTTATAGGAGTCGAGCCGCGGCACCCCCTGCGCCGCCGCCGCCGAAGCTAGAAGAAGGATGCCGAAGACGGACGGCAGCGCCCGACGGATGAGTAAACTCGCCATCACTGGCCTCCGTGTTCAAAAGACACGAGATCTCGCGTTCCCGAACCCTCTCGCCGCCCGAGAATACCACAATGCATCGGAAGACTGACGTTCGGCAGCCAACAATCCCTGGTGGCCCGTCCACTCGGCCTACTCTGCCAGCCGCCGCGTCAACTTGACAATATCTTCGTACGCGATCGGTCTGTTACACTGCACCTTGCTCTCAGACAACCGTTTTTCGGGCAACGCGCCCACATTCAAGCTAAGCGGTGGTTGTCATGAACCAGCCCGACGTGACTATCGGTATCGGCGGCGCGGCAGGGGACGGTGTGGCTTCGGCCGGCAATACGTTGGCCGTGTCGGTGGCCCGCCAGGGCCAGGCGGTATTCGCCTACAACAGCTATCAGTCGGTGATTCGTGGCGGCCATTCGTGGTTGCGCCTGCGCATCTCCGCGAAGAAGCCGCTGAACCACGGCGATCAGGTGGATGCCGTCATCGCGCTGAACCAGGACACCCTCGACCGCCATCTGCAGGAGCTACAGGCTGGTGGCTTGGTGCTTTACAACTCCGCCAAGCTCAAACCGCGGTACGAGCCCCCCAAAGGGGTGCAGCTCTGTCCCCTGCCAGTACCCCAGTTGACTCCCGCCTACGAAAAGTTGCCGGTCATGCAGAACACCGTGGCGGTCGGGGCTGCGATGCATCTGATGGGATTGGATTTCGAAGGCCTGGCGTCGGTGCTCGAGTCCACGTTTGCCAAGAAACCGCAGGTCGTCAAGGTGAACGTGGAAGCCGCAAAAGCCGGCTTCGACTACGCGGCCGCACATTTCCAGCCGCTGCCCAAGCAACTCCAGAAGACCAGCCGCAAGTGGGCGCTGATGACGGGTAATGAGCTGATGGCCATGGGCGCGGCATTCGCCGGCTGCAAGTTCTACTGCGCGTATCCGATGAGCCCCGCGACGCACATCCTGGAATGGTTTGCCGGGCACGCCAAGGAGCTTGGCATCTGCGTCCGCCAGGTCGAAGACGAGATTTCTGTCGTCAACATGTCCATCGGAGCGGGTCACATGGGCGTACGAAGCATGTGCGCGACCTCCGGCGGCGGCCTGGCCCTGATGACAGAGGCCATCGGCATGGCTGGCATGATCGAAACACCGGTGGTCGTGGTGAACGTGATGCGGGCGGGTCCCTCCACCGGCGTGCCGACCAAGACCGAACAGGCGGATCTGAACCAGGCCTTCGGCGCGAGCCAGGGCGACTTCCCACGCATCGTCATCGCCCCGCTCAGTATGCACGACTGCTTCAGAACTCCCGCGTTGGCGTTCAACCTTGCCGAGCGGTATCAGTGCCCGGTGATCATCCTTGCCGACCTGCTCATGTGCGAGGACAACGAGACTGTCGACACCTCGCTCCTGGACGTCGACTTCACGATCGACCGCGGCGAGCTGATGACCGAGGCGAACGCGCAGTTCGACGGCAAGCCGTATCTTCGTTACGAAGACACGCCATCGGGCATCTCGCCGCGAGCCATGCCGGGCCTGCCCAACCACCTCTATGTGTCCGGCACCGACGAGCACGACGAGGACGGTGTACTGCTGAGCGACGTGTTCACCGACCCTGTGCGGCGGAAAAAGATGGTGGACAAACGCGCGCGCAAGATGGACACCGTGCTCGATCACGTGCCTGCGCCGACACTGGAAGGGGCAGTCGGGGCCGAGCTGACACTGGTCGGCTGGGGTTCCACCTGGGGTGTCCTCGTGGAGGCGGTCGAGCGCCTGAATCAAGAGGGCATCTCCGCCAACCACCTCCAGATCAATCTTCTGGTCCCCTTCCATGTGAAGGCAGTGACCGACATCCTGAGCCGGAGCAAGAACATCGTGATCGTCGAGAACAACTTCAGCGGCCAATTCGCTCGTCACTTGCGAGCCGAGACCGGACTCGTCGCAAGAGGCCATATCCGCAAGTACGATGGCGAGCCATTTGAGCCAAAGCACATCGTCGCTGGTGTCAAGGAGATCCTGGCGGGCAAGGATCTGGTGAATGTGCTGTCGACGGAACCAGGGTGGAGAACAGACCACCCCACGGGCACGAGCGGAGACTGGGCAGGACGGCTGGTTGGCGCGGCACGGAGCGTGTAGCTTTCGCGGCGGCGCGGCGCGCGAACGGCGCGGGAGCAGGGTCCCCGCGATAAGACGCGACAAGAAATGAGGAGTCACGTATGGCGACCGCAGTCGCTCCCAAAAAAATGGCCATGAAAGACTTCAAGCCTGAAGTCCCGCCCGACTGGTGTCCTGGGTGCGGGGACTTCGGGGTCTTGAACGCGTTGTTCCAAGCCTGCGCCGAGATAGACCTTCCGCCGCGCGATCTGCTGGTGGTCTCCGGTATCGGCTGCTCGTCGAACCTGCCGGGCTTCATCCGCGCGTACGGCGTGCACAGCCTGCACGGCCGTGCGCTCCCGTTCGCCACCGGCGCCAAGCTGGCCAACCATGGCATGACCGTCATCGCCACCGGAGGGGACGGCGACGGGTACGGCATCGGCCTGAACCATTTCATCCAGGCGATGCGCCGCAATATCGACGTGACCTACATCGTCATGAACAACGAGATCTACGGCCTGACGACCGGCCAGGTCTCGCCCACCAGCGAAACCGGCATGAAGACGAAGACGACGCCACACGGCAATCTGGAGCAGATGCTGAACCCGATGGCCCTCGCGCTGGCCAGCGGCTGCGGCTACGTCGCTCGAGGATTCAGCGGCCAGCCCAAGCACCTCATGAAACTGTACGTGGACGGCATCCGGCATCGCGGCTTTGCGCTGATCGACGTCTTCAGCCCGTGCGTGACGTTCAACAAGGTGCAGACATACGAATGGTTCCGCGAACGCGTGTACAAGCTGGAGGAGACGGGCCACGATCCGACGAACTTCAAAGGCGCGATGGACAGGGCTCTGGAATGGGGCGAGAAGATTCCGATCGGGCTCTTGTATCGCAACCCCAGCCCGCCGCCGAGCCTCCACGAGCAGGACCCCGGCCTCCAGTCGGGTGTGCTGGTCCACCTGCCTCTGGGCGTGAGCGGGGAACAGCGGCGGAAATGTATCGGGGAGTTCACGTAGCCAGCGGTAGCCTGACCGAGGCACGGCGCGCCTCTCCGGCTCATCGTCCCCTTCCGCTACGGAAACTCAGGGCGCTTGATTTGCACGGGCGGAGAGGCTACTTTGCGCCATGCCAAAACCGACTGGCCATCGCTCGTCGCTTTCGCAGTCCCCCCGCAGCTTGGTCACCTTCAGCCGGCGGGAGCTGCTCGCCGGAGCCGGTGCCGGCGCCGCAGCGCTCTTTCTCGAGAAGGGCGGTGTCCAGGCTCAAGGGCCGCCATCGGGCAGGACCGTTGTCTTCTCTCATACAACCGTCGTGAACGCGGATGCCACTCTGGACGACGTGGCGCTTGCGGTTGAAGGGGACAAAATCGCGGCGATTGGCCCCACCGACGAAATTCTCGAGAGATATCCCAACGCCGACGTCTACGACGGACGGGGAAAGGCGATACTCCCGGGCCTCATCAACTGTCACCAGCATATGTCGGCCGTCCTCTCTCGCGGTTTCAACGAGGACTTCGGATTCCCGAACAGCGTGCGCCTGGCCGTCTCGCCCGGCAGTCTGCTTCAGGCCGAGGAGAGCTCGCTGATGATTCAGGTCGCCGCGTTGGAATCCATCAAGACCGGGACCACGACAATTGTGGAGAACACCGGAAACATCAGCCGGAACGCCGCAACATTGGCAGCGACAGGTCTGCGCTGCGTGTTCGCGGAGTCGGTCCGCGATGCCGAGAACGTTCCCGGTCCGATGGCCCTAGAGGGGCTCACCGCCACGAAGGAAGCTCCGAGGTTCTCACCCAAGCTGCGCGACGAGGGCATGCGGCGCATCAATGACCTCTTCACGGCCTGGCACGGCAAGAACAATGGACGCGTCAGCGTGTTCCCGGCCGCAGGGCTTGCCGAGACCTCGTCGCCCGAGCTGCTGAAGGCCGTTCGCGGGTTCGCCGACACACACAACCTCGGATATACGATTCACCTGTCCCAGACGACCTGGGAGCGAGATTTCATGAGAAAATTTCACGGCCTCACACCGCCGGCGTTTCTCGACAAGGCCGGCTTCCTCGGTCCGCGGCTGTTCGCGGCGCACTGCCGGTACGTGGACGATGCCGATATCGCGTTATTGGGGAGCAGGCGCACGATCGTTTCGCACCAGGCGAGCATGGCGGCGAACCGAGGGGTCATCCCGCCCATCGCCAAGCTGCGAGCGGCGGGCTGCACGATCGCGCTGGGCACCGACAACAACACCAACGATGTGTTCAGCGTGATGAAGGTCGCCCTGCTGACGGAACGGATCTCGCGCACCGAGGATGCGAGGCCTGGTACCCGGCCTCAGCCGGAAGACATTCTTGCCGACGCCGCGCAAGGCGGAGCGGCGGCGGTGAACCAGGAAAAGCAGATCGGCACGCTCGAGGTCGGCAAGAAGGCGGACCTTATTGTCGTGGACACGATGAAAGCCTACCTTCAGCCCGCGGGGCGCATCCTGTCGGCGATTATCCACGGCGGTAATTCGTCCGACGTCGAGTCCATGATGGTCGACGGCCAGTTCGTCATGCGCGGCAACAAGGTGCTGACGATGGACGAACCGGCGATTGTCGCCGAAGCGGCCAAGGTCTCGCGGCGGGTGTGGGATCAGGTGAAGAAGGCCGGTCCGATTCCGATCCCGCGCGAAGCGCGCCCGAAGTGACGGCGAAAATCGCCGTGAGCCCTCTGTGGAATCAAGGGTCGGCTGGGTAACACTCACCGCAGTGCCGGTTAAGACGGCCTCGGCTTGGAGTTCGTCAACGGCTGCCCCGTGGCGCGTTGCCTCGAAGGCCACTGAATAGCCTCGGTGTCGCGCGAAAGTTCGTCTTCTCCAAACTTCCAGCGCGTCTTTCAATGTGACCAGGCCCTGGTCTGCGCTAAGAGGGAACCGCTCGCGGCCCGGCTGCGTGATATTTCCCAAGGTTGCCGAATAGTCACCACGACTCTTCCGTTGCGCTTCCGGACGCTCGCCAGTTTCTCGGCATGTCTTCATCCGCAGAGTGTGGGGATTCCGGCTACCGAGTCCCTTCGTTCATGCCTGAAGAGTTCGCTCTCGGACGTTCTCGGCGCGCACGAGGCGAAGCTAGTCCGAGACCGTTGCCCTTCTTCTTGCCCTTTCCGTGCAACGAGAACTGAACGGCCAGACGGGTGCCGCCAGAGCGGCCGCGCATTTGCATCTCGACCGGTCAAGTTGGTCTGCGCTGGTCTCTGGTGAGGAGCGCCCGATGGACGCAAGGCGATTCGTGATTGGCACCCTCGTCGGCGGTGTGACCGTATTTGCGACCGGCACCCTTATCTTCGCGATGGCACCCTTCCGAGCATTCTTGGCTTACGCCAT
>MEKT01000065.1 GCA_001767435.1 Acidobacteria bacterium RIFCSPLOWO2_02_FULL_65_29 | reverse complement strand
CCCTCGGCCACGATCTCCTGTTGCAGGTAGGTCCCGGTGTAGGCGTCTAGATCGGCCCTGGGATCGTTGGAAAAGTAGATCGATGGCAGCAATCCGCGCCCGAGCGCGCGACCCAGATCAAAATGGGCGGCGAGCTCGCGCCAGCTCAGCGGATGGAGATACCGCGTGCGGGCGCGGCCGCCAAGCAGGTTCACCCCTCCCCGCCGCAGCTTGCGCGCGCTCGAACCGGTCAGCAGAAACCGGATGCCGCGCTCCTCGATCAGGCGGTGGACCTCGTTCAGGAGCTCCGGCAGGCGCTGCACCTCGTCGATCACCACCCATCGGTCGCTCGGCGCCAGCTCCTCCGCCAGCCGCCCCGGCCGCTGGCTCAGCGCCAGGTACACGGAGCTGTCGAGCAGGTCATACACGCGGGCGCGCGGCAGCGCGCGGCGCACGAGAAACGTCTTTCCGGTCTGGCGCGGCCCGAAAAGGAAATGCGATTTCTTCGCCAGCCAGGCCACGAGATCTGGGATCCGCGCGATGATCGGCGCGCCCCCGGGTGCAGGAACCTTCGTCGCCATTGTCGTCAAATATCATGATGTATGACGACAGATGCGTCAAGATGGCATCGGACTCCCAACACTGGCGACCACAGCGGAGCCGGTGGTCACCGCAGCGGCGATGCTCTCGGTCCTGAAATGGATGAGACTGATCTGAGGGTCCTCGGGCCTGACCGGGAATCAGCCCGGGAATTTGCCGCGCACCCAGAAACTCTCGCGCGCTGGCGGGAAATGAAGTCGCGGCCGGCGGCAGAAAACCAGCCGCGCCGGCCGCTTCAACTGCAGGAACTACTGCTTCTCGAACACGAGCATGTTGTTGACGGGCTCACCCTTCGCCGTCTTTGCTTTCACGGCGGCTGTAAAGGTCTTGCCGTCCTTGGCGATCACGCGTTTAATCGTTACCACCACCTTGCCGCCCTTCTTGTCGGTGCGCATCGTCGTGAGCGCGTTGATACGCTTAAGCGAGACTGTATCGGACGTAGGCAACCCTTTGATCGGATTGTCCTTGCCGTCGTAGTTCGCCGTGAACTCGGTCGCCGTGGGTTTCCCGTCCGCGGTGATTCCCTCGGTGGTTACCTTCACGCCCTTACCGGCTGGTTCGAATTTGACCGTGAGACTTTTCGGCGCCGGGCCGGGACTGTACTTCGATTTTTCCACGTTGAGCTTCCAAGTGCCCATCCCGATGTTCTTCGGCTGTGCTGATACGCTGGAAACTGATGCGGCAAGAACGGCGACAGCCATACCAAGAAAAACCTTACTCAGGACTGATTGCATAGACCCCCCCTTTGGTGTGTTGACCTGCGCTGCCAGGTTACTACCGGGCCCGGCCTGACATATTCCAGGCAAGGCCCTCTCAGAACCGGACGCCGAAGCGGATCAAGTAGCGATCGTCGCCGCGGCGGAATGCGTCGAGCTCGTTCGTCGGGCTGTAGCGATCCCATTCGAACCGGCCGAAGAGGCGCTTGGAGAATTCGTAGCGCGCGCTCATGCCGTACGCCGGCCACGGTTCCGACCGCGGTGCCCACGGCGCGGCGGGCGGCGCCTGGTAGCGATAGAGATCTTGCCCGGCGTAACTTCCCTCGATGGAGAAGCTGGGCCCGAATCGATAGCCCAAGCCTAGGCGGCTGCGTCCCGCGTCGAGTCCGCCGTACCATCCGCTCTCTTCGCCCGGCGCGGCGGCCACCGTACCCGCGGCGGCAAGGAGCGCGGCCGCAAACACGGCCTGGAAACGTGGTTTCACCATGCCAGTATTAGACCATCGCAGCGGATCAATGCCGCGAAGACCGCGGCAACAGAGGACCTTCGAACGCGTCTCGGGCGGTTCTTGTTGCCCCGAAACGACACTCCTGTAGGTCGTCAGCCTTTGATGACCGCGGCAGCATCATCAGGTGCCGCGGGCAGATGGAAGACGGATTCTGGTAGGCGGCGCCGGCGAACGCGGTGAGGTAGCCTCGTAGCGACTTCATCGCCACGATTTCGTCGACGAAGCCGTAGCGCGCGCAGTACGCGGGGCGCGAGGTGTCGTAATACTTTTTCGCCATCTCGTGCATCTTCTGCGCGAGCGGCTCGAGCGGCCGGCCGGAATCCATCTCCTTGATCGCGCGCCGAGCGTAGGTCGCGACCGCCGCGGTCTCACCGTGAATGACGTAGATCTCGGTGGCAGCGTACTCGTACATGGAGCTGGTGCCGATCATCGAGCCGCCGATTATGAAGGCGCTGACGACGCCCGCAGAGCGCGTGATCCCGATGAGGGTTCAGTCGGATTTGGCTTGGTGGGGCGGTAGCCGATTCGCTTAAAAGAAGGCTTCCGACAGCGCGGGCGGGGCCGCCTGATTGCTGTCTATTCGAAAAATACCTGCCAGAATAGAAAATTGGCCGCAAATCTACGTTTCTTCTGAATATAGCCCGCGCGGTCAATTTTCGAATATACTTACCAATCGCGGCCAAATATCCGAACCGCCAGGCACATTTCAGAGAACAGATGGCAACTGAACTTGTCGGCTACGACAGGCTGATTCAGACGTACCACTTGCCTGCCCGGCCGCTGGCGCGCTTCGCCGTCATCGACTCGTCCGTAAGGGGCAGGCAGACAACGAACACGGGTGACCTGGAACTCATGCGATTCGAGACCAGGTACCGCCCGGCGGATACCCTGGCCGGTGATCTGCAGTTCGCGCTTCGCTATGAGGGGATTAATCTAGAAGTACTCGCCCTGCTATTTGCCGGAGCCGGACGCGCCGAGCTGGAAGCCTGGCTTGCGGCCCAACCCGAATCCGGTTTCGCTCGACGCGCGGGCTACCTGTACGAGTGGCTGACGGGTAACGAACTTACGGCTACCGCCCGGCCGAAAGCCGCTTACGTCCCGACGCTCGACGAGAAGCTGCAGTTCGGTTTCGCGGCAGGCACCAGGAACGCGAAATTCCGGGTCATCGATAACCTGCCCGGCAACCGCCAGTTCTGTCCCCTCGTGCGGAAAACGGACTTTCTGCAAGCGATGGCCGGGAAAGACTTGAAGCGGCGCACCCAGGAAACGCTCGCCAGGTATGACCCCGCCCTGTTGCGACGGGCGGCCACCTTCCTCTATCTCAAGGAGACGCACTCCTCCTTCGAGGTTGAGCGCGAAAAGCCCAGCCCGGACCGCGCCCGGCGTTTTGCGGACCTGCTGCGCGAAGGCGAGAGCGGCAACCCTCTTTCAGAAAGCCGCCTTACCGAGCTGCAGAACGCGATCGTCGACTCTCGCTTTCACGAGTTTTCCTACCGCCGCCAGCAGAACTGGATCGGGAAGGATCTTGGCCACCGCAAGAAGGTCGATTTCGTACCGGCACGCCCGGAGGACGTACCCGATCTGATGAACGGACTCGCAAGGTTCTCCGAGACTTTACGAGCAAAGCCCGAGAGCATGGACCCCGTCGTCGCTGCGGCAAGTCTTTCCTTCGGCTTCGTGTTCATTCATCCGTTCATGGATGGCAACGGGCGGTTGCACCGCTACCTCATCCACGAAGTGCTCTCCTCGAGCGGCTTCACTCCGAAGGGCATCGTGCTTCCGGTCTCCGCGGTCATCCTGGCTAACCTGGACAGATACGTTCACGCACTCGAGCGCTTCTCCAATCCTTTGCTTGCGCGCACGACATACGATCCAGATGTTCCGAAAACACCCGCGACCGGAAACGACGCACTTTACTTCCGGTTCTTCGATGCGACGGAGCAAGCTTCATTTCTGTATTGGGCACTCGATCGGACGGTCGAGCACGACCTTGAGGAGGAAATCGCTTTTCTGCTCGGCTTCGATGCGGCACGCGCAAGGCTGGGCGGGCTGTTGGACTGGCCTGCGCACTCGCTTGACCTGTTCATCCGTCTCGTGCATCAAAACGGGGGGACGCTCTCCAGGACCAAGCGCGATTCATTCTTCAACTGGATGACCAATGAAGAGGTGAAGCGCTGCGAAGCCGTCGTGGGCGAGGCGTTCGGAGACAGGGAAACTCAGAATCGTGCACAGTCCTAAAAGTAGCCCCCGTCAACATCAACGGGGGCAGTTCTAGTTACTCGGCCGCTTCTTCTTCCATTTCCCGCATCACCTCGACGAGCGTTTGCGGATAGATCCTCAGCGCGTCGTATGCAGCTTCGCTGCGCCCCATCGCCATGGGATCACTGCTATGAGCACGAAACTGCGAGACGGCCCGTTTGATCATCTCGTCTGGCTTGAACCGCTTTGGTTTTTTGATTCGCCACTGTCCTTCGCTGCTTTGCTCCACGAACTCGCTCATCGCCCCGAGAATGGGAAACAGTAGTCCAGGCGACACCCAAACGATCTTGTTCTTGTCGTCGCGGCGACACGCACGACCACCCTTCTTGGTCTCTTCCCAGATGTGATGCCCGCTCCAGGAATCATGACTCTCCCAAAATCCATACTCTTTGATCGCATACGGCGCGATTTGTACGGTGAACTCGTACTTGAGTCGTGCGGCCTTATCGTGATCCTTCTTCATGAACCAATCGGAGAACTCCGTCAGGCACTGCTCCGGATTCTTGTAGGCGCGCAGTCTCTCGGCAGCAGAAGTATTGCCGGATACCTCGATGGGCATCAGTAGCCTCGCGTACTGGAGGATCCGACGGGTGTCGTACACGTCAACATCCGTTTCGCTCTTTCGGATCGTGATACCGGGCAACTTCTGCTTGATGCTTTTCTCCAACTCATTCAAGTGTCCCCTTGCTCCTGCCTGCGAGATGGACTTAACGGGCGTCGCCGTGTTCCGGGCAATGGCCGTTTCCGTCACCTCGTCCTCGTCCGTGTCAACGATGATTTCAGCTCGCACAAAAAACGGCGGGTTCTGAAGATCCCATTCACCTTCATTGGCGAACTGCTCATCGATAATCTGCCGCACTTCGCCCTGCGATTGCGCGCCATTGATAATGCTGGGGTCTTTAAGCTTCATCGCCTTCTTGTTGTCATCCACATCGATTCCAGAGGCCGTGATCACGAAGCCGCTGTTCCGGGTGATGAAGCGCTCCGGCTCTTGCAGGATCGTGTCGCGAATCGCGTCGTGCACGCTGTTGCGCTTCTTCGGGTTGTAATCCGCAATGTAGGCGCGCAAGTTCTCCTTCGTGTTCAGCTTGAGGATCTCGAACGCGGGCAGGTTGGCGACGAACGACTTGACCCCGGTTTGAGCTTCGTCCGGGCTGGTAGTGGTGCGGATGAGCTGGTACTGCAGTGTCACGCTTGAGGGCGCGTGCGACCCTTTGGCCTTCGCCATGGGGTATTTCCTTTCTCTGTTCCGCTGCCTGTCACGAGATGCCACATCTGCGGCACTCACCGGCAATCGGTGCAGCAGATTCTACGCCTTCCCGGTTCGGGGTCAAGGCATCGGTACAGGGAGGGCGGGCGCCGGTGTTGACGACCGACGGGAAACAGACCGACGATACTGTTGCGAGCACCTACAAGACAAAGGAGAGGTCATGGCGCACAAGGTTACGTTTTCACTCCCGAAAGCGGAGGTCCTACACACTGACTTCGAATTCATTGTCCGCCGAAATGGGGAGGCGTTCGGAAAGCTTTTGATTTCCAAAGGCGCAGTTGTCTGGCGGAGGCGAGCAAAGTCTTGGCGTGGGAAAAAACTTGGCTGGAAGAACTTTGACAAGTTCATGAACGATCATGCGCGGCCTGAGCATAGAAGGCGCGTCAAGAAAAGAAATCCGCGCCTTAAGAAACTTCGCTTGCGCTCTCGGCGATAACCCACCTCACCAGGCGCGGTCTGCCCAAATCGCACTTACAAAAGAAACGTGACGAAAACGTGCCAAACTTCCCGGGTCCCCGAGGTTGGTTTCTGTCCAGAGCGTTTTCAACACCAAGTATCCGGATACCCGATCTGAGAGATCTCAGCCTTTGATGATTCTCGGCAGCATCATCAGGTGCGGCGGGCAGATCGAGGTCGGGTTCTGGTACGCGGCGCCGGCGAATGCCTTGAGGTAGCCGCGCAGTGCGCCCAGGCTCACGATCTCGTCGACGAAGCCATGGCGCGCGCAGTAGGCCGGGCGCGAGGTGTCGTAGTACTTCTTCGCCATCTCATTCATCTTCTCGGCGAGCGGCTCGAGCGGGCGACCCGAATCTTTTTCCTTGACCGCGCGCCGCGCGTAGGTCGCGACCGCCGCGGTCTCGCCGTGCATGACGTAGATCTCGGTGGCGGCCGTGCCGAGGGTGAAGGCGTTGTGCCGGTTCGCGGTCGGCCCGCCCATGATGTAGTGCGCCGCGGCGCTGCCCTTGCGGAGCACGACCAGCAGCATCGGCACGTCCGTCTGCTGGATCGAGTAAATGAGCGACTGCCCGAGGCCGAGCAGCTCCGCCTTTTCCGCGGCGTCCCCGACGTCGATCCCGGTCGTGTCCTGGAACCAGATCACCGGGACGCGATCGCGCCCGCAGTGGGTCACGAACTCGTTCAGCTTGATGAGTCCCTGGCGGTAGAGCTTGCCGCCGATTCCCGGGTAATCGGCGTACTCCGGATAGCCTTTCGGGAGAATCCCCTGCCGGTTGCCGATCGCGCCGACGAGCATCCCGTCCAGCTTCACCAGCCCGGTGTAAACCTCCGGCCCGTATGCAGGCCGGTATTCCATGTGCTCGCTGCCGTCCACCAGGCGCGCGAGGACATCGTCGAAGATGTAGCTTTCCTTCTGATTGAAGGGCAGCAGGTGGTAGAGATCTTCCGCGGGCAAGCGCGGCTCGGCGGGCTCCGCCACGCGGAAGAACATCGGGTCGTAGGCCGGGATCGCCCGCATGTATTCCCTGATGCCGTCGAGCACGCCCTTTTCCTCGTCGTAGACGCGGGTGAAAAAGCCGGTGTCGCCGTAATGCGTCTCGACGCGCCCCGGCGGGCGTTCCTTGAAGTCGCGCGTCCTGGCGATCAGTTCCTCGAGCCCCTCGACATCGAAGCCGCCGCGCGGCGACATGCCCGAGACGATGCCGGCGCCCCCGACCGCCATGTTGGCGTCCTTGTGCGCCAGCAGGATGGTCGGGCTGATGGACTGGTAGCCGCCGCCCGCCGGATTGGTGCCGTAGATGCCGGCGAGCACGGGAATCCCCGCCTGCTCCAGTTCGGCGTGGCGGAAGAACGGCGTGCCGCCGCCGCGCCTGTCGGCGTAGAACTTCTCCTGGTCGGGCAGCTTCACGCCGCTGCAATTGACCAGCCACACCAGC
>MEKT01000064.1:7927-10958 GCA_001767435.1 Acidobacteria bacterium RIFCSPLOWO2_02_FULL_65_29 | reverse complement strand
CGCTTTACGCGATGCGGCCTCTGGTTGGAGGTTGGGTTTCGCTGCTGTTGGTCGGGACGGGCGGTTACGCCGTTTTCTACCTGGCGTGGCGTGCTTCAGGGCTGCTGAGCGCGGATGACAAAAAGGTTTTAGGCGAGCTTTCAGGATTATGGCGGAGAAAATTCTTGAACTAGGATGCGGCTTCGAGAAGACGCCCGGCGCGATCGGGGTCGATATCAATCCTCGCTCGGCGGCCGATGTCATCCACGATCTGGACCGGTTTCCCTATCCGTTCGCGGACAACCAGTTCGACCGGATCATTTGCCGGGAGGTCCTGGAGCATGTCAACAGCTTCGTCCGCGCCGTGGAAGAAATCTGGCGCATCGGAAGGCCCGGCGCGTCGGTCGAAATCTCGGGTCCGTTCATGAGCAGCGTCAACTATTTTTCCGACCCGACGCACAAGCGTGCTTTTAATTCCAGAAGCTTCGATTATTTCATTGAGGGCACGAAATCGTTTAACTATCAATACAGCCTTGCCCGATTCAGGCTGCTGTCCGTCGAATACGATAAGTTCGAGCTGCAGCATAGGCGCGGGCTCAATCGCTGGCTGCTCAAATGGGCGAACCGCAACAAGCAGAAATATGAAAACAGATACGCTTTCATTTATCCCGTTTATACGATTTACTTCGAACTGGCCGTCGTGAAATAGCCCGACGTTCGTTCCGGGTACGCGCATGCGGATCGCGATCAACGCCTCGAGCCTGCTCTCGCCGGCGACTGGGATTGCCTCCTACACCGGCAACCTGGCGCAAGCGTTGCTGGAGTCGGGTAAGGTGGAGGCCTTTTTCTTCTACGCCGTGGCCTGGTCGCGCAGCGTGCGCGATGTGCCGTTGCCGGCAGCGATGCCGGTGAAGAATCTCGTCAGGAAACTGGTTCCCTATGCCTACGAAGTGAACCGCTTCATCCAGCAGAGAAGGTTCAATGCCGGGGTGGCGCGCTACCGGCCCGATGTTTACCACGAGCCGAATTACCTGGCTTTTCGTTTCGACGGCCCGGTCGTGATCACGATACACGATATGTCGCACATCCGTTATCCGGAAATGCACCCCGAGAGCAGGGTCAATGCAATGAACAAGTATCTGCCGGCGGCCATTGAGCGAGCGGTGCAGATCATCGTCGATTCGGAGTTCGTAGAAAACGAGGTGGTGAACCATTTCGGCATTGATCCCGCCAGGGTGCACGCGATACATCTGGGCGTGGCGAAGCAATATACGCCCCGGCCGGCGGAAGAAAGCGCCCCGGCGCTCATGCAATATGGCCTTGCCTATCGCGCCTACGTCCTCGCCGTAGGCACGTTGGAGCCGCGCAAGAATCTGATCCAGGCGATCAACGCCTACGCTGGATTGCCGGAGGCGGTCAGAAAAGCGACGCCGCTGGTGATCGCCGGCATGAAAGGCTGGTTGACCGAGGAGCTGCAAACCCGCATCAGGAAATACGAGGACAAGGGGGAGGTGCGCTGGCTGGGGTACGTGCCCGCCGAGGTGCTCCCGGTCCTGTATTCGGGAGCGCGGTTCCTGGTCTATCCGTCTCTTTACGAAGGCTTCGGACTGCCGGTGCTGGAAGCGATGGCGAGCGGCATTCCGGTTATCACCTCGAACCGGGCCTCGTTGCCGGAAGTCGCGGGTGAAGCGGCGATCATGGTTGATCCGGACGACCGCGATGCATTGCGGGAAGCGATGCTGCGGATGCTCGAGGATGAGCAGGAAGCGAAACATCGCTCGGAGCTGGGCTTGGCACAAGCCGCGCGCTTCACCTGGCGCGCCTGTGCGGAAAAGACGCTGGCGGTGTATCGCAAAGCGATCAGCGAATAGTGAAAGCAGAACAATGAAAGTCCTGCACTTCGGGCGCTTTTACGGCGGGAACTTCGGCGGGCTCGAGCGCCACGTCGCGCTGCTGCTCAGGGGCCTGGCTCGCTCGATCCACGTTGACAATCTGGTGGCGGGCGAAGACCTGTCGATGACCAGGATCGAGGTGGACGGCTACCGTGTCTACAAGGCACCGTCGCTCGGCGTCATGGCGGGCACGGCGATTTGTCCAACGATGCCGTGGTGGGCGCGGAAGCTTCACCGTCAGGAAAGCTACGATATCGCGCACCTGCATTTTCCGGATCCGATGTCGCATCTCGCCGCCCTGTCGTTGCCTCGCGATATCAAGCTCGCCATCTCCTGGCACAGCGATGTCGTGCGCCAGAAGAACCTGCTCAAGCTGTATCGTCCCTTTCTCGATCGCATCGTCGCCCGCGCCGACGCGATCATCGGCGCAACGCCGCTGCATTTTTCGTCATCGACCCAGCTCACGGCATGCGCCGGCCGGAGCCGGCTGTACGTGGTGCCGTACGGCATCGATTTCTCGCCTTTCGAGCAGCCGCAGGCGATCGCGGCAGGCCGGGCGCTGCGCGCGCGTTTCGCGGGCCGGCGGTTGATCTTCGCCATCGGGCGCCACGTCTATTACAAAGGGCTGGAATTCCTGGTGCGCGCCATGCCGCGCGTGAGACTGGACGCCGTCCTGCTGGTGGGCGGACACGGCCCGCTGACGGAGAGCCTGAAGGCGCTGGCTCAATCGCTGCGGCTCGGGGAGCGCGTGATGTTCCTGGGGCGGATCGCCGACGAAGACTTGCCGGCGCATTATCACGCAGCGGACGTCTTCTGCATGCCGTCGGTGGAGCGGAGCGAGGCCTTCGGGCAGGTTCAGGTCGAGGCGATGGCCTGCAGGAAGCCCGTCGTCTGCTGCGATCTCGGGAACGGCGTGAACTATGTCAGCCGGCATGGCGTGACCGGCCTGGTTGTGCCGCCACGCGACCCCGGCGCGCTGGCCCGAGCCCTCAACGAACTACTGGACGATGAGCGCGCGCGGGAAAAAATGGGGGAGGCGGGATACGCGCGGGCGAAACGCGAGTTCACGCTCGACAACATGTGGAACGGCACGCTTCAGGTCTATCGCGAGATAACGCGCTAGAAGTTTGTCGTGTCCGAGTCCAATGGCACTATCTTAA
>MEKT01000064.1:675-7907 GCA_001767435.1 Acidobacteria bacterium RIFCSPLOWO2_02_FULL_65_29 | reverse complement strand
GGGGGGGGGGGGGGGGGGGGGGTGTTAGAACCGATCCGGCCCCCATCCTAACCTTCCCCCGCACGCGGGGGAAGGAAGATCGAACAGGAAGCCGTGCTCTTCGAGGCGGTAACCTTCCCCCGCACGCGGGGGGAAGGAAGCTTAAGGTAGTGCCATTGGTGTCTGAGGCCGACAAACTCCTATTGATCCTTGCGTTATCGCCTAACAAATGAATGTCGTCCCCGCGAAGCCTGCCCTCGAATGCTTTAATCGGGGGGCGGGGACCCGTACTGCGCTTCCTCGCGCGTTGATGCGCCGCATGGATTCCCGTTTCCACGGGAATGACATCGTTCTATTACGACCGTTCGCCAATTATGCAAAGCTCAATAGCTTGAGGTAATATCGGGGGCCGTTTCCTCATCGCACGCACAAGCCACGCTCCCATGAATTCGTTATGCGGGAGCCGGCTTGCCGGCGATGCTATCCGCCCCCGGCGGCGGCCGGGTACCGGTGTTCGCCATGATACGGGTCAGCGGTCCGGGAAAACTTGAATTTCCTGGGCGCATAGCCAAAATCCCGATGCGCCGCGAGGTGATCGAAATCAAGGTCGAGATTGATCCGGCTCACCATCTCCAGGTTGACATGCTTGTAGGCGGGAAGCAGCGCGGCTGCTTTCAGCAGCAGGGCAAACATCGCCCGCGAGATTCTGATGATCCTGGGTTTTTTTCCCAGCCCCTCGAAAACCGTTTCCACCATCTGCCGGTAGGTCAGCGTCTCGCCGCCGCTTAGATTGTAGACGCGGCCATGGGTGGCCGGGCAATCGAGCACGGTCAGGCATGCCGCCGCCAGATCGTCGGCGTGCACCGGTTGGCGCAGCCCCTTTCCTTCTCCCACTATCGGAAAGAAGCCAAACCGGCGTATGAAGTTGGCGATGGTGGTGACGTTCTTGTCCATCCCGCAGCCGTAAATCAGGGTGGGGCGGAACAAGGTCCATGCAATGCCGTTCTCGGAGCATTTTCGTGCCAGGACCTCTTCCGAGTCAATCAGCTCCCGCACAAACATCTGCTCGCGCGGATCGGTGGAAGTGACTTTGCTGTAGCGGCTGGTGGAACCGAATGCCACGATCCGCCGTATGCCTATTGGCGGGAGGATGTCGATCAAGTCCCTTAGCGTCGCAAGCGGCGCGAGGTGGATCAGCACCTTCGCGCCGGCGATTTCTTGCAGCGCATTCCGGTCATGCACGATGTCGATTTCATGCCAGACCACGGAATCCGCGGTAGAGCACTGCCCGGCCCGCGGCTTGCGGCTGACCGCGTGAACCACATAACCCGCCTCCTGCAGCCGCGGGAGGAGGAAATAGCCGATCTGGCTTGTCGCACCGGTCACGATGACACCCGGCGGCGAGGGCAAGAGGCGGTCTGTCGCCGGAGAAGGCAAGGCCCACGAAAGTGTTCCTGCGGTTTCCTTCGTTCCGGCAGAGAAGAAATTCTTGACGGCCAGCATCACCGCGAGTGCCGCGAACCGGGTCCACACGGCCAGCGTCACCACGAACAGCAGCAGCGTCGGGTAGGTGCGCCGGAAAAACTTCCGGTAAAACCGGATCATGCCCTTGTGCTTGTGCCATTCCACGTAAATGGGCCGGGCGGCGCTCCCCACCCCTTTGGCATGGATGATTTCAACGTCGGGGACGAACAATATGGTGAACCCGGCCTGGCGGAAGCGCATGCACCAGTCCAGGTCCTCGCAATGCAGGAAATAACTCTCGTCCATCGGGCCGACTTTCTCCAGCGCGCTGCGCCGCACGAACATGAAGGCGCCGGAAATCGCTTCCACCGGAGCGGGGCGCTCGGGCAGCGGCTGGCCGGTGAGGATGAAGCTGCTGAAGCGGGGACTGTTGCGGAAAATCCGCGACAGCCTGAAGACCCGTACGAACGAACGCCAGGGGGTGGGCATGTAACGGCGGCACCCGGGCTGCTCGCTGCCATCCAGGTTGCGGATCAGGCAGCCCGCCATGCCGGCATCGGGATGGGCCTGCATTACCGCCAGCATGCGCTCAATCGTCTCGGGTCGAATGATGCAGTCGGGATTGAGGAACAACAGGTAACGACCGCTCGTCATGGGCAGGACCACGTTGTTGGCCCGGGCGAACCCCAGGTTCGCCCCGTTTTCCACGACGCGCAGCCGCGGGTCATCCCCGAGACGCCGGCGCAGGCCGGCCACGCTGCCATCGGTCGAGCCGTTGTCGGAAACGAGAACCTCGACGGGCACGGTCGACGCCAGCACCGAACGGACGCACTCCGTCAGCAGGTCGCCGCCGTTGAAGTTCACGATGACAATCGAGAGGATACCGGTGTCGAATTTCGAGTCCATCATCGAACAGCCTTGCCGCGGGCGCGAAAGGGATCGGGCCGATCCTGGAATTTCCCGGATATTTTACGGCTTCCCGCTGGCCGCAGGGCGGAAATGTGAAACGCAGAAAAGGGACCGGCTTGATTCGTTGGGGACGCTACCCAATGGCACTACCTTAAGCTGAAATTGCCATTGGGGACGCTACCCTTTATCCCGAAAGCATGCGAGGGCAGGCTTCGGGGAAACCCAAATCCCTTTATCCGGCAACAGCCAGCCGTCCATGAAAATCGAGCGCTTTCTGCTCGCATTTCATGGTAGGATGGCGTCGTGATTCGGCGCACCGGCCTGCTTTCCCGCATCCGCACGGCGCTTTCCCGCAGCCGCGCGGTGGCCCTGGTCGGCCCGCGCCAATGCGGCAAGACCACGCTTGCTCGCGCCGTGGCGGGCGCCGGCCGCACCCATTACTTCGACTTGGAAGACCCCAGAAGCCTGGCGCGGCTCGCCGAACCGATGACGGCGCTCGAGGGACTGCGCGGGCTGGTCGTCATCGACGAAGTGCAGCTTCGTCCGGATCTCTTTCCTGTGCTGCGGGTTCTCGCGGACCGCAAGCCGCTTCCGGCGCGGTTTCTCGTTCTGGGCAGCGCGTCGCCCGCGCTGCTGCGCCAGACCTCCGAGTCGCTGGCCGGCAGGATCGAAATCATCGAGATCGGCGGCTTTTCCCTGGCAGATCTCGGAGCCAGGCGCCTGGCGCGTCATTGGCAGCGGGGCGGATTTCCGCTGAGCTACCTCGCGCGCTCACAGGCGGCGAGCGCGGCGTGGCGCGCCCAGTTCGTGCGTTCCTTTCTCGAACGCGAGCTGCCGCAGCTCGGCGTGACGATCCCGGCGCAGGCATTGCGCCGGTTCTGGACCATGATCGCGCACTATCACGGGCAGATCTGGAGCGCGGCCGAGCCCGCGCGCTCCCTCGGCGTGGCGGAAACGACGGCGCGGCGTTACCTCGACCTTCTGACCGGAGTCTACATGGTCCGGCAACTCCAGCCCTGGCATGAGAACCTCGGCAAACGCCAGGTGAAATCCCCGAAAACATACGTGCGCGATTCGGGGCTGCTTCATCATCTGCTGGGCATCAACGCCGAAGATGAGCTGCTCGCGCATCCGAAGTGCGGCGCATCGTGGGAAGGTTACGCGATCGAGGAAGCGATCGAGGCGATACAGCCTGACGACGCGTACTTCTGGGCCACGCATCAGGGGGCGGAGCTGGACCTTCTCCTGTTCAAGAACGGGCGGCGGCTTGGCATTGAAGCGAAGCGCGCGGATGCGCCCGCGCTAACTCGCTCAATGCGGATCGCGCTCGAAGATCTCAAGCTGGAGCAGCTTGTCGTGCTTTATCCCGGGCCGCAACGCTACGCGCTTTCGGATCGGGTCACCGTGGTGCCGCTGGCGATGGTTGCGGAAGGCGGTGTCGCGGCGCTCTTTCCGAAGCGCACCGGGGCGCGCGCTGTCAGAAAGCAGGCCGCTTCTCGCCGAGATGAATGAGCGGTCGTGCCAATGACAGCCTGTTGGTGGAAGCCGGCCTGCCGGCGGATGGACTGGGGTAACATGTCAAAGCATCGTCACGAAAATTTTCTTGGGACGAAATCGAGTTGATCAAGAGCAGCAACACTGTCGGCCACCGCGCCACCATTACGCGCGCCGACCGCGAACGCCTCAACGGTCACCGCAGCGTCATCGTCTGGTTCACGGGTTTGTCCGGCTCCGGCAAGTCCACGCTCGCTCATGCGGTGGAAGAGAGACTGTATGAACTGGGCTGCCGGGCCTTCGTATTCGACGGCGACAACGTGCGCCACGGCCTGTGCGGCGACCTGGGGTTTTCCCGGGGCGACCGGGAGGAGAACATCCGACGCATCGGGGAGTTGACCCGGTTCTTCCTGGAAGCGGGCGTGATCGCGCTCACCGCGTTCATTTCACCGTTCGCACAGGATCGCCGCAGGGTGCGCGAACTGGCAGGCGACGGAAACTTTATCGAAGTGTACTGCCGCTGCCCGGTCGAAATCTGCGAACAACGTGACACCAAGGGGCTATACCGCCGCGCCAGACAAAGGGAGATAGCGGAGTTCACCGGCATTTCCTCCCCCTACGAGGCGCCGGAAAACCCGGAACTGGTCCTCTCCACCGGCGAGGCGCCGCTGGAAGCGTGCGTCGAACAGGTCGTCGCCTGCCTGCGTCAGCGGCGCGTCATCGCTCCTGCCGGCAATCTTTGAGTTGTCCCCCCTTAATCCTTCCGCTTCCCACGATCCCGCTTCCCCCTCAGACGATTTCGAGCGCTTTGAGAATCGGCAGGCGCTTCTCGGCGAATTCGTTCGCCTGGTGCGTCAGCGCGGAGAGCCGGCGCGGTCCCTTGACCCAGTAATCGCGTCGGAACTGCTGGTTGACCATGAAGTCACGCGCCGTTTGGCGGAACATCGGGTCGGGAATGTCCTTGAGAAAAGCCTGCTGGTCAGCCGAGAGGTTCACCGCATCCACAGCGGATTGAGTTCGGTGTAATAACCGAAGGTGTAACCAATATCGGCGACGTAGCCGTAGGTCCAGTCAGTCATGAATTCGCGCCCTGGAAGTTGCTGGGGAGGTGGAATTTTATCGGGATTGGCGGAATTGGGGTGAATTACGTGCTATGTCGTTGCCGCACCGTTTGTCGTTCCCGCACCATTTGTCGTTCCCGCGAAACTTGTCCCCGCGAAAGCGGGGAGCGGGAACCTATAGGGCGCATCATCTTGCGTGAACCGCAAAATTGGATTCCCATCCCCGATTTAAGCATTCGAGGACAAGCTTGCATGGGAATGACAATTGTGGCCGTCTGCACGGCGATGACAGCGAGTTGTCAATGTAGCTTTCCGAAATCGAACTTGATGCCGTCGCCCTCGAGCCAGGACAGATCGAGGTCCTGTCCCGGTTGCGGCGGCTGGTGACGCTGGGCACGCGCGGCAGCCAGCTCGCCCAACACACGGAGCTGCTGCATGGAAAGAAGCTGCGCGTAGGCGAGCGGCAGCGCGCCGCTCTTGCGCACGCTCAGGAAGGCTTCATCGTCCAGCGCATTGAGCGCGGCTTCGCTCGCGCGGAACAGCCCTTCGATCTTGCGTTCGCCTTGGCCGGTCTTCAGCGTGATCGTCCACGGCTCGATCAGGTTTTTCGTTCGCAGGGCGGCGCAGGCGGCGGCCGTGGCGGCGCGGTTCTGTTCAACTTTGGTGAGGAAATCCAGTACCCGACGCACTGGCTCCGAGAGGGTGCCATCGTCTTCAAAAAAGCGCTGCCCCTCCGGCCCGTCGCTCACGAGCCCGCTCGCCTCGTCGGCGCAGAGCAGTTGCCGGCCGTCTTCGGTACGGCCCAGCACGAAGGGGTAGCCGCGCAGGGCGGCGGGCACGTAGCCGCCGAGCCAGCGGCCGTCCCCGGCCACGAAAAGGTTGCGGTTCGATTCCAGGCCGAGCACGGCGGCCGGAACAAAGCCTTCGCCCTGCGCGATGAAGGCGATGGGAAACGCAAGGGCGGCCCCGGCCAGTTCCGCCGCCACCAACGGGATGACGGCGCGGTCCGCGGCGAAGGCGTAAGACTGATTGCCCCGCCAGCGCATCGCCGCGTGGCGGGAACGGGTGACGGGAGTAATGGCTGTCATGGGGAATCGCGCCTCGGAAGAAAAACCGCCCGTTGAATGGGGCGGGGTTGCACAAGCTGCCGGATGACGGAGGACTGCCGTGAAATCGCGGCGTCGCGATTATTTTACCCCGGCACGCAGAGTCGGTGTGGGCGCCGGCTTGCCGGCGAAATTGGATTCTCTTCCCCCGATTAAAGCATTCGGGGGCAAGCTTCAAGGGAACGACACACAACTCTGGCAGTCCGACCGCATTCAGAAGACTTCCCGCCATCCGCGATACAAACACCTCGCCGGCGCAGGTGAGCACCGGGACGCCAGCCCGCCTATCTTGTCAGTGCGATGCAACTCCTTTCCCCGATTGTCCCCGCCACTCGCATTGCGCTATCATTAAAATCAACGTTCTTACACGGAATCACCATGGCTACTCTGGAAATCAATCTGCCCGATAGCCTTGTAAAGGACGCAGGGCAGGCCGGATTGCTCACGTCCGAGGCGATCGCAAAGCTCTTACGCGAGGCAATGGAGCGCCGGCAAGGGATCGATGAGTTGTTCGCGGCGATGGATCGCATGGCCGCAGTGGAAGGCGAACCCATGACCGAGGACGAGATCCAGGCCGAGATCGAAGCCGCCCGAGCAGAACGGCGTGCGCGCCGTCGCTGACACCAATACCGTCGTCTCGGGACTGCTGTGGCACGCACGGGGCGCCGAGGAAGCTCCTCGATACGGCGCGGGCTGGGGCAATTTCCCTTTACACGAGCGCCGCGCTCCTGGCGGAACTCGCTGACGTGTTGCCGCGGACGAAACTTGCCAAGCGTGTAGCGGCTTCGGGCATGAGCGTGGCGGAACTTGCTCGCCGATATGCGTTGCTTGCACAGCCAATCACTTCAGCCGAAATCGATCCGGTGCTGCTCGCCATGATGTCCATGTACTCGCCTGCGCGCTTGCTGCCCGTGCCGACCTCATCGTGTCCGGCGACAAGCGCTTACGGAATATTAAGAGTTATCAAGGCATCCCCATCGTCACTGCCGCCGACGCGCTGACGCGCCTGTCTCAGCGATAAACGCGGCAACGGTGCAGAGCCGCAGCTGCCGCATCCTCGCTGGCAACGGGTCCGCCTGCAGCGGGAGATCAACTCGCTATCGGGGGCAAGCCCCCTCCCACAGTCCTCTACCTGTACCCCGTGGGAGCGGGCTTGTCCGCGATTCACTGGTTGTCGTCCTCGCGCAGGCGGGGACCCATACGGCGCGTGGACATTGTG
>MEKT01000064.1:0-663 GCA_001767435.1 Acidobacteria bacterium RIFCSPLOWO2_02_FULL_65_29 | reverse complement strand
GGAGCGGGCTTGCCCGCGATTCCGGTTGTCGTCCTCGCGCAGGCGGGGACCCATACGGCGCGTGGACATTGTGAGCCGAAAATTGGATTCCCTTTTCCAAGGGAATGACGCGCCTGTTGCTGAAAGCCACCCATCACTCATCACCCATCACTCGCTGCATAGGCTCAACCGCAAAGTTCTCCGGCGGCTCGCCCCGCTGATGCCGCTCCCACGTCGTGACGCAGGCGGATTCGATATGGCGGCGGAAGCGGTCGGTGTCGAACAACGAGTGAGTCGTGCGACTCCGCGCGAGCCTGGCTCGCAGCTCCGTCAACAGGGGCTACAAAAGGGTAGCGTCCCCTTTATCCTCATGGATGACCCCCTTGCATTCTTACATTCAGGCAGCCGACCTCAGCACAAAATCAGCTCGGATCTCGGTGAATGGCACCGTCAGTTTGCCATCCCTGTCTTTCTCCACGATCCCGATCTCGACGAGGTGCCGGGCGTCGTCATGGACACGCTTGACGTCTCGCTTTAGGTTTCTTGCGAGTGCGCGAACCCCGAGTGGCCCGGCCATCTGCAACGCCTCGATGAGTTCCCAGCGCTTGGGGGTGATGGTCCGGAATAATGCGGCCGGCGATTCGAACTCGAAGTGCTCGCCTTGATATCTCCCGGACTTCCATG
>MEKT01000063.1 GCA_001767435.1 Acidobacteria bacterium RIFCSPLOWO2_02_FULL_65_29 | reverse complement strand
GGGCGTGGCGGTCGTCTCCCACGGCGTGGTGAACCTCCGGCGGAGCGCCGGCAAGCTCGCGAACCTCGAGCGGGTGATCGACGCGGATCCGATCGCGGGCGCCTACGGCATCGGGCACACGCGCTGGGCGACGCACGGCCGCCCGACGGAAGAAAACGCGCACCCCCACCGCGACTGCACCGGCAAGATCGTCGTCGTCCACAACGGGATCATCGAGAACTACCTCGACTTGAAGCACGAGCTCCAGCAACAAGGCCACACGTTCGTCACGGAAACCGACACCGAGATCGTCGCGCACCTGGTCGAGCGCGAGATGAAGACCGACGGTCTCGAGAACGCGATCCGACGGGCGCTGCTGCTGATGCGCGGTCACTTCGCGCTGGTGCTCCTCTCGGCCGACGACCCGGAAAAAATCGTCGCGGTTCGGAACGGGCCTCCAATCGTCGTCGGGCTGGGCGACGGCGAGTTCTTCGTCGCCTCCGACATCCCCGCGATTCTGAGCCACACGCGCGACGTGGTGTTTCTCGGCGACGAGGAGATGGCGGTCATCACGAAACCAGGCGTCGTGTTCACGGATTTCTTCGGCCGGCCCGTCTCCAAGGCCACGCAGCGCGTGCTCTGGGATCCGATGATGGCCGAGAAGGCCGGCTACAAGCACTTCATGCTCAAGGAAATCTTCGAGCAGCCGACCGCGGCGCGCGAGACGATCCTCGGGCGGGTGTCGCAGGACAGCGGCAGGGTCTTTCTCGAGGAAATGAAAATCACCGAGGCGCAGCTGGCCGCGACCGAACGGGTCACGATCCTGGCGTGCGGCACCTCGTGGCACGCGGGCCTGGTCGGCAAGTTCCTGATCGAGCAACTCGCTCGCCTTCCGGTCGAGGTCGATTACGGCTCCGAGTACAGGTACCGCAGCCCCATCGTGCTGCCGACGACGCTCGCCGTCGTCATCACGCAGTCGGGCGAAACGGCCGACACCCTGGCGGCGCTGCGCGAGGCGAAACGGGGCGGGGCGCCGAGCGTCGCCATCTGCAACGTCGTGGGCAGCATGGCCACTCGTGAAACCGATGGGGCCGTCTTCACCCACGCCGGGCCGGAAATCGGTGTCGCGTCGACCAAGGCGTTCACCTCGCAGCTCGTGGCGTTGTACCTGCTCGCGCTTCGTCTCGCGCAGGTGCGCGGCGTGCTGACGGCAGAAGCGTCAAAGCCGCACGTCGACGCGCTGCTGCAGCTGCCGGCCGTCCTCGAGCAGACGCTCAAGCTCGCGCCCGACATCGAGGAGGTGGCCGCGAAGTTCCACACGCGGACGGATTTTCTGTATCTCGGCCGCGGCATCAATTACCCCATCGCACTCGAGGGCGCGCTCAAGCTGAAGGAAATCTCCTACATCCACGCCGAGGGCTACCCGGCTGGCGAAATGAAGCATGGGCCCATCGCGCTCATCGACGAGCGCATGCCCGTCGTCACCATCGCGCCACGCGACCACGTCTTCGAGAAAATGGTCGGCAACATGCAGGAGGTGAAGGCGCGCGGTGGCTCGGTCGTGGCGCTCACCACACGCGGCGATACCGCGCTCCGGACCATGCTCGACCCGGCGCGCGACGTGGTGATCGAAGTGCCGCAGACGACCCCTCTCCTCACGCCGGTCGTGATGGTCGTGCCGCTGCAGCTCCTCGCGTACGACATCGCCGTGCGACGCGGCTGCGACGTCGATCAGCCGAGGAATCTCGCGAAGAGCGTGACGGTCGAGTAGAGGCTCGAGGCTCGGGACTCGCGGCTCGGGGCGTGTAGCGCAGGACTTTAGTCCTGCCTTCCGCTCGACAAGCGTGTAGCGCAGGACGTTAGTCCTGCCTTCCGCGCACCGCGCGTGCCTGAAGACTGGACGATGCTAAGCTGGAGCTCGCCGTGTTCTTCCAGCCCCCAGTCCCCAGCCTCTAGCCTCTGTCCCGGCATGCATTTCCTCGACGCCCTCAACCCCGAGCAACGCGAAGCGGTCCTCCAGATCCACGGTCCGCTCCTGATTCTCGCCGGCGCTGGCTCGGGCAAGACGCGCGTCATCACCAGCCGCATCGCGTACCTCGTGGGCGATGGCCACGCCGAGCCGCACGAAGTGCTGGCCGTCACCTTCACCAACAAGGCGGCCGAAGAAATGCGCGGGCGCGTCGAGGCGCTCCTGGGCTCCGACTGCGGCCGGATGTGGCTCTCGACGTTCCACTCGCTCTGCGCGCGCCTGCTCCGCCGCGAGGCGCCCGCCATCGGGCTCTCGCGCGACTTCGTCATCTACGATTCCTCGGACCAGCTCACCGTCGTGAAACACGCGTTGAAGGACCTGCACATCGACGACAGCTTCGTTCAGCCCCGCGCCGCGCTCGCGCGTATCAGCCACGCGAAGAACCGGATGGAGACCCCCGATCGGCTGGCCCAGGGCACCAGCTGGAACCGCCGCGATGAGGAAATCGCCAAGGTCTACGCGTACTATCGCGACGCACTCACCGCCTGTCACGCCCTGGACTTCGACGACCTGCTCCTCAAGACAGTCGACCTGTTCGAGCAGGCGGCGTCTGTGCGCGCCAAGTACGCCGGGCAGTTCCGGTTCGTCATGGTGGACGAATACCAGGACACGAACCGGCCGCAGTACCTGCTGATCCGGCGGCTGGCCGAGACGCACAGGAATCTCGCGGTGGTCGGCGACCCGGACCAGTCGATCTACAAATGGCGGGGCGCCGACCTCCGGAACATCCTCGACTTCGAACAGGATTTTCCCGAAGCCCACATCGTCAAGCTCGAGCGGAACTACCGATCGACGCAGAACATCCTCGACGCGGCGTCGGCGGTCATCAGCCGGAACCGCAATCGCAAGGACAAGCATCTGTGGACCGACCGCGCCGGCGGCGCGCGCATCGTCTACTACCGTGGCGCCGACGAGCTCGAGGAAGCCGATTTCATCACGCGCACGGCGCGCACCGGCCTGGCCGACGATGTGGACGCGACGGTGGCGGTGCTCTACCGCACCAACGCGCAGTCGCGAACCATCGAAGACGCGCTGATGCGCGAGGGCCTGGCGTACAAGGTCGTCGGCGGCGTGCGGTTCTACGAGCGCAAGGAAATCAAGGACGCGCTGTCGTATCTGAAGCTCATCATCAACCCGCACGACGACGTGAGCCTGCGGCGGGTGATCAACGTGCCCGCGCGCGGCATCGGCAAGGGCGTGATGGAGGCAATCGAGAAGCTGCCGCCCGACGGTTCGGGAGACGTGACCGTGGACGATCTGCCGTTGCTCGCGGCGGGCCTTCAGCCGACGCTCTCCGCCAACTCGCTGTGGGCGCGCATCGTGCGCGGCCTCGAGGATCGGGCGTTTCCGGGCCGGGCCGCCGCGTCGCTGGCGGTGTTTCGCGACCTCGTCATCTGCCTCACCGACATCGCGCGACAGGACACCGTGTCGATCGCGATCGGCAAGATGCTCGACCGCAGCGGGTACCTGCAGGACCTGCGCGAGGATCGCAGTGAGGATTCCGAGGCGCGCGTCGAGAACCTGGCGGAGCTCGTGTCGGCGGCTCGCGAGTACGAAAGCCGAGACGCCGAGGCGTCAATCGGCGGTTTTGTCGATCGCTTGTCGCTGCTGTCCGATGTCGACGAGGAGCAGGGCGACCGCGACGCGCGCATCTGGCTGATGACCCTGCACAGCGCCAAGGGTCTCGAGTTCCCGATGGTGATTCTCGCCGGCCTCGAAGAAGGGCTCTTCCCGCACTCGCGCTCGACCGTCGATGACGAGGAGCTCGAAGAGGAGCGGCGCCTCTGCTATGTGGGCATGACGCGGGCGCGGCGACACCTCGTGCTCACAGGCGCGGCGCGCCGGAGGATTTTCGGAGAGTACCAGGCGAGCGAGCCGTCCCGCTTCATCGACGAGGTGCCGGCCGAGCTGGTCGAGCGCCTGACGCCGTCCTATGCGTCGTCTTCGGGGACTTTTCCGCACTACGAATTCCGTACGAACCCATACGGCCGTGGCCGCCGGGCGCGCGAGGAGCCGGCCGTCTACGCCTACGAGGACGAGGATCAGTCGACCGGCATGGCGCTCCGGCCCGGCATGCGCGTCCGGCATCCCCAATTCGGCGTCGGCAGCGTCGTCAGCGTCGAGGCGCTCAGCGACGATACGAAACTGGTTGTCCGGTTTGCCGCCGTCGGGCAGAAGACGCTGCGCGCGAAGTTCGCGCGGCTGGAGCCTGGATAGTCGTTAGTCGTTAGTCGTTAGTCGTTAGAGCTGTTTGCGCTTCGGAGTAGCGCACATGCGAAGTTGACAGTCGCCAGTTCTCGGTTCACAGCAGGCATCTGCCCGACGGCTGTCGACTGTTAACTGTCAACTGTTGACTACACCGAACTGAGAAAGGCTCTAGTCGCGGTTGTGCCATGAAGCTGATTTGGGGATCGAATCCGCGGGCGACGCTCCTGCGCGCGGGGACGATTGTCGCGATCGCCTTCGTGGTCTTCCGCTTCATCCTGTTGCCGGTGCGCCTGCAGGGCATCAGCATGCTGCCGAGCTACGAGGATGGCGCCCTCAACTTCGCCAACCGGCTGTCGTACACGTTCGCCGAGCCGAAGCGGGGCGACGTGATCGCCATCCGTATGGCCGGGCTGAGCGTCGTCTACGTCAAGCGCATTATCGGCCTGCCGGGCGAGACCGTCGAGATTGTTGCGGGAACGGTCGTGATCGATGAAGAACCGCTCGTCGAGCCGACCGTGATGTACCGGATCCCCTGGAACATGCCAGCGCTGACGCTCGGCGCCGGCGAATACTTTGTCGTGGGCGACAACCGATCGATGAAGATGGAGAATCACGATTTCGGGCGCGCATCCCGCGGTCGGATTGTCGGCAAGCTGTTGTTCTGACGCCGGGCTCGGGGGTTTAGGGACTCGGACGCTGGAGCGTGTCGGTGCTCTCGACGGTTGCCAACACCCAGTCCCCGTCGAGCTTGAGCAGTGTGAGCTGTCCTTCCCGGGCATCCGTGATCGGCTCGCCCGACCGCGCGTCGACGTTCGAGATCTTCGCCGTGAGGGACACTTGCGCGGTGTCGCCCTCGCCGAGCGTCACCGCGACGTCCACGAACTCCAGCTTGAAGCCCTTCGACGGCGGCTCCCACCGGGCGAGGAGCGCCAGCAGCGTGTCGCGCGATACGATCTCGTCGCCGCCCAGGCGCACGCGGATGTCCGGCGCGAAATAGTTGCGGAGCTCGGCAATGCGGCCGACCATCGCCAGTTCTCCGCCCCCGGCTGAAGGCGAGAGCGCGTCGGCGAGGCCGTCGAGCCGGGTCCGGATCACGCGCTCTTCGCCGCGCCACCACTGGTACGCGAACACCGCCATGAACGCAAGGGACCCCGCGCAGATCAGAATCAGGATCGTTGTGAGCGCCGATCCGGATTGCGCCTGTGCTCCGTGGAGTCGTGTGCAACTCACTCTGGTCCCCAGCCCCGAGCCGCTACTCTTCTTCTTCCTTTTCGACCAGCCGCACCACGGAGACGACTTTGTCTTCGCCCTCCATCTCGATCAGCCGCACGCCCTGTGTGCCGCGGCCGATCAGGCTCACATCCTTGGCCGGCGTCCGGATGATCATGCCCTGCTGCGTGATGAGCAGGACCTCATCGCCTTCCTCGACGTACGCGATGCCCACAACCTTGCCGTTGCGCGCGCTCGTAGAAATATTGATGAGGCCGATCCCGCCGCGCGATTGCACGGTGTACTCTTCGAGCTCCGTCCGCTTGCCATAGCCGCGCTCGGTCACCGTCAACAGCGTTCCTGTGGGGCGGACGGCCTCCATGGCCACCACGTAGTCGTTGTCTCGGAGGGTGATGCCGCGCACGCCCCCCGCCGACCGGCTCTTCGGCCGGACCTCTGTTTCTTCGAACCTGATGGCCATGCCGTTGCCGGTACCGATGAAGATCCCGCCCTTGCCGTCGGTCACCTGCACGGCGATGACCGCGTCGCCCTCCTCGACATCCATCGCGTTGATACCGCCGGCACGAGGGTTGCTGAAGCCAGACAGCGACGTCTTTTTCACCTCCCCCTTGCGCGTCCCCATCACGACGACCTTGTCGGTCTCGAATTCCTTCACCGCGAGCATTGCGGCGATCCGCTCGCCATCCTTCATCGACACGAGATTGGCGATCGCCTTGCCCTTGCCGCCTGGACCGACGTCGGGCACCTCGTGGACCTTCAGCCAGTAGGCGCGGCCGCGGTCCGAGAAAATCATGATGTAGGCGTGCGTCGAGGCCACGAACAGGTGGCTCACGAAATCCTCATCGCGCGTGCGCATGCCGATGCGGCCCTTGCCCCCGCGGCGCTGGTTCCGGTACGTCGAGATCGCCGTCCGCTTGATGTAGCCCGTGTTGGTCACCGTGATCGCCATGTCTTCCTCGGCGATCAGATCCTCCACGCTCAGCGCGCTCGACTCGCCCTCGATGATCTCGGTCCGACGGCTATCGCCGTACTTCGTCTTCACCGCCCTGAGCTCGTCGACGATGATCTGCATCAGCAGGCGCTCGCTGGCGAGAATCGCGCGCAACCGCTCGATCGTCTCGAGGAGCTCCGCCAGCTCGTCGAGGATCTTCTGTCGCTCGAGCCCCGTGAGACGCTGCAGCTGCATGTCGAGAATGGCCTGGGCCTGGACCCGCGACAATCTGAAGTTGGCGATCAACCCGTCGCGCGCCTCGGGAGGCGTCTTCGACCCGCGAATCAGCGTGATGACCGCGTCCAACTGGTCGAGAGCGATCTTCAGTCCTTCCAGGATGTGGTACCGCGCCTCGGCCTTCCTCAGCTCGAACTCCGTGCGGCGGCGCACGACCTCGCGGCGGAACTCGACGAACGTTTCGACGAGCTCCAGCAGGTTCAGCACTTTCGGCCGGCCGCCGACGATGGCCAGCATGATGATGCCGAAGCTCGACTGTAGGGGCGTGTGCTTGTAGAGGTTGTTGAGAATCACCTCCGGCACCTCGCCGCGCTTGAGCTCGATCACGATGCGCATCCCCTCGCGATCGGATTCGTCGCGCAGATCCGAGATGCCCTCGATGGTCTTCTCGCGCACCAGGTCGGCGATCCGCTCGATCAGGCTTTTCTTGTTCACCTGATACGGAATCTCGGTGACGAGAATCGAGACCTTGTCGCCTTTCTTGTTGGACTCGATCGACGTCCGCGCCCGCATCATGATGGACCCGCGCCCTGTCGCGTAGGCCTGTGCGATGCCGCCGCGGCCGATGATGAAGCCGCCGGTGGGAAAATCCGGTCCAGGGATGAGCTCGATGAGATGCTTCAGTTTTTCGGCGCGCGAATGACCCCGGGCGGGACTGAAGTCCCGCACTACATCGCCTAGCCCGGCGGGAGTTGTAGTGCCGGTCTTTAGACCGGCCTCGTCGGCGGGACTGAAGTCCCGCACTACATCGCCTAGCCCGGCGGGAGTTGTAGTGCCGGTCTTTAGACCGGCCTCGCCGGCGGGAGTAACCCGCGCTACATCGCCTAGTCCCGCGGGGGGTGTAGTGCCGGTCTTTAGACCGGCCTCGTCGGCGGGACCAACCCGCGCTACATCTGCGGCGGCGGCGGCGGCGTCGACATCGTCGACGTCGTCCCCAGGGGTCGATCCGAGATGCGTGTGCTCGATGAGCCAGATGCAGCCGTCGACCACCTCATGCAGGTTGTGCGGCGGCACGTTGGTCGCCATCCCGACCGCGATGCCTGCGGCCCCGTTGACCAGCAGGTTCGGGAACGGCGCTGGGAGGACCGTCGGCTCTTCGGTGGTCTCGTCGTAGTTCGGCGCGAAGTCGACGGTCTCCTTGTCGAGATCCGCCTGCATGTCGTCGGCGAGCGCCTCGAGCCGCGCCTCCGTGTACCGCATGGCCGCCGGCGGATCACCGTCGACCGATCCGTAGTTGCCCTGCCCATCCACCAGCGGATACCGCATGTTGAAGTTCTGCGCCATGCGGACGAGCGTGTCGTAGATCGAGGCGTCTCCGTGGGGATGGAAATTGCCCATCACCTCGCCGACGATCTTCGCGCACTTGCGGTACCCGCGCGTCGGCGTCAGCCCCATCGTCTTCATGCCGTACAGCACGCGGCGATGCGCGGGCTTCAGCCCGTCGCGCGCGTCGGGCAGCGCGCGTCCAATGATCACGCTCATGGCGTAATCCATGTACGAGCGCTTCATTTCGTCTTCGATGTTGACGGGGTACTGGTGGGCTGCGATCGGATCGGTCATATCAACTGCTGGGGTGATCGAGATTCGGGATTCGGAACTGGCAATTACAGAAGAACGCTGGGCCTTCTTTCTCCCTAGTCCCTAGTCCCTAGTCCCAGTCCCTACACATCCAAGTTTTTGACGTCCAACGCATTGTCCTCGATGAACTTCCGGCGCGGCTCGACCTGATCGCCCATGAGCGTGGTGAACATCAGGTCGGCCTCGGTGTGATCCTCGGCGCGCACCTGCAGGAGCGTCCTCGCCGCGGGGTTCATCGTCGTCTCCCAGAGCTGATCCGGGTTCATTTCGCCGAGACCCTTGTAGCGGTTGACGGTGATGCCTTTCTTGCCGGCGGCGATGAAGTAGTTCACGAGCTCGTCAATGGACTTCAGCGTGATGTTGTTCACCCCGGGGGCCCCTGTCCCCCGGACGTTCACGCCGGGGGCCGGGGGTCGAGGCTCGGCGTTCGCGGTTCCGGCTTCGGGTTCGGGGCCGCCATCGGGGATGTCGACGACAGCGCTGTCAGGGCCGTCGGCCGACGACTTCACGACGATCTCGCCAGACAGAATCGGAATGTCGCGGCTATTGGCCAGAAGCGTGCGGTACTCGCCCGTCGTGAGGAAGTCCACGCCGATCGTGTGCGCGCGCGGGTATCCGTTCGAGCGATCATCGATGCGCAGCAGATACCGGTTGTGCTCCTCGTCGGGCAGCACCGTCACCGACCGCGTGGCCGTCGTCAGCGTCTTCGCGAAGCCTTCGAGCTTCTCTTTGTCGGCGAAGTACTCGCGATCGGCGCCGGCGGCGAGAAGCGCTTCGACGATCTCGCGCGGGTGCCCGCGGCGTTCCACCATGTGCATGAACTTCTGGTGGGCGATGAGCCGCTGCAGCAGCTTTTCGAGATCGGCGCCAGAAATTTCGGTGCCCGTCGCCTGCACCCGCACGACGCGCGCCTCGGCGGCCCGCTTCACGAGGTACGCATCGAGCTCCCGTTCATCCTTGATGTAGGTCTCGGCCTTGCCTCTCTTCACACGGAAGAGCGGCGGCTGCGCGATGTAGATGTAGCCGTTCTCGATCACTTTCGGCAGCTGCCGGTAGAAAAACGTCAGCAGCAGGGTCCGGATGTGCGAGCCGTCCACATCCGCGTCGGTCATGATGATGATGCGGTGATACCGGAGCTTCTCGATGTTGAAGTCCTCGGCGCCAATGCCACAGCCGAGCGCCGCGATCATCGTCTTGATCTCGTCGCTGCCGAGCATCTTGTCGAACCGCGCCTTCTCGACGTTCAGAATCTTGCCCTTGAGGGGCAGGATGGCCTGGAAGCGCCGATCGCGGCCCTGCTTGGCCGACCCGCCGGCCGATTCGCCCTCGACGATGTAGAGCTCGCTCAAGGCGGGGTCGCGCTCCTGACAATCGGCCAGCTTCCCCGGCAGCGAGCTGCCATCGAGCGCGCCCTTACGTCGCACCAGGTCCCGTGCCTTGCGCGCGGCCTCGCGCGCGCGCGCGGCGTCGATCGCCTTGCCGACGATGCGCTTGGCGACGCCGGGGTTCTCTTCGAGGTAGGCCCCCAGCTTGTCGTTGACGATCGCCTCGACAATGCCCTTGACCTCGGTGTTACCCAGCTTCGTCTTGGTCTGGCCCTCGAACTGCGGGTGCGGAATCTTGACGCTGATGACGGCCGTGAGACCCTCGCGGATGTCCTCGCCGGTGATGCTCTCCTTGAGGTCCTTCGCCAGGTTGTTCTTCGTCGCGTAGAAATTGACCGTTCGCGTCAGCGCGGAGCGTAATCCAGACAGGTGCGAGCCGCCCTCGTGCGTGTTGATGTTGTTGGCGAACGAGTAAATCATCTCGGCGTAGCCGTCGTTCCATTGCAGAGCGATTTCGGCCTCGGTGCCGTCCTTGTCGCCGCGCATGTAAATGGGCTTCTCGTTCACCGCCGTCCTGTTCTTGTTCAGGTGCGTGACGAACGACGTGATGCCGCCCTGGTAATGAAACGTATGACTCTTGCCGTCGCGCTCGTCGTCGAGCGTGACGAGCACGCCGGCATTCAGAAACGCGAGCTCCCGTAAGCGCTGCGCCAGGATGTCGAAGCTGAACGAGGTCGTCTCGAACACCTGCGTGTCCGGTTTGAAGGTGACCTTCGTGCCGCGGCGCTTCGTCGTGCCGGTGGCTTCGAGCTCCTTGAGCGGATTCCCGCGTTCGTAGCTTTGCTGGTAGACCTGGCCGTTCCTCCAGATCTCGACGTCGAGCGTTTCCGACAACGCGTTGACGACCGAGACGCCGACGCCGTGTAGACCCCCGGACACCTTATAGCTGTCGTTGTCGAACTTGCCGCCGGCGTGGAGCACGGTGAGCACCACCTCGGCGGCCGACTTGCCGCTCGTGTGGCGATCGACAGGAATGCCCCGGCCGTTGTCCACAACGGTGACCGATTCGTCGATGTGAATCGTGACGTTCACCTCGGTGCAGAAGCCGGCGAGCGCCTCGTCGATCGAGTTGTCGACGACTTCGTACACGAGGTGGTGCAGCCCCGACGGCCCTGTCGACCCGATGTACATGGCCGGACGTTTGCGAACCGCATCGAGGCCCTCGAGGACCTTGATCTTGTCCGCGGAGTAGTCGTCGGCCGCAGACCCGTCGCCGTTGTTTCCCGCCGGCACGTCGGGCGTCTGCGGCCGCTCCCGCTCCGTTGATTCGTCGCGTTCCGTGTGATCCATCAATCCTTTGTGCTGATCTCTCGGCCCGACCCCATCGCTTCGGAAACCCTCTCCGCCGGCCGGAAAACCACGGCTCCGGCTCACCGTCTCTAAACGAGGCGCGGGGACCCCCATCCCCACGCCGTTGACTGGCCTGCGCCGCGGTTTTCGTGCAATCGCGACGGCCGGCTCCGAAGGGTTTCCTGCGCGACGGGGTCGAGCCTCGCCTCGAGCCCCGAACCCCAAATCCCGAGCCCCTGTCTTTAGACCCGCATTGGCATGATCACGTACGTGTACTCGTAACCTTCCGCGCCAATCGGCGTCATCACCGCCTGGCTCACTTCATCTTTCAGCTCGAGCGCGACGATATCGGTGGCGACCGCCGCGAGAAAATCGAGCACGTACTGCGCGTTGAAGCAAATTTGCATGCTCTCGCCCGTGTACTCCACAGGCAGCGTCTCTCTCGCCTCGCCAAACTCCGGGCTGCTCGAGCTGACGTCGACCTTGTTCTTCTCGAGCTCGAACTTCACCGCGCGCGAGCGCTCGTTCGACAAGAGCGCGACGCGCCTGACCGCATTCGTGAGCCGATCGCGCTCGAACTCGATGTGCTTGTCGTTGCCTTTCGGAATCACGCGCTCGTAGGCTGGAAACTTCCCGTCGATCATCCGCGAGATGAGCATCCGGTCGCCCACATGGAAAAATAAATGGTTTTCGCCGCGTTCGAAACCGACGTCGCCGTCGCCCTCCATCAGGAGCCGCGCGATCTCGCCGAGCGTTTTCTTTGGCAGGATCGGCTGGGCGTCTTCTCCGCCATCCGCTTTCCCCACGCCATCGCGTTTGGTCGTCACGAGCGCCAACCGGTGACCGTCAGTGGCCACGAGGCTCATTGAATCGGGCTTCAGCACGAACAGTGCCCCGTTCAGGAAATACCTCGTATCTTCTCCAGTGATCGCAAACTGGGTTTTCGAGACCATTTCCTTGAGACCCGCTCGCGGCAGCTGCACCGCGACGCCGCCCGAGCCCTCGGGCAATGTGGGAAAGTCTTCGCGCGGCAACGTCTGCATCCGCGAGTCGAACCGATCCGCAGCCACTTTCACACCACTCTTGTCCTCCGCAATCCTGATGTCGGTTTCAGGCAGCGACTTGACGATCTCATAGAGCTTCTTCGCGGGAACCGTGATCGCTCCGCCTTTGGCCACCGTCGCCGCGCACCGGCTGCGCAGTCCGACCTCCAGATCCGTGGCGAGGAATTTCACTTCCTCGCCCTTGGCCTCCATCAACACGTTGGCCAGGATGGGAATCGTGTTCTTGCGTTCCACGATCCCCTGGAAAAGTTGCAGTTCTCGCAGAAGGTCGGTCTTACGGACGACAAGTTCCATGGCTCAGATTGACCTCGACAAAAGGCAGGGATTTTCGCCGGTCATCCCTTGAAGAAGAGGGATAGTTGAAATAAGAAATTATATAGGAAGAGAGGGCGTGTTGAAAAGCGACCTGTACGTATAAACCATTATTTGTCAAGTATTTACCCTGTGGAAAAATCGTACTTTAAAACTGACCACAAACCCCCGAATAACCCCCTTCGAGGACGTACAAGAACGCTCCACAAACCGTCCACAGGGGGTGACGCGACGAAGTGTTGAAAACGACGCTTCTTACCGGAATCCTTCGAGAAAGTTATTGATCTGGCTGTTGAAACTCAAATCCTTCTTGCGCAGGTCTTCGACCTTGCGAATCGAGTGAATCACGGTCGAATGGTGCTTTCCGCCGAAGCTTCGCCCAATCTCGGGAAGCGACGCACGCGTGAGCGATTTACAGAGGTACATCGCGACCTGCCGCGGCATGGCGATGCTCTTGGAATTGTTCCGCGATTTCAGGTCCACCAGCTTCAGGTTGTAGTGCTCGGCGACGAACTTCTGGATGATTTCAATCGTGACCGCTTTTTCCTCGTGGTCGAGGATGTTCTTCAGCACTTCCTGCGCCAAAGGCAGCGTGATCTCTTGCCCCGTGAGCGATGCGTACGCGATCAAGCGGATGAGCGACCCCTCGAGCTCCCGAATATTCGATCTCACCCTCCCCGCAATATAAATCGCCACGTCGTCGGCCAGCGGTACTGCTTCGGTGTCTGCTTTTTTCTTCAAAATAGCGACGCGCGTCTCCAGGTCTGGTGATTGAATGTCCGCGATGAGGCCCCATTCGAAACGGGTGCGCAGCCGTTCCTCGAGCGAGGGAATCTCGTGGGGCGGGCAGTCGCTGCTGATGACGATCTGCTTCTGCGAGTCGTAGAGTGCATTGAACGTGTGGAAGAACTCGGTTTGCGTTCCCTCCTTGCCTGCGATGAACTGCACATCGTCCACGAGGAGCACATCGACGGTTCGATACCGCTCGCGGAAGTCGATGATACGGTCGTAGCGCACCGCGTTGATCATTTCGTTCATGAACCGTTCGGCCGAGATGTACGTGAGTTTCAGGCTGCGATCGTGCTGCAGCACGTACTGGCCGATGGCGTGCATCAAGTGCGTCTTGCCCAGGCCCACGCCGCCATAGATGAAGAGCGGGTTGTAGGAGCGTGACGGGACCTCGGCCACCGCGCGGCACGCCGCGTGGGCGAACTGATTGGACGATCCGACGATGAAGGTGTCGAAGCTGTAGCGAGGGTTGAGGCCTGCGGCGCCGGGTACGGAGGGCGATGGGACTGCTGGTGGAGCGGTCTCGAACGCCGCCGCTTCGTCGGGGCTCATGCTGATCAAGGAGGCGTCGCCCGGGGCCTCGGCCATGAAATTCACGCTCAGGTGGCCCTTGCCCACCTCGCTCATTGCCTCGCCAATCACGGCCGCATAGTGCTTGGTCAGCCACTCCTTGAACAGGGCATTGGGGACACGGACCGTGACGGCTCTCAGGTCGGCCGAGACGAAGGTTGTGGGCTTGAACCAGGTGTAGAAGCTGTGCCGGTTCAACTTGGACTCGACACGGGCCAGGACTTGGTCCCAGACGTTCATGGCGCCACGAACCGGATGTGTTTCGACGGACCTTCGCCAGGCAAAACAACGTATTTCATTAGGGTTTTTGCCTGCCGTGCCTCGAAACCCCCGAATTTCCACAGTTTTTTCCACAGGTGTGGAAAACTTTGGGGAGAGACCAAACGGACATGCCGCCTAATTGGGATCTCGTACGAGTTTGCGAAGAAGCGCGACTCTAACACAATCCTCTCCGCGTTGACACGTTCGGAAGGCGAACGCTAAGATCAACAGATCGTTTCAGGTCGTTTTTTTGCCGGCGGAGCCGGCCTACTAGGAGCGTGTTCACGTTTTTCGAACACGCTGCTAGAAAAAGGGTTTCGGGAGCATGAAGGGCAAGCGTACGTTCCAGCCGAATCGACGCCACCGCAGCCGCACGCATGGATTCCTCGTCCGCATGAGCACGAAGAACGGCCGCCTGGTGCTCAAGCGCCGTCGTGCGAAGGGGCGAAAGAAGTTGACGGTTAGTGATGAATAGAAGTCAACAGTCAACAGTTAACAGTCAACAGTCAAACAGTTTCGGAGCGACTGTCGACTGTGAACTGTCAACTGTGAACTAGCGAATATTCTAATCGTGTCTCGTTTCAGACCGAACGAGCACATGCGTCAGCGCGCGGAGTTCGAGCGGGCGTACAAGCGCGGGATCAAGATTCACGGCCGTTTCACGACGCTCTTCGTCCTGCCCACGGCGCTTCCTATTGGGCGGCTGGGGATTGCGGCCACGAAGCGGCTGGGGGGAGCGGTTGAACGCAATCGAGCCAAGCGCCTCGTCCGCGAAGTTTTCCGGCGTCACAAGATCGCGCCGGGTTTCGACGTCGTCGTCGTGCCGAAGCGTGAGTTGCTCGACGCCAGTCTGACTGCCCTTGAGAGCGAATACCGCACCAATATCGAACGAAGCGTTCAGCGTGCAGGCAAGTCCGGCTGAAGCCGGACACGACACGGTCGCGCGCGACTACCCGCTCGCCCGCGACGAGTCGCGCCGCGACTATTTCTCGGACACGCTCCTAGTGCTGATTCGGGGTTACAAGCTCCTCGTCTCTCCCTATTTCTATGCGTCGTGCCGGTTCGTGCCGTCGTGTGCCGACTACGCGAGCGAAGCCGTGATGCGCCACGGCGCGCTCGCCGGCGGATGGCTCGCGCTGAAGCGACTCGCACGTTGCCATCCACTTTTCAAAGGCGGTCTCGATCTGGTGCCGACCCGGGCCACGAAGACACGAAGACACGAAGAAGAGCCACGACGACAAGCCACGAAGACACGAAGACACGAAGAAGACCACATCACGAAGCCAGGCGCCACGAAAACACGAAACCACGAAAAAGAGCCACGAAGGCGCGCAGACACGCAAAGTAAATAATGGAACGTCGCGTCCTCCTCGCCATCGTTTTGTCGTTCCTGGTGATTTATCTCTACCAGGCGCTGATCGTCCCGCCGCCGCGGCGAGCCACCCAGCCGGCGTCTTCGAACGTACTCATTCCCCCAGGGCCCCCAGGTGCGCCAGGATCTCCGAGTCGTCCAGACGCCCCGCAACTGACTGCGGCGCCAGAGGCCGGCGCGGCCATGCCGGCCCCGGTCGAAGCGGCGACGCCCTCTGCGCCGTCGACTCGCGCGGCCGCGCCGATCGTGGGCGAGCAGGACGAGCGCGACGTTCGCATCGAGACGCGCGACGTCATCGCCACGTTCACCAACCGCGGGGCGCGGCTCAAGAGCTGGCGACTGAAGCACTACCCAGACGAGAAGGGCGAACCGGTCGAGCTCGTCTCGCACGAATTCGGCGATGCGCAGCCGCTGCCTTTTTCGCTGCGCGTGTCCGACGCGGCCGTCACGAACACCCTCAATGCCGCGCTGTACGTCGTGACGGGCGCGCCGGCGAGCGAAGGGCCGCTGACCGAGTCGACCGAGGTGAGCTTCGACTATCGCGACAGCGCCGGACTGAGCGTCGCGAAGCACTTCCGATTCGAGCCATCGAGCTACATTGTCGCCGTCAGCGCCACGGTCAGTGCGGGCGCGCAGACATTCGTGCCGGCAATCGTGTGGGGCCCCGCGCTGGGCGACGTGGACAGCGCCACCGGCCGGTACGCCGTGCCGCCGCGCGGCCTCGTGTCTCTGGCCGCCGACGTCAAGCGCGTCACGCGCCTGGCCGCGGCCGATGTCGCGGAGCAGGCAAACCATCAGGGAAATTTCCAACTGGCCGGCGTCGACGACCACTATTTCGTGACGATGGCGCTCTGGCCGGGATTGTCGACCGTCAGCTTTCAGCCGCTGTCGATTCCAGCGGCCGCCGGATCGACCGCCGCGCCGCGCGAGCTCATGGCGTACACGCTGCAGACGGGCCGGCTCGATCCGCCCATTCGGTTCTACGTCGGCCCGAAGGCCTTCGACACGCTCTTCGCGATCGATCCGAACCTGACCAACACGATCGATTTCGGCTTCTTCCGCATCATCGTGGCGCCGTTGCTCCGAACGCTCAACAGCATCAACGGCGTGATCGGCAACTACGGCTGGTCGATCGTGCTGCTGACGGTCGTCATCAACCTGATCATGTTTCCGCTCCGTCACAAGCAGGTCGTGTCGATGCGGAAGATGCAGGCGATTCAGCCGGAGGTGAAGGCGATCCAGGATCGCTACGCGAAGCTCAAAGCCACCGATCCAGCCAAGCAGAAGATGAACCAGGAGCTGATGCAGCTCTATAAAGATCGCGGCGTCAACCCGGCGGCGGGTTGCGTGCCGATGCTCATCCCGTTCCCGGTGCTGATCGCGTTCTACGCGCTGCTCACCACGGCCATCGAGCTTCGCGGCGCGCCGTTCGCGGCGTGGATTCAGGACCTGTCGCGGCCCGACCCCTACTACATCACGCCGGTCTTGATGATCGTGACCCAGGTCGTGCAAAGTTGGATGATGCCGGCGGCGGGCGTCGATCCGATGCAGCAGAAGATGATGCTCGTCATGCCGCTCGTCCTGGGCTTCATGTTCATCTCGTTCCCGGCGGGCGTGGTGCTGTACTGGGTCGTCAACAACTTCTGGGGCATCGGGCAGCAGTACGTCACGAACCAATTGATAGGTCCGCCCAACGTCAAGACCCTTCGGCCGGCCGCGGAAAGACAGCTGAAGGTGAAAAACTAGAAGTTAGAAGTTAGAACTTAGAAGTTAGAAGGACAGAACGACGAACGTGTCGTGCAGGACTTTAGTCCTGCCCGCACCGAACGCCGAACGTGTGTAGTGCAGGACTTTAGTCCTGCCCGCACCGAACGATCGAACGTCGAACGTAGCACCAAGAACGAAGAACGACCATGAATGACAGCACTCAGCCGATTGTCGACTTTCTTGCGCGGTTCGTCGAGGCGCTGGGCATCCGCACGCCGGTGGACGTCGAGGACACGCCGGACGGCCCGCGATTCGATCTGTCAGGCGAGGAAGCAGAGATTTTGGCGCGCCATCGCGGCGAGCCGCTCAAGGCGCTCCAGCACGTGGTCGACATGGCGTACGGCCGCTCGCTCGATGGCGACCGCCGTGTGTTCGTCGACGCGCTCGGCTATCGCAAAGGCAAGGACATCGAGCTCAGGCAGATGGCGAAGTTCCTCGCGGAGAAGGCCAAAGAGACCGGCGCCGACCAGCAGCTTGGGCCGCTCAACCCCTACGAGCGGCGCCTCGTCCACATGGCCGTGGCGGAAGTGCCCGGCGCGACGACGGAAAGCGTCGGCGACGCGTTTTCGAAAATCGTTCTGATCTCGTCACGGAAATAAATAAGTCGATAGTCGATAGTCGTGAGTCGCTAGTCCGATAGCCGGACCGACTGACGACTAACGACTATCGACTAACGACTATTCGTGTTTTCCACCGCCGATACGATCGTCGCCATCGCGACACCGCCCGGACGTGGCGGCCTCGGTATTGTCCGCCTGAGCGGGTCCGCGGCGCACCAGATCGCGTGCGCGCTCGTTGCACGCCGCGCGCCGCTCGAGCCGCGCCGCGCGACACTGGCGAAGGTTCGCCGGACCGTCACCGACGCGATCGATCAGGTCGTTCTCACCTATTTCCGTGCACCCGCCTCATACACGGGAGAAGAGGTGGTCGAGGTGAGCGCGCATGGGAGCCCGGTGGTGCTCAAACACATCGTGATCGCCGCAATCGGCGCGGGCGCGCGCCTGGCCGAGCCCGGAGAGTTCACGCTTCGCGCCTTCCTGAACGGCCGCATCGATCTGACGCAGGCCGAAGCCGTCGGGGATCTCATCGATGCGGTGACCCCGCTCCAGGCGCGCGCGGCCTTCGACCAGCTGGAGGGCACGCTGACGCGCGCGATCGCTGAGATCGACGCGGCGCTCTTCGATCTCGTCGCGCGCCTGGAAGCCTCGGTCGATTTTCCGGAGGAGGGCTATCACTTCGTGGCGCCCGCGACGCTGGCGCAGGCCATCGACGAGATCATCTCTCGCACGCGCGCGCTTCTCGCCGGCGCCGCGCGCGGACGCCTCGTGCGCGAGGGCTTGCAGATTGCGATTGTCGGACGGCCGAACGTCGGAAAATCCAGCCTGTTCAATGCGCTCGCCGGCGCCGCGCGCGCGATCGTCACCGACGTGCCGGGCACGACCCGCGATCTGGTCACCGAGACGATCGATCTCGAGGGCCTCCGGGTGACGCTCGTGGACACGGCAGGACTCCGCGACACCGCCGAGATCGTGGAGGCCGAGGGCGTGCGCCGCTCGGTCGGCGCGGCCGAGGTTGCAGACCTCGTCCTGTTGGTGGTGGACGGCACCCAGGCGCCCGACCAGTCAGATCACGACGTAGTCAACCAACTATTTGATAACAAAGTACTTATCGTCTCGAACAAGGCGGATCTCGAAGGTGTTGGCGCCGCTCCGGCACACGTCGGCGCGGTACCTGTTTCGGCGCTCACCGGGCTGGGGCTCGACGCCCTGCGCGCGCGCATCCAGGAGGCGCTGCAGCTTTTCGACGGCCACCCACTTCGCGATCGGCCCGAGATCACCAACGTGCGCCACGCCGCGCTCGTCGAGCGCGCGCAGGCCGCGCTCATCCGCGCGCGCGACGCGGCGCTTGCGGATGGCGGGTCGATGCCGGAAGAATTCGTGCTCGCCGATCTGCAGGACGCGCGGGCGGCGCTCGAAGAGGTGACGGGCAAGCGCGCGCCCGACGATCTGCTGGCGCACATTTTCGCGCGCTTTTGTGTTGGCAAATAGAGCCACGAAGGCACGAAGACACGAAGAAGACGACGATCACCGGCAGAGCACGCAGAGAAGATCAGGCCACGAAAACACGAAGACACGAAGAAGACCCACGTCACGAAGACCAGGCCACGAAAACACGAAAGCACGAAAAAGAGCCACGAAGGCACGAAGACACGAAGAAGACGACGATCACCGGCAGAGCACGCAGAGAAGATCAGGCCACGAAAACACGAAGGCACG
>MEKT01000062.1:12275-13150 GCA_001767435.1 Acidobacteria bacterium RIFCSPLOWO2_02_FULL_65_29 | reverse complement strand
ACCCGGCGGCACGAGAATGCCGGCGGCGGCGGAGTCCCAGGCCCGCGAAGCGCCGGCCGACGCGACGAGGTCGGCAATCGCTCCCGTCGCAGTACCGATGACGGGTAGCCCGCACGCCACTGCTTCGGCCACCGCCATGCCGTACCCCTCGTGCAGGGTCGGCAGCACGAACGCGTCGGCGCGATCGTACGCGTCCGCCACGCCGGCCGCGTCTCGCTCGCCGGCGAGAGCCACGCGGTCGCCGAGCCCGTGTTCGGCAATGAGCTGGCGCACGCGTGCAACGGTCCGCGGATCGCGATCGATGCTGCCGACGCACGTCAGCCGCCAGTTGCGCTCGGGCATCGCCGCCAGGGCCTTCACCAGCACCTCGTGCCCTTTTCGTGGGACGATCGCGGCCACACACAGAAGCTGCACCGACGCGCCACCCGAGCCGCGCGCAAGCGGCGCGCGATCCGTGCCGGGCTCGACGACGGCTATACGATCGAAGGGCACGTCGTAGCGCAGAAGTTTGGTGGCCGTGGCGCGGCTGGTGACGATGACGAGGCGGGCCGTGGCGAGCGCACGCCGCTCGCTCGTTGCGAGATGCGCGGCCGCCTCGTCGTCGAGGCCGGTCTCCTCCGCCAGCGGATGATGGACGAGCGCGACGAGCCGCAGCCGACCGGCCTCGACCGCCGCCTGCTCCGGCATGGCGCCGAACGCCAGGCCGTCAATCACCACAAGCGAACGGTCCGGCAGCGACGAGAGCACCCCACCCGCGGCGTCGAGCGCACGCGCTGCCGGATGGGGAAACTCCCCCTCGAGCTCGTGTACGCCTACGTCCCACCCACGCGCACGCAGCCCTTCGACCACGCGCCGGTCATAGCCGTACCCGCCCG
>MEKT01000062.1:4688-12155 GCA_001767435.1 Acidobacteria bacterium RIFCSPLOWO2_02_FULL_65_29 | reverse complement strand
CTCGACGGCGCGGGCGCCCAATCCGAGGTCGCCGCGCGCGATGGCAATCACCAGCCGATCGAACACCACCCGCGCCAGGAACTCTGTCGTGGTGTTCTTCCCCCGGAACGCCGGCTCGTCGTCCAAATTTCGGTAGTCGAGCGCGCCGAGCACCGACTTCAATGCGTCGGACGCGCGCCCGATGTCGACGACGATCCCTTCGTCATCGAGCGCGGGGCGGCGAAACTCGACGTCGACCACGTAAGTCGCCCCGTGCATCCGCTGTGCAGGCCCAAAGACTTCGCCCTGAAAGCTGTGCGCGATCATGAAGTGGTCGCGCACGGTGACACTGTACATTGTCCCTAGTCCCTAGTCCCTAGTCCCTAGTCCCTAGTCGTATCTAATCCTATGGCACACCGTCTCCCCCGGCCCGGCGGCCAGTTCGGCCATTACACGCGGCAACGCCTCGAACTCGGTCTCGCCCGTGATCAAGGCGTCGAGCGCGGGATCCGCGAGCAACGTGAGCGCCAGCCGCATGCGCCGCGGCGCGTCCCACCGCGGCCGCTGTGACGAAGCCACGGCACCGACCTGCGACGATTTCAAGGTGAGCCGGCGCGCGTGAAACGCTTCGCCGAGCGGAATCGCCACGATGTTGGTGCCGTACCAGCTCATCTCGACGATCGTGGCCTCGAAACCCGCGATGCGTAGCGCGAGATCGAGACCGGTGGGCGATCCGCTCGAATGGATCACGACGTCGGCATCGGCGAGGACACCAGCCGGATCCACCAACCGCACGCCAAGCGAGCTGGCGATCGCCGCACGGCGCGGGTTGATGTCGACCAGCTCGACTTCGCAGCCGGGAATGCGCGCGGCCATCCACGCCACCAGGCAGCCGACCGTGCCCGCGCCGATAATCACGATGCGGTCGCCCGCCTGCGCGCGCGCGTCCCACAACCCGTTGATCGCCGTTTCGAGGTTGGCCGCGAGCACGGCGCGGCCCGGCGGCACGTCGTCTGGTAGCACGTACACCGAGTCGGTCGGGACCTGATAGCGCGTCTGGTGCGGATGGAGCACGAAGACGTTGCGCCCCTCGAGCTCTTGCGGGCCACGCTCGACCGAGCCGACACTCGCATATCCGTACTTGACGGGCGCCGGAAACGCTCCGGCTTGAAACGGCGCTCGCATCCGCTGATACTCGCTCGCGGGCACGCGTCCCTGAAACACCAGCGCTTCGGTTCCACGGCTCACGCCGCTATAGAGCGCGCGGATGAGCACGGTGTCGGGCGAAGGCGAGGGCAGCGCTTCGGCGCGGATTTCCCCGTGGCCTGGCGCCGTGATCCAGAACGCCCGAGCGGACTGAGCGGTCATGAGGCTGACCGACGAGGGTACTTCAAACTGGACGCTGATCGTCAGAAGTTGACAGTTGACAGTCGACAGTTAACAGTCACAGCTTCGCAGCTAGCGCGACAACCGACCGCTTCGATGACAGTTGACCGTTTGGCAGGCTGTTGACTGTCAACTGTGGACTGTCAACTCGCGACCGAGAGCTGACAGCTGAAAGCTTGAAATAATGTCACGTATGAGCGCCGCTCGCTGGCAATGGCCCGCCGAGCCTCTTCGCACGAGCGCCCTCGGCGCGTCCGCGGTCGCCCTTGGCGCGCTGGCGACCGTGGCGTGGATCCTACACACGGCGCTTCCCGTCAGCGCCCGCCTGCCTGTGGCCGCGGGCGGTGTGTTCGCGGGTGTCATGCTCGTCGCGATCGGCGGCCTCGGCGGCCATCATCCATTCGACCGCTTCGGATCGGCCAATCAGGTCTCGACGGCGCGCGCCGCGCTCGTGGCGCTGGCTGCGTCGCTCGCGCTGGAGCCCGCCCTCCCGGTCGTCGCGGCGACGGCCGCCGGCGCCGCGTTCCTCGCGACGGCACTGGACGCGATGGACGGCTGGATGGCGCGCCAGAGCGGCATGTCGAGCGCGTTCGGGGCGCGTTTCGATCTCGAGATCGACGCGCTCCTGATCATGACCCTCGCGGCTCTGGCCTGGCGGCACGAGAAGGCCGGGCTCTGGGTCCTCTGGTCGGGGCTGCTGCGCTACCTCTTCGTGTCGGCCGGTTGGTTGTGGCCGTGGATGAACCGGCCGCTGCCGCCGAGCCGTCGCAGGCAGGCCGTGTGCGTCGTCCAGGTCGTGGGGTTGATGGTGACGATCCTGCCGATGGTCGAGCAGCCATGGAGCGCCGCCGTCGCCGCCGTTTCTCTCGCCGCGTTGTGCGGCTCGTTTCTCGTCGACGTGCTCTGGCTCGGGCGGCACGCTTCGCCATGACGCGCCTGCGTACCGTTCTTCGGCTCTCGGCCGCGCTCATGCTGCTCGATGCGTCGATCACGTTCGGCAACGTCTGGCCGACGCCGGCGATCCGCTGGACCGGCCAGCTGTCGTTCGAATTGGCGGTCTGCCTCCTTGTGGTCGCGCTCGCTGGTGGTGCCCGGCAACCACTCTCACGCCGCGCGCTCAGTTGGCTGAGCGCGCTGTGGCTGTTGCTCGTCGTGGGCCGCTACGCGGATGTGACGGCGCCGGCGCTCTATGGCCGCGACGTCAACCTCTATTGGGATCTCCAGTTCATGCCCGACGTGGCCGCGATGGTGATGCAGGCCGCGCCGTTCGGGCTGATCGCGGGTGCGGCCGCCGCGGCGGCGGTGGGCCTGCTCGTCCTGTTTGTCGCGATCCGATGGGCAGTCGGCCAGGTCGATCGCGTCGTCGCGCAGTCCGGCCCGCGTCGTCTCCTGGCATCGCTCGGAATCGCAGGCGTGACGCTTTTTGCCGTCCAGGAGATTCAGGAACTGCGCTCGCCTGACATCTATGACGATGACCGGCGGTGGGTTCCCGTGCCGGTGACCGTGGCGTACGCCCGGCAGGCGCGGTTGGCCATCGAGGCGATGACCCGACCCGCGACGCTCGCACCCAGTCCGCCGATGGACGCGGATTTCGCTCGGGTGCGGGACGCCGACGTGTATCTGATCTTCATCGAATCGTACGGCGCGGTGAGCTGGGAGCGGCCCGAGTTCGCGCGCGGGCTCGCCGCGGCGCGGGCCGCGCTCGAGGCGGACATTCACGCAACCAACCGGAACGTCGTCTCGGCGTACATCGAATCGCCGACCTTCGGCGGGAATTCCTGGCTCGCGCACATCAGCCTGCTGTCGGGCGTCGAGGTCCGGGACCCTCATACCAATGCGCTGTTGATGCGCGAGAAGCGCGACACGCTGGCCACCGCGTTTTCGCGCGCGGGCTATCGGACGCTGGCGTTGATGCCCGGCCTGCAGCGACCGTGGCCCGAGGGCCGCTTCTACGGATTCGACGAGACCTATACCGCCGAAACCCTGCGCTATCCCGGTCCCGACTTCGGCTGGTTCGGCGTACCCGATCAGATGTCGCTGGCCTGGCTCGACGCGCGCGAGATCAACCACGCAGCCCACCCGCCGCTTTTCGTCTTTTTTCCGACCCTGAGCACTCATTTCCCGTTCAGCCCGCGTCCGCCGTATCAGCCCAACTGGCCGCGGCTGCTGACCGACGACAAGTACGACGCCGCCGACCTCGCCCGCGCGTACGAAGAAGAGCTCGACTGGGTCGATTTCGGCCCCGCGTACGTCAACGCCGTCGCGTACGTCTACGCGACGATCGGCGGCTATCTCCGCTTGCGGCCCGATCGTGATGTCGTGATGATTCTCGTCGGCGATCACCAGCCGCCGGCGGCCGTGAGCGGCGAAGGGGCACCGTGGGACGTTCCCGTGCACATCGTGGCGAGCCGGCAGCCGGTGCTGGATCGCCTCGTGGCTCGAGGATTCAGGAGCGGGCTGGCGCCGGCGCGCCCGACGCTCAGCCGCACACACGAGCTGCTCCCCGTGCTGCTCGAGGCGTTTGGGGATCACCGGTAGGGGTGAGGATACGGCGGCGCGGAGTAATATCGTGCGGTGATTCGCCATTCGTGGGCGTGCGCGCTCTTCCTCGCGTTCCTGGCCGTTTCGGTGCGCGCGGACGACTGGCCCCAGTTCCGCGGGCCGACTGGCCAGGGACACTCAGCCGAGCGCGACGTGCCGCTCGAGTGGAGCGAGACGCGCAACGTCATGTGGAAAACGCCAGTACCTGGCGCAGGCTGGTCCTCGCCCGTCGTCAGCGGCGGCCGCGTGTGGCTCACCACGGCCACGGGCGCACGCGACGTGTCGCTGCGGGCGCTGGCGTTCGACGTCGAGTCGGGCCGCGCACTGGTCGACGTGGAAGTCTCTCGGCTCCGCGGCACCGCGATCATCAACCCCAAGAACAGCCACGCCTCCCCCACGCCGGTCGTCGACGGCGACCGCGTGTTCGTGCACTTCGGCGCCAATGGCACGGCCGCGCTCACGCCGACGGGAGACGTCGTGTGGAAGGCACGGTTCCCGTACGAATCGCAGCACGGCAACGGCGGATCGCCCATCGTGCATGGCGACCTTCTGATCTTCAGCGCCGACGGCAGTGACGACGCGTTCGTCGTGGCGGTGGACAAGCGTACGGGAAAGGTCCGCTGGAAGACCGGGCGACGGCAGCCGTTCGACCAGGCCTATTCGACGCCGCTCGCGATCCGCGTCGGCGATCGCGAGCAAATTGTCAGCGCGGGCGCCCATCGCGCCGCGGCGTACGATCCGCAGAGTGGAAAGGAGCTGTGGCGCGTCGGGTACCGCGACGGTTTTTCGAACGTGCCGCGCCCCGTGTATGGCCACGGGCTGGTCTACATCACCACGGGGTTTCAGGAACCGTCGCTCCTTGCCGTCCACGCGGACGGCTCCGGCGACGTGACGAACACCCACGTCGCGTGGACCCTGCAGCGCTCAGCGCCGCTCACGCCGTCGCCAGTGCTGGTCGGCGACGAGCTGTACGTGGTGAACGACGTGGGCATTGCCACGTGCCTGAACGCGAAGACCGGCGACCTGTACTGGCGCCAGCGGCTGAACGGTAACTTTTCGGCGTCGCCGATCTACGCGGCCGGCCGCATCTACTTTCTGAGCGAGGAGGGGGTGGCGACGGTCATCGAGCCGGGAAAGACCTTCACCCGGCTGGCCGTCAACGAGCTGGACGGCGCCACACTGGCGTCGATGGCGGTCTCGAACGGGTCGATCTTCATCCGAAGCGATCGAAACCTCTACCGTATAGTGAGCTGAATTTGAGGAGTTGAGGAGTTGAGGAGTTGAGGATCTAGGAGGATTTGAGGAGTTGAGGATTTGAGTTAGAGTTACCTCAACCCCTGCTCTGGACTGATGAAGCGTCCAAAACCGCCGGAAAAGCCGGAGAAGCCCAAGCGTCCTCCGATGAGGCCGGCCGTGCAGCCGGCTGCCGAGCAGGAGATCCAGCTCGACGCCGACCGCTGGTCGGGCTTTCGTGACAGCTTCGGTGAGCGCGAGGTCGGCATCGACGCCGACGGATCGCCGATCGAGCTGGTGCGGCTCGTCCGCGAATTCGCACCGGCGGAAAGTGCGCTGGCTGGACGGGTCGCCGCGCTCGCCAAGGCCGACCTCCCGTGCGTCGGCCGCCCGCTGCGCCTCGAACACGACGACCAGAAGAAGCGTCCGCGCCTCGTGCTCGTGTCGGAGCGCGTCGCGGGCGTGCGCCTCTCCGAAGCGATGACGCGCGGCGCCAGCCGGTCGGTCGTCCCCGACATCGGCGCGGCGATGTACGTCCTGCGCCGCCTCTTCACGATGGCGTCGGCGCTCGAGAAGGCCAGCCGGGTGTCGCATTTCGTCATCGCACCTGAACGCGTCGTGATCACGCCTCGGGCGGAGGTCGTCATCATCGAAGCGGCGCTGGCGGCCGGCGCAGAAGCCCTGGCCGAAACAGGGACCTTTCCGAAGTCGCTCAAGCTGGCGCTGTCGGGAGTCGGCCACAAGAAACACGGCGTTCGTCTCGAGATCGCCCGCATCGCCCGGCTCGGCGTTGCCATGATGATCGGCCGCGGCATCGAGGCCACCGAAACCGTGGATGCGCTGAGCGCGGTGCTCAACGAGGTGGGCGACGTGGCGGCGATTCGCGCGGGCGACGCCTTCGCCGCGTCGATGCGTGGTTGGCTCGAGCAGGCGCTGACGATCGAGGCAGGCGTCTCGTTCGCCAGCTTCCAGAAGGCGGGTGAAGCGCTCGAAGCCACGCAGCCGCCGAAAGACTGCGCCGCCTCGCGCGACACGCTCCGGTCGTATCTGGAGAATCTGCAGATCGACGATCTCGACCAGCCCGAAACGCTCGCGCTTGAAACCGATCGCGTCCGCTCGATCCGCGCGCGCCAGACCGTGGGACGGACCGGCGCGCACGGCTGGGTGCACAGCGTCGCCCGGGAACTGGGTCTGCCGCACAGGGACGAAGCGCTGCAGGAATCGCCCGCGGAGATTGCCGCCAAGCCCCTCGTCGCGCCGGCGGGCGAGGCCAGCGAGATCGACATGACGACGGCGCTGGACGAAATCGCGGCGCCGGGCGCGACGACGTCGGCGAGCGGAGCCGCGCGTATCGATGAGCCCACGGTGTTCGAGCTGGGATCGGCGCCGAAGGCGAAAACGTCGAAGGCGCCGCCGCCTGCTCCTCCGGCCGTTTCCGCCGGCGAGCCGGTCAAGGACTCAGTGCTCAAAGCAGTGGCGAGCCGCTTCGGCTTTCTGCTCCGCGAGGACCAGAAGAAGACGCCAGCCGCTCCCGCGGCGCCACCCGCGCCTCCCTCGACGGAGGCGGCTCCCGCCGTCGCGGCGCCGGGCGCTGTGCCTCCCGTCGAAGAACCGGCGGTGGCTCCGGCGTTACGCGCCGATGCGTTGGTCATCGAGCACACGAGCATGGTCGAGCCGCCCGTCGTGCTGCCGGCCGACGGGAAAGTAGACGCGGCGCTCGAGGCGCGCGCCAAAGAAGACGCGCGGCGGCTGGCCGAAGCCGAGGCGCAACGCCTCGCGGCGGCGGCGGCGGCGGAAGCGCTGCGAAACGCGGAAGAGACTCGACGCCTGGCCGCCGAGGCCGAGGCGCGTCGAGCCGAGGACGCACGACGTGCAGCGGAAACCGAGGCGAGGCGGCTCGCCGAAGACGCCGCGGCGCGGAGCGCGGCGGAAGCCGAGGCCCGACGCCGCGCCGAGGCCGAGGCCGAAGCCCGACGTCTCGCCGAGGCCGAGGCCAAACGCCTCGCGGCCGAGGCCGAAGCCCGACGTCTCGCCGAGGCCGAAGCCCAACGCCTCGCCGCCGAAGCCGAGGCGCGACGCCGCGCCGAGGCCGAAGCCCAACGGCTCGCCGCCGAAGCCGAAGCCCGGCGCCTCGCCGAAGCCGAAGCCCGGCGCCTCGCCGAGGCCGAAGCCCGACGCCTCGCCGAAGCCGAAGCCAGACGCCTTGCCGCCGAAGCCGAAGCCCGGCGACGCGCCGAAGCCGAAGCCCGACGCCTCGCGGCGGAAGCTGAAGCACGGCGTGCAGCCGAGGCTGAAGCACGGCGCGCAGCCGAGGCCGAAGCGCGACGT
>MEKT01000062.1:0-4673 GCA_001767435.1 Acidobacteria bacterium RIFCSPLOWO2_02_FULL_65_29 | reverse complement strand
GCGCGCCAGCTCGCCGCCGAGGCCGAGACACGCCGCCTCGCCGCGGAAGTCGACGCGCGACGCGCGGCAGAAGCGGAAGCGCGACGGCTCGCCGCCGAGGCGCAGGCGCGACGCGCGGCGGAAGAAGCCGAAGCCAGACGCGCGGCCGAGCAAGCCGCGAGGCGCGCCGCCGAGGAGGCCGAAGAGGCCGAGGACGGCGTCGAGGAAGAAGTCGACGAGGAGCCGGCCGATGCCTCGTCGCGCGAATCGTGGGTCAAGTCGATGGCGGCCGAGATGGGCTTGAAGCCCGACGCCAGCTCGGCGCCGCCGACGCCGACGCAGGCACCGTCGTGGCAGTCCGCAACGCCTCCTAGTCAGCCGGCACCTGTGTACCAAGCGCCGCCGCCTCAGGCTCCGACTCCATCGTGGCAGGCTCCCCCGCCCGCGTACGACGCACCGGCCGCGTCGGCGTACGGCGGTGCGCCAGCGGCGCCCGCGTACACGCCCCCGCCGCCTGCTCAAGCGCCCGAACCGGCCTGGCAGCCGGCGCAGGTCGCCGATCTCGCGGCGGCGCATGCGGTCGAGGTGTCGGCAGCCAAGCCGGCGACAAAGACGAAGACGCCGTCCCGTCTCCCCGAGATCGTAGCCGCGGCGAGCCAGCTCATGCGATCGGCCGCCCTCCTGGTCGTGGCTGCCGGCGCGGTGGGCGGCATCGGATGGTTCGGCTATTCCTACTTCGTCAGCGCGACCAAGCCAGGCGTGGTTGCGATCGAATCGACGCCGACGGGCGCGGAGATTTTCGTCGACGGCACCTCACAAGGCGTGACGCCCCTCACGGTCGAGCTCTCGGCCGGATCGCACGAGGTCGAGCTCCGGCGCCGAGGCGCAAGCCGCCAGATCACGATCGAGGTCAAAGCGGGAGAACTGCTCAAGCAACAGATCGATCTCACCAACCTCCGGGCGGTCGGCACGCTGGTCGTCGACTCCACGCCGGCGGGCGCCAAGGTCATCGTCGACGGCCGGGGGCGCGGAGTCACGCCTGTCACGATCTCGGACGTTGTCGTCGGCGCGCACAAGGTCGTGCTCGAGAGCGCCGCGGGATCGGTGACCAAGGATGTGCAGATCCAGGCTGGCGCGACCGTCACCATCAATGAGGGGATCTTCTCGGGCTGGATCGCGGTGTTCGGACCCTTCGAGCTGCAGGTGTACGAGCGCAAGCGCCTGATTGGCTCGACCCAGAACGAGCGCATCATGCTGCCGCCGGGCCGTCACGAGATCGAGTTGGTGAACACCGATCGCGGGTACCGGGAAACGCGGACGATCGAGGTGGGTCCGGGCGCCACCGTGCCGGTCAACGTCGAGACGACCGAGGGCACCGTGCGCATCGACGCGCCGGAAGGCTCCGAGATCTTTATTGATGGCACGAAGGTGGGAGACGCGCCACTCGGTACACAGAGGGTGACCATCGGCATCCGCGAGATTCTCGTCAAGCACCCACAGCTCGGCGAGAAAAAGGCGACCGCGACGGTCACGTCGTCGACGCCGGCCGAAGTGAGGATCGAGTTCAATAATCCATAGCAGGCAAGACCGGACCTTCTTCTGTTAGGAGCAACAGCCATGAAATCGGCCGCCACCAGATCGCTGGCGTTGGCAATCGCGCTCGCCACCGGTCCCCTCGTGTTCGCGCAGGGACAACAGGACTTCAGCGCGGTTCAGATCAAGACCACCAAGCTCTCGGGCAGCTTCTACACGCTCGAGGGTTCGGGCGGCATGGTGGGCGCGCTCGTCGGCCCCGATGGCGTGTTTCTGGTCGATTCTCAGTTCGCGCCGTTGAGTGACAAGCTTGTGGCGGCCATCAAACAGATTTCCGACGGCCGCATCCGGTATCTCGTGAACACGCACCTGCACGGGGACCACACCGGCGGCAACGAGAATTTCGCGAAGCTTGGCGTCACGCTGCTCTCGCGCGACGAGCTGCGTGCGCGGCTGGCCAAGCCGGCGCGGGGCAATCCGCCGCCCGCCGCCGCGCTGCCGATCGTGACCTACCGCGATCGCGTGACGCTCCACATGAACGGTGAGGACATCCAGTTGATCCCCGTGCCCGCCGCCCACACCGACGGGGACACGATGGTCTACTTCCCTGGCGCCGACGTGCTCATGACGGGCGACTTCTATCGCTCGATTCAGTACGCGAACATCGACAGAAACAACGGCGGATCGCTCCAGGGTCTGCTGAACGGTCTGGGTGCAATCGTGAACCTGGCCGGCCCCAACACGAAAATCGTGCCGGGCCACGGCCCCACCGTGGACAAAACCGCCGTCGCCGCCCACCGCGACCTGGTTGTCGCGATTCGCGACCGCGTGGCAAAGCTCGTGTCGGCGGGACAAACGCAGGAACAGGTGATTGCCGCCAAGCCGCTCGCGGACTTCGACGCCAAGGTCCGGGAGCCGGGCACGACCGGGGATCGGTTCCTCGGGCAGCTCTACGCCGAGCTGAAAAAGTAGAGATGCGACGTTATGCGAAGTTGAGGATTTGAGGACTTGAGAATCTGAGGATTGTGCGAAATTTGAGGATGTGGAAAGTCGCTCGAAGAAACGGCCAAGTCCTCAGATCCTCGCCAAATCCTCCAGATCCTCGCCAAATCCTCAGATCCTCGCCAAATCCTCAGATCCTCGCCAAATCCTCAGATCCTCGCCAAATCCTCAGATCCTCGCCAAATCCTCAGATCCTCAATTCCTCAAATCCTCAAATTCGAGCGTCACCGTTTCAGCTCGTCGTAGATCGCCTGGATCGCGGCCTTCAGCCGATCCGACCTGTAGCCCTTGAATTTCGCCGTGACCGTGCTCGCCGCGGTGGCTTCGTCGACGCTCTTTCCCGCCTTGATCGCGGCCTGCGTCTCGGTCAACAGATCGGCGGTGTACCGCTGATACTCCTGCAGGTCGGCGAGCGTCGTCACCGGATGGTGACCCGGAATGACCGTGTCCACGTCTTTGATGCCGGCGAGCGCCTTGGCGAGCGTCCTCGGCAGCTCGACGCCGCTCCCGCCGCTCGCGCGATCGAGAAACGGCGCATCCTTCCACGCAAAGAGGTCGCCCATCTGCAGCACGCGGAGCGCGGTGTACACCACCATCGTGTCCCCGTTGGTGTGGCCGGCCCCGAAGTAATACAGATCCACGCGATCGTTGCCGCTGAAGAGCGACAGCTTGTCTGTGTAGGTGCGCTTCGGCAGGAACTTGGCCTTCTCGCCCTTGAAGGCGTCCATCTTCTCCATGTTCGCCTTCGTGTTGGCGTGCGTGACGATGTCGACCGTCGCCGGGAAGCCTTCGTTGCTGCCCGTGTGGTCGCCGTGCGTATGCGTGTTGATGATCGTCGTCACCGGCTTGTTCGTGACCGTGCGGATGCGCTCGAGAATGCCCGGCCCGTACCCGGCGAGCTTCGTGTCCACGACGACAACGCCCGTGCTGGTGATGAAGATGCCGGTGTTGCCGCCGGTGAACATCGAGCGGTCGACAGGGCTCGCGCCCTCGATGATGTACAGGTTGTCTTTGACCTTGGTGACGTCTGGGAGCTTCGCCTGCGGCGCCTGTCCCTGATAACCGGCAACGGCCACCGACAACGCCCCGCACGCCACGAGCACACTCAACATTACGATTCGTTTCATGGCCAACCTCCCGAAGGTGGCCATTCTATCTCGGCTGGTCGTCGTTCGTGTACAAGCGAAGTTCCCCCGCCCACAGGCTGGCGCGCAGGCGGTATCGGCCCGCGCCGGTCCAGTCGAAGCGACGGAAGAGCCCCTCTTTCGATGCTCTGAAGGGCGCGGCCTGGATTTCGCCGGCCCAGATCGAGGCTTCCACGCTGCGGTAGTCGTCGACGCGTCCCACGTCGATGCGCATCTCGCCCGCGTACGACTTGACGTCCTTGTTGCCCTCGATGCCTTCGATGCGGAGCTCGCCCGCCGAGAGATCGACGTCCAGGTCACTGCGGCGCGGCACGTACACGGTGACGCGAAGGCCTCCGTTGTCCGGGCCGTCGAGGCTGATCCAAGCATCCGACCCGCGGATGTCGGCTCGAGCTCGGACTCTGCGGAGACGCTCCGGGTTGCGGACGCTCCATTCCAGACGAACGCGGTTGTCGGCGCTGCCCTGGATGGTGTACTCGCCGGCTGAAAGGTCCAGGTGCACGTGGCCGCCGCTCGCGAATGGGCGCTCCAGGGAATCGGACGGGCGCGGGGTCTGGCTGAACGTCGGCGAGGCGGGAGCCAGCGCGAGCATCGCGGTCAAACTCGAGGCGGCAAAAACCGTGCGCATACCGTGGCGCCTCCTGAGGACGAGTGTGCTTCGAGAGACGGATTTTCGGGGTTGAATGTTCCACGCTGACGTTCCTGATGACGGGGAGTAGGCCAGGTCTTGCGTGCTTCAATTGGGCCGCAGGCTTCAGTCCTGTTTGGGCTAGCGTGTAGTGCAGGACTTCAGTCCTGCACAGCCGCGAAAATCGCCTAGCGGCGAGCCGTTCACGCGATAGATCGGCTTCAATGGGGCCGCGGCTGATCAGCCGCGGAAATGCCATCGAAGGCGTAGCGCCCAAGGTGAGGCCTTTGCTTCAATGGGGCCGCGGCTGATCAGCCGCGGAAATTCACGCCCTGCATCGCCTGCTGCGCGGCCTGGCCCAGCTTCAATGGGGCCGCGGCTGATCA
>MEKT01000061.1 GCA_001767435.1 Acidobacteria bacterium RIFCSPLOWO2_02_FULL_65_29 | reverse complement strand
GGCTTGCCCGGGCAGACGCCACCATGTTATAGTGTCAACTTGGCTCGTAATTCCTTTTCGCTCAATGCTTTGCGGCTCGTCTGGGCAGCCCTGCGAGCGGCGGATCCGGGCGCAAACTTTCAGCGCCTGCTGCGAGCTTCACGGTGACCCATTCGCCGATCGTCAGAGACGCTCTCGATAACGGCCTTCGGATTCTCACCGAGCAGATGACGCAGGTACGCTCGGTCAGCATCGGCGTCTGGCTGACGCGCGGCTCGCGACACGAGACCGCCGACGAGAGCGGCATCGCGCATTTCGTCGAGCACATGCTCTTCAAGGGCACCAAGACGCGGTCGGCCGAAGACATCGCGCAGGCGATCGATTCCATCGGCGGGCAGCTCGACGCCTTCACCGCCAAGGAGTACGCGAGCTACTACATCAAGGTCCTCGACGAGCATCTGCCTCTCGCCATCGACATCCTTTCGGATATCGTGCGCAATCCGGCCTTCAGCGTGGAAGACCTCGAGCGCGAAAAAAAAGTCATCGTCGAAGAAATCAAGATGGTCGAGGACACGCCCGATGACCTGGTGCACGAGCTGTTCACGCAGGGATTCTGGGAGAACCATCCGCTCGGCCGGCCGATTCTCGGCACGCGCGAGACGGTGGAATCGTTCAATGTCGACGTCCTGCGCCGCTATTTCGTCGATGCCTACACGCCGCGCAACCTCATCGTGTCGGCGGTTGGCAACCTCGAGCACGCCCGCGTCCGCGAGCTCGTCGAGGACAAGTTCGGTTCCCTGGTCCCGATGGGCGAAGCCCCCGGCGAGGAAGCGCCGACTGTCGTGCCGAAAGTCCTCATTCGCAGCAAAGAGCTCGAACAGAGCCATGTCTGTCTCGGCGCGAGCAGCTATCCGCAGGACCACGACGACCGGTACGCGAGCTACGTGCTCAATACGCTGCTCGGCGGTTCGATGAGCTCGCGGCTCTTTCAGAACGTTCGCGAGAAGCGCGGTCTGGCCTACGCCGTCTTCAGCGGTCTGAGCGCCTACCGCGATGCCGGATCCTTCACGGTGTATGCCGGCTGCTCGAACGAGGCCGTGGGCCAGGTGATCGATCTGGTCGTCGAGGAGCTCCGCGGGGTGAAGCAGGCGCCGGTGCCGGCGGCCGAGCTGCAGCGTTCGAAGGATCACCTGAAGGGCAGCTTGATGCTCAGCCTCGAGAACACGGCGAGCCGGATGTCGCATCTGGCACGACAGGAGATCTACTTCGATCGCCAGTTCGGCCTGGACGAAACGCTGCAGGGAGTGGAACGCGTGACGCCCTCCGACGTGCAGCGTGTCGCCGCCGACGTGTTCCAGGGCGGATCGCTCTCGGCGACGGTGCTCGGCAACGTCAACGGCCTGCAGATCCCGCGCGAGCGGTTGCACTTGGACTGAAGCTCCACCGTGGAGGCCACCGACGAGGTCACACAGAGGGCACGTGCTCTACGTCAGTGTCCTCCGTGGTCGCGCATTTGACATGATTGCACGCTACACCCACCCGGAGATGGGCCGCATCTGGAGCGACCAGCGCCGCTACGAGACGTGGCTGCTGGTCGAGACCGCGGCCGCCGAGGCGATGGCGGCCGCCGGCATCGTGCCGCCCGAGGCCGCGCGGGACATCCGCGAGCGCGGCGCGTTCGACATCGCGCGCATCGAAGAGATCGAGCGGACCACCCAGCACGACGTCATCGCGTTCACGACCGCCGTGGCCGAGAACGTCGGACCCTCGGCCCGCTGGCTCCACTTCGGGATGACCTCCTCCGACGTCATCGATACGGCCCAAGCCCTTCAAATGCGCGAGGCGTGCAACCTCCTGCTCGAGGACCTCGACCGACTGGCGGCGGCCGTCAGCGCGCGCGCGTTCGAACACCGGCTGACGCCGGTGATTGGCCGCACGCACGGCGTCCACGCCGAGCCGACGACGCTCGGATTGAAGCTGGCGCTGTGGTACGCGGAGATCGGGCGCGGCGTCGAGCGCATCCGCCGCGCGCGTGCGGGGGTGTCCGTTGGCAAGCTGTCGGGCGCGGTCGGCACGTTCGCGCACCTTCCGCCCTCGATCGAGACCGATGTCTGCCTTCGTCTGGGCCTGGAGCCTGCGCCTGTCGCGTCGCAGGTGATCCAGCGCGATCGCCACGCCGAGCTGCTGTCGGCGCTGGCCATTACCGCCGCGTCGCTCGAGAAATTCGCGCTCGAGATCCGCGGGTTGCAGAAGACGGAGATCGGAGAGATCGAGGAGCCCTTCGCGAAAGGTCAGAAGGGCTCGTCGGCCATGCCGCACAAGCGCAATCCCGTTGGATGCGAGCAGGTCGTCGGCCTCGCGCGGCTCGTCCGCGCCAACTGCCAGGCGGCGTTCGAGAACATCGCGCTCTGGCACGAGCGCGACATCTCGCACTCGTCGGTCGAGCGCGTCATTCTCCCAGACAGCTTCCTCGCGCTCGATCACATGCTCCGTCGCTTCACGCGCATCGTCGCCGGCATGGTCGTGTATCCCGATCGCATGCGCGAGAATCTCGAACGGTCGCGCGGCGTGGTGTTTTCGGGCACCGTGCTGCTCGAGCTCGCGAAAAAGGGTGTGTCGCGCGAGCAGGCCTACGAGTGGGTGCAGCGGAACGCCATGCGCTCGTTCGCCGAGAAGCGCGACTTCAAGGCGCTCCTGCTGGCCGACGCCGATGTCGGGGCCGTCCTCGGCCGCGACGACATCGAGCGCGCGTTCGACCTGGACGAGCAGTTCAAGCACGTCGACGAGATTTTCGACAGAGTGTTTGCGGAGACGGGTATTTCAGAACCCGCAGGGCCCGCAGAACCAATTGGTTCTCTGCGCGCTCTGCGGTGATCGTCTCTTGTCGGAGGCCTCTGATGCGCGCGCGAGTGTTTGTCACCTTGAAGCCCTCGGTGTTCGATCCGCAGGGACGCACCATCGCCGACGCGCTCCAGTCGCTCGGCTACGGCGGCGTTGAAGACGTGCGGCAGGGGAAATATTTCGAGCTCGAGCTGAAGACGAGCGAGGCCGGAAGCGCACGAGCACTTGCGGCGGAAGTGGCCGACAAGCTACTCGCGAATCCAGTGATCGAAAGCTATCGGATTGAGGTTGACTAGCCTGTTCTGGAATTTGAGGATTTGAGAAATTGAGGATTTGAGTATTTTGCGAACCTTGCGGATTCGAGGATTTGGCGAGAATGTGGGAACTTGAGAATCCTGAGAACTGACAGCCGAGAGCTGACTTATGAAATTCGCCGTCGTCGTTTTCCCCGGTTCCAACTGCGATCAGGACGCCTACCACGCCGCGACGGCCGTGCTCGGCCAGACGGCTGATCTCGTCTGGCACAAGGACACGAGCCTGAAGGGCGCCGATGTCGTGGTGCTGCCCGGCGGTTTCGCACACGGCGACTATCTGCGCACGGGCGCGATGGCTCGCTTTTCGCCGATTATGCGCGAGGTGAAAGTGTTCGCCGATCGCGGCGGCCCCGTCATCGGCATCTGTAACGGCTTCCAGGTCCTGCTCGAAGCCGGCCTGCTGCCGGGGGCGATGCTCAGAAATCGCGGGTTGAAGTACCGCTGCGAGCACGTCCACGTGCGTGTCGAGCACACCGACACGCCCTTCACGTGTGCGGCCCGCCAGGGACAGGTGCTGCGTATTCCCATTGGCCACGGCGAGGGCAACTACTACGCGCCGTCGGACGTGCTCGAACGGATCGAAAAGAACCGGCAGGTGATTCTCCGCTACACCACACCGGACGGCCGCCTGGACGATGGGGCGAACCCGAATGGATCGGTCAATGCGATAGCCGGATTGTGCAGTGAGGGCCGGAACGTGGTCGGCATGATGCCGCATCCCGAGCGTGCATGCGAGCCGCTCCTTGGCAGTACCGACGGCCTGGTGATTCTGCAGTCGGTCGTGCAGGCGCTTGCTCCGATCGGGTGCGAGGGCCCGTTCGCGCGGGGAGGCGGGTCCCAAGGCCCCGCGCTACAGACAATCGGATCATGATCGATCAACAAACCCTCGAACGGCACGGACTCAAGCCCGACGAGTACGATCGCATCGTCGGGTTCCTCGGCCGCGAGCCGAACATCACCGAGCTGGGCATTTTCTCCGTGATGTGGTCCGAGCATTGCAGCTACAAGAGTTCGCGCGTGCATTTGAAAACGCTGCCAACCGACGGGCCGCAAGTCCTGCAGGGTCCCGGCGAGAACGCGGGCGCGATCGCCATCGGCGAAGGCCTGGCGGCCGTCTTCAAAATCGAGTCGCACAACCATCCGTCCTTCATCGAGCCGTACCAGGGCGCCGCGACGGGCGTTGGCGGCATCATCCGGGACATCTTCACGATGGGCGCGCGGCCCATCGCGCTCCTCAACTCGCTTCGGTTCGGATCGCTCGACGAGCCTGCCATGCGGCGGCTGCTCGAAGGCGTCGTCGCGGGCATCGCCGGGTACGGCAACAGCATCGGCATCCCGACGGTCGGCGGCGAGATCGTGTTCGAGCCGTCGTACTCGGGCAATCCGCTTGTCAACGTCTTCTGTCTGGGCATCGCCAAGGCGACCGACATCATCAAGGGCGTGGCCTCCGGCGTCGGCAACGGCGTCTACTACGTGGGCGCGAAGACCGGCCGGGACGGCATCCACGGCGCCACCATGGCTTCGGCCGAGTTCGACGAGAAATCGGCCGAGAAGCGCCCCGCCGTGCAGGTGGGCGATCCGTTCATGGAGAAGCTGCTGCTCGAGGCATGCCTCGAGGTCATGAAGACCGACGCGCTCGTCGGGCTTCAGGACATGGGCGCGGCGGGCCTCACCTGTTCCACGACGGAGATGGGATCGCGCGGTGGGGCGGGCGTCGAGATCGACGTCTCGCTCGTGCCCCAGCGCGAGAGCGGCATGACGCCCTACGAAATCATGCTGTCGGAATCGCAGGAGCGGATGCTGCTCGTCGCGAAGCAGGGCCGCGAGGCTGAAATCGAGCGTGTCTTCGAGAAATGGGATCTGCACGCGGTGCGGATCGGCCAGGTCACGAGCGACGGCCTGCTGCGCGTGAAGGACAAGGGCGCGGTGGTTGCGGAGATTCCGAATCGCGCGCTCACCGACGAGGCGCCGGTCTATCGGCGCCCGATGGAGACACCGAAGTATCTGGCGGAGGCGCAGGCGCTCGACCTGGCCTCGCTTGCGCCCGCTTCACCGCAGCTGACGGCGCGCGACACGCTCGTCGCCTTGCTTGGTTCTCCGACGATTGCGAGCAAGCAGTGGGCGTACCGGCAGTACGACCACATGGTGCAGACCAACACGATCAGCCTGCCAGGGATGGGCAGCGGCGTGCTGAGAATCAAAGGCACCGAGCGCGCGCTGGCGATGTCGGTCGACGGCAACGGCCGGTACTGTTATCTCGATCCGCGGCGGGGCGCCTCGCTCGCAGTGGCTGAAGCGGCGCGCAACGTGGCATGCGCCGGCGCACGTCCGCTTGGCGCCACCAACTGCCTCAACTTCGGCAATCCCGAGCGGCCGGCGATCATGTGGCAGTTTGCGAAGGCCGTCGAAGGCATCGGCGAGGCGTGCCGCGCGCTCGGCGTGCCCATCACGGGCGGCAACGTCAGCTTGTACAACGAAACCGACGGCCGCGCGATCTATCCCACGCCCGTCATTGGCGTCGTTGGGATCCTCGAGCACGCGGACCGCGTCCTCGAACGGCGCTTCAAGGTGTCGGGCGATGTGATCATCCTGTTCGGCGAAGGCCGAGGCGAGCTGGGCGGCAGCGAGTACTTGAAGCTGGCCCACGGACTGGTGAGGGGCGTGCCGCCAGCGCTCGACCTGGGACGCGAACGCGCGCTGCAGGATCTCCTCGTCGGCCTTGGCGCCGATGGTCTTGTGCGTTCGGCGCACGACTGTTCGGACGGCGGCCTTGCCGTCACGGTAGCCGAGTGTGCGTTCGGCACCGGCGGCATGGGCGCGGAAATCTCGATCGAGGGTGTGGAAGTGGCTCGCGACCCGCGGACCAACGAGGCCGCTGCGCTCTTCGGCGAATCGGCGTCCCGCGTGGTCGTGTCGGTCCAGTCGGACCGTGTCACCGAGGTGCTGCAGCGCGCTTCGGCCCTGCGCGTGCCGGCTCGGGTGATCGGTGAGACTGGCGGCAACCGGTTGCGGATGGCCGTCGCCGGTAAGGTGGTGGTGGACGTCTCGGTGGACGAAGCCGAGCGAGCGTGGTCAACCGCAATCGAAACGCGCTTTGCGAAGAAAGTGGCGTGACACTTGCCTGACAAGTTCCCAGACAAGTTCAAAGACGAATGCGGGGTCTTCGGCATCTTTGGCCATCCGGAAGCGGCCAACATGACCTACCTCGGGCTGTACGCCCTCCAGCATCGAGGGCAGGAAAGCGCCGGCATCTCCGCCTCCGACGGCGAGCGGGTGCGCGTGTCGCGCGCCATGGGATACGTCGCCGATGCCTTCGACGGAGACACGCTTGCCGGCCTGCCTGGCAGCCTGGCCATCGGCCACGTGCGGTATTCAACGTCGGGAGACAGCAAGCTGACCAACGCGCAGCCGATCGTGATCGATTGCGTTCACGGGCAGGTCGGCATCTGCCACAACGGCAATCTCGTGAATGCGACCGAGCTTCGCGACGACCTCGTGCGTCAGGGGTCGATCTTCCAGTCGAACAGTGACACCGAGGTCGTGCTGCATCTGTACGCGCGCTCGAAGGCCGGCAGCATCGAGGACAGCGTGGTCGAGTCGGTGTCTCAGGTGCAGGGCGCATTTTCGTTCCTCATGATGACGAAGGATCGGCTGATCGCCGTCCGCGATCCCCACGGTTTCCGGCCGCTCGCGATCGGCCGGCTCGACGACGCCTGGGTGGTCTGTTCGGAAACCTGCGCGATGGATCTCATCGGCGCCACGTACGTGCGTGATGTCGAACCGGGCGAGGTCCTGGTCATCGGCGCCGAGGGGCCGCGGTCGATCAAGCCGTTCCTGCCGGCGCGGCTGGCGCACTGCGTGTTCGAGCACGTCTACTTCGCGCGGCCCGACAGCTACGTGTTCGGTAAGAGCGTCAACGAGGTCCGCACCAACCTCGGGCGCATGCTCGCCCGCGAGAAGCGCGTCGACGCCGACGTCGTCGTGCCCGTCCCAGACTCGGGCGTCTGCGCGGCGATGGGCTACGCCGACGAAGCGGGCATTCCGCTCCGGATGGGACTCATCAGAAACCACTACGTCGGCCGCACATTTATTCAGCCGCAATCCTCCATCCGTCACTTCGGTGTCAAGGTCAAGCTGAATCCGGTCCGGAGCATTCTCGACGGCAAGCGCGTCGCGCTCGTGGACGATTCGATCGTGCGGGGAACGACGTCCCGCAAGATCGTGCGGATGGTCCGCGCCGCCGGCGCGAAGGAGGTTCACGTTCGCGTCAGCTGCCCGCCGACGATCTCGCCCTGTTTCTACGGCATCGACACGCCGCGGCGATCCGAGCTGATTGCCGCCACTCATTCGCTTGCGGAGATCCGCGACTTTCTCGAAGCCGATAGCGTCGAGTACTTGAGCCTCGAGGGATTGATGACGGCGGTGGGTAACGAACATCAGAGCTATTGCTCGTCGTGCTACACGGGCCAGTACCCGGTCGCGTGTCCGCGCGACGAGAAAACGTATCTGCAGCTGGCCTTGAAACTCGACAAAGAAACCGTCACAAATCGATGATGCGCTTCGCGAGATCCTCCCGAGCAAGGACACGGAGGATACGGCCCCGGCGGGTCTGGGTGAGTCTGATCCTCTGCGTCCTCTGCGTCCTCCGTGGTGGCTCGCGTGGGTACGCCCAGGAACCATCCGCCCCGCAACTTGTCTCTGCCGCCGAGCTTTCGGCGGCTATCGACACACTCGGCGCCCTCGACTACGCCGTGCGGACCGCGGCCTCGCGCACGGTGCGCCGTACGCCGGGCGCCCAGGCCGTGCCCGCGCTTCTCCGCGCGGCCGCCGAGCACACGGACGGCTACGTCAGGTACCGCGCGCTGGTGTTGTTGACCGGCTTCAACGATCCGCGGACGAAAGACGCCATGCGCGAATCGATGGCGAGTCCCAACGATCGCCTGCGGACCGTGGCGTACAGCTTCTTCGAGCACGCCCCCGATCGCGCCATGCTTCCCGATCTGCTGGCGGCGCTCGCCCGGGAGCAGGCGGAGTTCGTACGTCCAGCCCTCGTCCGCGCTCTGGCGGCTCTTGGCAGCGAGGAGACCGTGCGGCCGACGCTGGTCGGCGAAGTGGGGCGCGGTGAGGATTTCTTCCGCAGTGCGGTGATCGAGTCGCTCGGCGACTACAAGGCGGCGTACGCCTTCGATGCGATGACGGCGGTGGCCACACTCGACGGCCCGCTGCAGGACGACGCGGCAATCGCCCTGGGAAAACTCGGCGACAAACGCGCGCTCGAGACGCTGGCCGCGCTCCAGGCGAGCGCGCCGCGAAGCCGGCAGCCGTCGATCGCCGCGGCGATTTGCCTTCTTGGCGTGAACTGCGAATCACACGAGGGATTTCTCATTCAGATGCTGAAGTTCAGCGATGAGAATCCCGGCTATCAGGATTTGTTGCGAGGCGCGGCCGCCGGGCTCGGTGCGCTCGCCGTGAGTGGACGGGTTGAGGCGGTCGACGCGTTGTTCCAGATCGGTGTTCCCTCTCGCGATCCCACGCGGGCGCCCATCGCTCTGGCGCTCGGTGCCACGGCGCTGCGCAATACGCCGCTGATGTTGGCGTACCTCGAGAAAAGTCCAGACCGCGCCACCGCCATCGATCTCGTGGGCGAAGGCTTCGATATGCTCGAAGAGGACCTCGACAAGGAGCGGTTCTTCAGCCTGGCGCGGAAGACCTACTGGGAGTCGAAGGAAGGGTCCCCGACCCGCGAGTTGATGCAGACGCTCATCGGGAAGCTGGACTTCTGAAACGATGATCGACTACAAGGCGGCGGGCGTCGACATCGACGCAGGGAACGAAACCGTGAGGCGGATCAAGTCGCTGGCCCGCTCGACGTTCACGAGCGGCGTCCTCTCGGAGATCGGATCGTTTGGCGGGTTGTTTGCACTCGATCGCGAGGCGTACCGCGAGCCTGTGCTCGTGTCGAGCGCCGATGGCGTGGGCACGAAGCTCAAGGTGGCGTTCATGACCGGGCGTCACAACACGGTCGGCGCCGATCTGGTCAATCACTGCGTGAACGACATCCTCGCGCAGGGCGCGCGGCCGCTGTTCTTTCTCGACTATCTGGCCACCGGCCGCCTGTCGCCTGCCATCGCCGAGCAGGTCATTGCGGGCGTGGCGCGCGGCTGCCGCGAGAACGGCTGCGCGCTCATCGGCGGCGAGACCGCCGAGATGCCCGGCTTCTATGCCGACGGTGAGTACGACATCGCCGGCTTCATCGTCGGCGTCGTCGAGAAATCGCGCATCGTCGACGGGCGAACGATCGGCCCCGGCGACGCGTTGATCGGCCTTCCGTCGGCTGGGTTGCACACCAACGGGTACTCGCTCGCGAGACACGTGTTCTTCGATACGTGCCACCTCGGCCCGGATTCGGCGCGGCCCGAGCTCGGGACGACCATCGGCGACGGGCTGCTGGCGCCGCATCGCTCGTATCTCGGCGCAGTGGGGCCGCTTCTCGATGCCGGGCTGGTGAAGGGCATGGCGCACATCACCGGTGGAGGCATCACCGAGAACCTGCCGCGAGTCCTTCCGGATCGCCGCGGGGCGATGATCCACCCGGGTACGTGGAGCGTGCCGCCAATCTTCACGCTGATCGAGACGCTCGGGTCGATTTCCAAAGCCGAGATGTTCCGCGCCTTCAACATGGGGATCGGGCTGATCGTGGCGTGCGACGCCGACCGCGTGCAGGAGGTCTTGGGCGTTCTCGGCAACGCCGGTGAACGCGAGGGCCGGATCATCGGCCAAGTCACCGCGGGCGACCGGACCGTGCGTTACGTTCCCCCACTCTAGTGGTCCGTCATGACCAGGACGGGCCGCTAGTTCCGGTTCACATGCTGGCCGCGCCACCGACCCGCTCTCATCCGCGTCTGGCCGTCCTCATCTCCGGTCGCGGGAGCAATCTGCAATCGATCATCGACGCGGTTAACGCGGGCTCGCTCGACGCGACCATCGCCATCGTCGTTTCCAGTCGCGCTGACGCCGCCGGGCTGCTGCGCGCTCGTGAGGCCGGCATCGAGGCGGTCCATCTGGACCCTCGCGCATGCGCCGATCGCGAGGCATATGACCGATCCATCGTCGAACGGCTGCGCGCGCGCGCGGTCGACCTCGTGTGCCTCGCCGGGTTCATGCGGTTGGTCGGCGCGCCCCTCCTCGAGGCGTTTGCGAACCGTATGCTGAACGTTCACCCGTCGCTCTTGCCTGCTTTCCCGGGCCTCGAGGCCCAACGACAGGCGCTCGAGCACGGCGTCTCGGTCAGCGGCGCCACCGTGCACCTGGTGACGGCCGGGCTCGACGATGGTCCGATCGTCATGCAGTCGACCGTGCCGGTGCTGCCGGACGACACGGTGGACTCGCTGTCGGCCCGCATCCTGATCGAAGAGCACAAGATCTACCCGGAGGCCATCCGCATCGTGCTCGGCGGCGGCTGGCGCGTGGAAGGACGCCGGTTCGTGCGTTCGGCCCGTGGGTGAAACGCTAGATTGGTTCGTTGCGTGGGGTGGAGAGCTTGCTCTACACGGTTTGAAGCGTCAGGACGGCCACCTCAGGCGGGCAGTTGATGCGCACCGGCACGTAGACGGTGCCGAGTCCGCGGCTGACGAATATCGCCGTATCCCCGCGCCGGGCGAGACCAGACACGACGGGAAACCGTCTGGCGGCCACGGCGCCCGCCAGCGGCAGCACCACTTGGCCGCCGTGCGTGTGGCCCGACAGCACCAGCGGAATCTTCAACTCGCGGGCTTCGGTCAGGCGCCGCGGATCGTGCGCCAGCAGCACGACGGTTCCCTGCGCGCCTCGCATCGCCGTCGCGATGTCGGCGACCTTCTTGGTCCAGAAGCGGATGCCCACGAGCTCGAGCGGCGCGTCGTTGACGATCAGCCGGGTCCGCGCGTCCTTCAGGATCTGCACGCCTCGCGCGGCCAGCGCCGCAGGCATGTCGTGATCGTCGTCGTGATTGCCGATGACGCCGAAAACACCGTGAGGTGCGGACAGCGCGCTCAGCGCTTCAGCGGACGGTCCCACGAACTTCCGATCGCTCCAGGTCACGTAATCGCCGCCGAGCACGACGAGATCCGGCTTCTCTCCCATGAGCGCGCGGACGGCCAGAGCGATGTCGCCGCCCGACACCCAGCGGCTGTGGTGCACGTCGGTGATGAGCCCGACGCGCAGGCCAACGAGTCCGTGCGGTAAACCGACGACAGGCACCGCCGTCCGCGTCACGTGCAGCGCGTGGCGTCCGTAGAGGACACCGTACGCCGCGCCGCCCGTGGCCGCGCCGACGCCACCGGCGACGAGGGTCTGCAGGAATGCGCGGCGGTTCATCGACTAATATAGTAATCGTTCTCGATGAGCAGTCTTTTCGACGAACTGAGATGGCGCGGGCTCGTGTACGACCACACGGACACCCTGCCCGATCTCCTGGCGACGCGGAGGATCGCGGCCTATATCGGCTTCGATCCGACGGCGTCGAGCCTGCACGTCGGATCGCTCCTGACCGTGATGGGGCTCGCGCGGCTGCAGCGCTTCGGCCACACGCCGATCGCGATCGTGGGCGGCGGCACCGGGATGATCGGCGACCCGAGCGGCAAGTCGCAGGAGCGGACGCTGCTCTCGTCCTCGGAAGTCGACTTCAATCTCGCCGGAATCCGCGAGCAGCTCGGCCGCTTTCTCGATTTCAACGTCGAGCGCAACGCCGCGCACATCGTCAACAACGCCGACTGGCTTGGGACGATCGATCTCCTGTCGTTCTTGCGCGACGCGGGGAAGCATTTCACCGTCAACTACATGCTGCAGAAGGAATCGGTGAACAGGCGCCTCGAAAGCGAGGAGGGGATCTCTTTTACGGAGTTCAGCTATCTGGTGCTTCAGGCGTACGATTTCCTGCAGCTCTTCGACCGTTACGACTGCCTTCTGCAGATGGGCGGCAGCGACCAATGGGGGAACATCACGGCCGGGATCGATCTCATTCGCAAGCTGCGCGCGAAGAAGGCGCACGGCTTGGTCTGGCCGCTGATGAAAACGGCCTCGGGTGTCAAGTTCGGCAAGACCGAAGCCGGGACGATCTGGCTCGACGGAGCGCGCACCTCACCGTTCCGGTTCTATCAGTTCTGGCTGAACACCGACGACGGCGACGTCGTTCCGTATCTCAAGTTCTTCACGTTTCTCGAGCAGCCGACGATTGCGGAGCTCGAGGCGGCGGTCGCCCGGTCGCCGGAGTCGCGCGAGGCGCAGCGCGTGCTGGCGCGCGAAGTCACCACGCTCGTCCACGGGATGCCGCAGCTGACGCGCGCGGAGCGCGCGTCGGCGCTGCTGTTTGGGGAAGACATCGTCTCGCTGCCTGTTGGCGATGTGCTCGAGGTGTTTGACGACGTCCCGTCGACCGAGATCCGAGCCGACGAGCTCGACGTTCCGGGGATGGCGATTGTCGATCTGGTGGCGCGCGTCCGGCTCGCGCCCTCGAAGAGCGAGGCCCGGCGGCTGGTTCAATCGGGTGGTGTGTACGTGAACAACCGGCGCACGTCGGATCCGCAAGCGCGCATCACGAGGGAGCAGGCGATTGGCGGGCAGGTGCTCGTCCTCCGCAAGGGTCAGAAGCAGACGCATGTGGTGAAGCTGCTGGGGTAGACGGCCTTGACAGGTAGACGGCCGCGTGCTTGACAGGGCGAGCCGCGAACCTCTAGACTGACTGAACGTTCGTTTCACGGGACACTCTGCAGGGTTCTTCCTCGCAAGTCTTCCAGCAGCGCGGGCGTCGCGCCACACTCTCCTGCAACGGCCGCCCTTTTTGGCGGCTAGTGATATTGACAGGGTTGGTGGTTTCTAGTAACCTTAGAGGGTTCCCCTAAACGCGGTCGGCGGCGGCGCTGACGCGGCCGGGGATCACGGGCAGGCTGACGGCAGGCTTGCAGGCCGACGTGCCAAGGGCGCGAAGGCGGGTCGGTTCTTTGAAAACTAGATAGTGCGTGCAAGCACACACAACCCGTTAAGGCGTGGGCGTCAAAACCCGCGCACTAACAATGAGAGTCAGCGGGTGGCGTCGCAGCATCGATCCGGGGGAGGGCCCCCGGATGGAGAAACCGACCGGAGTTGTCAGTCCGTGCGAAGGCGGCTGGCGGCGACCATCAGACCAAACAACGGATTGAACAACGCAGAGCCAATTCATCGGCCCTCGCGTTAAACCAGTTGCGTTTCACGTGCCGGGTCCTTCTGGATCCGGCGTGCTGAAGCCAACGCCTTTAACATGAGAGTTTGATCCTGGCTCAGAATCAACGCTGGCGGCGTGCCTAACACATGCAAGTCGAACGCGAAAGTCCCGCAAGGGATCAGTA
>MEKT01000060.1 GCA_001767435.1 Acidobacteria bacterium RIFCSPLOWO2_02_FULL_65_29 | reverse complement strand
CGAGCGAGGCACGCGGGGCAGGCGCGAAGCCACCATCGAGCGGCTGCTCTGCGAGCTCACGGGCGCCGAGGCGGCCACCGCCGTCAACAACAACGCGGCCGCGGTCCTGCTGGGATTGAACACGCTCGCCTTCGGCAAGGACGTGATCGTCTCGCGGGGGGAGCTCATCGAGATCGGCGGAGCGTTCCGACTTCCCGCAATCATGGAGAAAAGCGGGGCGATCCTCAAGGAGATCGGCACGACCAACCGCACGCACCCCGCCGACTACGAGCAGGCCATCTCCGGGAAGACGGGCCTGCTGCTGAAAGTCCACACCAGCAACTATCGGGTCGTGGGATTCTCGTCGCAGGTGGATCTGCCGGCGCTCGTGGCCATCGGCCGCGCACACGGCATTCCGGTGATGGAAGATCTGGGGAGCGGCGCGCTCGTCGATCTGAGCCGGCACGGTTTGCCGAAGGAGCCGGTCGTGTCGGAGCGCATCGCCGCGGGCGCCGACGTGGTGACCTTCAGCGGCGACAAGCTGCTCGGCGGGCCGCAAGCCGGTGTGCTGGTCGGGCGGCGGACGTGGCTGGAGGCCATCGCGAAAAACCCGCTGCATCGGGCGCTTCGATGCGGCAAGCTGACGATCGCGGCGCTCGAGGCGACGCTCCGAATCTACCGGGAATCGCCAGACATCATTGGCACGATGCCGATCTTCAGAGCGCTCGCACGACCGATCGCGGAGATCGAAGCCGTTGGACAGACCGCAGTCCAGATGCTGCAGCAATCGCTCGGCGCGGACTACCGCATGTCGCTCGAAGACTCGACCTCGCAGATCGGCAGTGGCGCGCTTCCCACTGAAGAACTGCCCAGCAAAGTGATCGCCATCGAGCACGACACCGTGGACGCCGAGCGCATCGCCAGCAGGTTCAGGGCTGCGAGCCCTCCCATCATCGGCCGCATCGCCGACGGCCGCTTCCTCCTCGATCTACGGACGATCTTCTCGCCCGGCGAGCTCGTGCCGAGGGGGAGCGCCGATATTGAATGACATTGGATCAGCTATCAGCTGTCAGCCATCAGCCATCGGCTATCAGCTGCGAGAACTGGTGAATAAATCACATTCAACGCAGAGACCGCAGAGGCCACAGAGAAGCAATACCCAAGAATCTCTCGGCGCTCTCTGCGAGCTCTGCGTTCAAACGTCGTAATTGTTCACAGGCTCTCAGCTCTCTGCCATCGACCAACCTGCTAGGAACTGAAGGCTGAGAGCTGAGAGCTGAAAGCGAACTTCTGCATGAGCGTCATCATCGGCACGGCCGGACACATCGATCACGGCAAGACGAGTCTCGTGAAAGCCCTGACGGGCCAGGACACAGACCGGCTCAAGGAAGAGAAAGAACGAGGGATTTCGATCGATTTGGGGTTTGCGCACCTGGATCTTCCCGGCGGCATTCGGGCGGGCGTGGTCGACGTGCCGGGCCACGAGCGCTTCATCCACAACATGCTGGCGGGCGCCCACGGCATCGATCTCGTCCTCTTCACGGTGGCGGCCGACGACGGCGTGATGCCGCAGACCGAAGAGCACCTGGACATCGTGCATCTGTTGGGCGTGAAGCAGGCGATCTTCGTGATCACCAAGGTGGACCTGGCGACCGAGGCCAGAATCGGCGACGTCGCCGGCGAAATCGGACGGCTGGTGGGGGGCACCTCCTTCGAGCAGTCGCCGATGCTCCCCTGCTCGGTTGAAACCGGCGAGGGCCTCGCCAATCTCCGCGCGCTCATCGCGGAGCGCGTGCGGACGAACAGCGCGGTTGCAGGGCTGGGTGGCTTTCGCCTACCCGTTGATCGCGTCTTCGTGATGCAGGGCCATGGGCTGGTCGTCACCGGCACGGCGCTCGCAGGCGAGGTGAGGGTCGGGGAAACGGTCCGCTGTCTCCCCGGCGATCAGGTCTTTCGTGTGCGGAGCCTGCAGGTGCACAACCAGGCGGTGGCCGTCGCGTCCCAGGGCCAGCGCGTGGCCATGAACGTGGCAGGCCCGGCGCGGCCATCCATCATGCGCGGTCACGTCATCTGCCACCAGAGCATCACGGCCACGACCGATCGCTTCGACGCGTTCCTGAATCTTCGGTCGAGGACGAGCAAGGGCCTCAAGAATCGCGAGCGGGTCCGCGTCCACATGGGGACGGCCGAGCGGTTGGCCACCGTCCAGCTGCTCGACGGACGCGACGGGCTTGGACCGCGGGACTCGGCCTACTGTCAGATCAGGCTTCGGGAGCCGCTCCTGGCCATGCGCGGCGATCGATTCATCATCCGCAACGAGACGGCCCAGCGAACGATTGGCGGCGGCGTGGTCGTTCACCCTTCGGCCGGACCGCACAAGCGACGCGAGGCAGGGATGCTCGAGCGGCTCGAGTCGCTTCACCGTGGCGACGCCGCGGCGGTGGTCGACGCGTTTCTCGAGGGGAGCGGACGCTTCACGCTGGCGACGAGCGAGCTGGCCCAGCTGCTGAACGTGCAGGAGACGCTCGTCGAGGCCCACCTGAAAGAGATGCCGGCCATTCGCATCGCTCTCGAGGGCGAGGGCGTCTACACGACGGCCGGCAAATGGCAACGCCAGGTGAACAGCCTACTTGAAACGCTTCGCGACTTCCACGAAGCCTCTCCGCTCGCGCCTGGGATGGAGCTGGAGCAGCTGCGCGATGCGCTCGTATTTCCCACGACGCCGAAAGTCTTCCGGGCGCTCGTCGATCGCCTCGCGGCCGACGGCGTGGTCGCGCGAGAGGCCAGCCTGCTGCGCCTCGCGCAGCACGCCGTACGCCCGAAAGGCGACGACAGTATGATCATCGACAAGATCCAGGCCTTACTGTCCGCCACCCCGATGACGCCACCCGCCCTCGGAGAGATCGAAACGCGTCTTGGCATCGGTCGAGCCAGGCTGAGTGATCTGATGCGCGCGATGGAGCGCAACCATCAGATCGTGCGAGTCGCGCCGGACCTCTATTTTCTCAAGGACCGCGTCGACGAGATCGCGCGCACGCTGCGCGAGCACTGCTCGGGCGACCGTGACGTGACGCCGGGTGCCTTTCGCGACATGGCCGGCACGACGCGGAAGTACGCGATTCCGCTGCTCGAATACTTCGACCGTACGGGCTTGACTGTCAGAGTCGGCGACGTGAGGCGGTTGAAACGCGCCTCGGCGCCGGATCGGCATTGACCGAAGGAATGGATCCCTCGTGGAAGCGAAGCGCACGGGACGAAAAGCACTCAAGGCGCTGGGGCTCACGCAGCGAGTGACGGCCGCCGGTTGAGCGGCCAAGCTCGGCGCGACCGAGCTGGCGCAGGTGCTGCGCCTCCTGCCTGTGAGCGATCACCCGGATCTGATCGTGGGAACCGAGACCTCCGACGATGCCGGAGTGTTCCGCCTTCGACCCGACCTGGCGGTCGTCAACACCGTTGATTTCTTCACGCCGATCGTCGACGACCCGTACGTCTTCGGACAAATTGCCGCCGCCAACGCGTTGAGCGATGTCTACGCGATGGGCGGCGATCCGGTCACGGCCATGAACATCGTCGCCTTTCCGACCGGCACGCTCGACATCGCGGTGCTCGGCGACATCCTGCGGGGCGGCGCGGAACGGGTGAAGGAAGCGGGAGCCGTGGTCGTTGGCGGCCACAGCATCATCGACACGGAGCTGAAGTTCGGGATGGCGGTCACCGGCGTCGTGCATCCCGACCGCGTGATTCGCAACGTCGGCGTTCGCGAGGGAGACACCCTCGTGCTGACCAAGGCCCTCGGGACGGGCATCATCTCGACCGCGCTGAAGAAGCGGAAGGCGCCTCCGAAAAGCGTGAAGGCTTCCGTTCAATCCATGGTCGCGCTCAACCGCGAAGCGTCCTTCGTGATGCGGCGGTATCCCGTCCATGCGTGCACGGATGTGACCGGCTACGGGCCGCTCGGACACACGCTCGAAATGGCGAGCGGCAGCGGCGTCACGATCGTGCTCGAGGCAGCCCGGTTTCCAGTGCTGGAGGGGGCCGTGCGTCTTGCCGAGCAAGGCTACCTGACCGGCGGATGCCGGCGTAACCGCGGGTACCTGCTGGACAAAGTCAGCGTCGCGCCTTCGGTGCGGGCGGGCCTGGTCGAAATCGCGTTCGATCCGCAGACATCGGGCGGGCTGCTGATCGCGATTCCCGAGCAGAGCGCCGCGGCGCTAGTCGACGAGCTGCGGGCGAGCGGCGTGCCGGCCGCGACGGTCATCGGCCATGCCGTCGCGAAAGAGAACGTCGCGGTCCGGCTCGTATGAGGTGAGCATTGGCGCTATTCACAACGCTCTGGCATGTAGTGTCCGGCTTTAGCCGGACCCGTGAGCGGTCCGCCTGTTGGCGGATACTACGGCATCGCGACAAGTATGGCGGCAGCCACAAGGCGTGGCCCAGGTCTTCAGACCTGTACACGCGCCGCCGTAGGCAGGACTGAAGTCCTGCACCACACGCACGCGCAAAGTGCTCTAGGAGTCTGCGCGGCAGAATGTAGTGCGGGTCTTTAGACCCGCCTAGCGTGAAATAACGAGATGCGTCAGCTCGGTGATGCCGGCCGCCGGATCGGTGGCGACGAATTCACCCGAGGCCAGCCCGGACACGGGCTCCGAGAACGTGCCGTCGATTTCGTTGATCGTGCGGAACTTCACACGCGTACCCGCCGGCAGGTTGGACGGCGCTTTCACCGCAATGGGCATCGTGCTCCTGGCGGCGAAGGGATGCATCGCGTAGACCGCGAGCACTTCCTCCCCGCCAAGCGCGGCATACCGGGGCACGTTCGCCGCAGGCAACCGACGCGCGGCGACGTCGAACAGCACCTCGCCCAGCGCAGGCTCGAGCGCGGCCCGCCGAAGCGTGAGCTCCAAACCGTCTCCGGCCTGCAGCGTTTGCGGATCCGCGCTCGGCGGACCCAGGCGTTGTCCGTCCGGAAGATTCGACACGTGCACCGCACCCACATCAACCTGCCGCCCGGCGGCGAGCGGTACTGGCACCATCGCCGGAGCCCGCCGCGGGACAGCGGAAAGATCGGGTTCTGTCTTGACGACGAGATCGGCCGGCGAGTCGATGGTGAAGCTGAAGCGGCCGTCGGCGCCGCTCTGGCCGAACAGACACACGCGGGACATGCAGGCCAGGATCCTGGCGTTGCCGAGGGACCGACCCGCTTCGTCTTTGAGCACTCCGGCCAGGCGCCATTCTCCGGCCGTGCCGGACGAAGCCACCGCGTTGCCGGGAGCATCCGGGCGCACGGCCTGCGGCGATTCGCCGCCGCAGGCCGTGATGCCGAGAAGTACTAGCGCAAGGAAACCCGAGGAGTGCCGCATGGACGACTCTGGCGTCGCCACTACCGCGCGAGAAGTCTCTCGATGATGGCGGTCATCGCGTCCGGTTCGTATTCACGAGCGATGTAGACCATCTTGCCGTCCTTGTCGACGATGATGTCGACGGGGAACGGGTTGGCGCCTCTGTAATTCGCCGTATACGCCGTGTAGTTGCTGGTCTGTTCGAGCCCGATCGGGTACGTGACCCCTAGGTTCTCGGTGTAACGCTGCACGCCGCCGATATCATCGGTTGACGGACCGCCCTGCACGCCGCCACGTCCCCCGGGGTTGACGCCGACGACCACCAGCCCGCGATCCTTGTACTTCCTGTGGAACCGATCCTCTATGTCTGGCAACTCCAGACTGCAGAGCGGTCAAAAGGTGGCGAAGTAGGCCAGCAGCGTGACCTTGCCCTTCGCCTCCGACGAGGACCACTGCCCCCCGTCGACCAGGTTGACGGTCGTGTCCGGCAGCGGCTTGCCGACGCCGAGACCCGACTGATTGGCAACCAGATAGCCGGCTCGAATCGCGTTGTCGGCATCGTCCGATCGGATGAGCAGAATGCCGCTTTCCTTTTCTGCCGACGCCGCCTTGTAGGTGACCGAGAGCGTCGTCGCTTCGCCCGGCCCGATACGCGCCTCGGCGGGCGTCACGGTGAAGTGCGGGTTGCTGGTCGCGGCGTCGAACACGGTCAGCGGCGCCGTTCCCTGGTTCGTCACTCTCACCGGCACCGTGGTGCTGCCGCCCGCGGCGACCGGGCCGAAATCCACGAGGTTGATTTCTTCGGGCAGCAGGAGCCCGGGCGCCTTGCGGTCGGGAAAGACACGATACGAATAGATGACGTGCCAGTTGCCGACAAACATCACGTCGCCGCGCGCCGCCACGCCAAGCGTCCGCGACGTCACCGGTGGACGGCCGTCCTCGAGCAGGCCCTCGGCATCCGGCTGTCTGAGCGCGGCCGACACTCTCGGTGCGCTTTGTCTGCCGCGCGCCGGCTGATCGCCTTCCTCGCCTTGCGCAGCTTGTGTGCCGCGTCCACCCCGCGCACCTCGAGCACCCCTACCCCCCTGCCCGCTGATATCGCGCGTCATGCGCACGGCGCCGATGAAGCGAGGCGAGGCGGGCGTCGTGACGTCGTACACGCGCGCGTCGTTCCAGGCAGCCACGTACACGCGCCCGCCGCTGTAATCGACGCGCACCGCGCTTCCGGGCATCGCGGCTTTGCCAATCACCCGCGGATCGGTGAGGCTCGTGATGTCGACGACCACGAGGCCGGCGGAGCCGGCCGCGACGTAAGCCGTGTGACCGTCGACCACCAGGCCCCGGGCCTGCCCGCCGGTCATCGCGCGGCCGAGCAGCGCCGGTCTTTTCGGATCGGCGACGTCAACGATGGCGAGACCCGCCAGGCCGTCGGAGACAAATGCCGTCGTGCCCCGCACCCGCACGCCCCACGCGTTGTTCAAATCGGAAAACGTGCCGACCCGGATGAAGCGATTGCGGACATCGCGCCGGTAGACGGCGAGCCCCTTCTGGCGTTGGGCGACGTAGATGTAGCCGTTCGCCGTGTCGAGGCCCTCGTAGCTGACGCCCGGCTCTTGCACGACCGGCAGCTGGACCGGCGTCAGCTTTTGAGGATCGGCCGGATCCGGCTCGAGAACCCATCCGGAGAGGAACGCGGGGTTGTCGACATTGCCGCGATGGACGGTGTAGACCACGTCACCGTCCCAGGCGAGATGGATACAGCCCGGTGAACGCTCATCGCCTGGAATCTTGTGACGAAGGTTCTGTGCGAGGTAGAGCATCCGCTCTGGGTCGCGGGCGTCGATGACGCCGAACGTGTAGCTGCAATGAAACAGCCTGGCGTCGCTCTCGCGGTAACGCACTTCATCGACGTGCAGGTGATCGCTCGCGCCGACGAGCTGCTGCAGGCGGACGAGCGGCGGTTCAAACGCGCCCGGCTCGATCGGCGGGGGGGCCGGCGGTGAACAGGCCGCGACGAGCGCCACCAGAAATAGACAAGCGCCCGCGAGCGCGAGCCGAGCAGATCGCTGCCAGCGTTTCCAGGGTTCGCCCTTGTGTACTCCTCGGTTTCCCATGCGACCGAGGCAGCATATCCCGCTCCCCTGGTGCGCGCAACACGGGAAACACCGCCGAGTTCAAGTGTGATCACGCCAGTTATTACAGACACACCGGCGCTGATTCCATGAGCTGTCGCTCTCCGCCCAATCTTCACAAAACCCTGACGTTCGGGTTGACTGGACGGCCGAGGACGGGGAGCGGTGATAACGGTACGTGATACACTGTTATCATGGTGAGGACTCAGATCAGTCTCTCCGAGGAGGAGTACAAGGCGGCGAAGCACGAAGCCGGACGGCTTGGCATTTCCCTCGCGGAACTGCTGCGTCGTTCGCTTCGCACCATTCTTCCCGCGGACGCGTCCAGGCCGTGGATGCGCTACGCCGGCATGATCGAGACGGGCGACCCGAACGCCTCCCGGACGATCGACGACGTGGTCTATGGGCAGAAAGACTGACGCCTACGTTGACACGTCAGCGCTCATCGCCTTCGTGGATCGGTCCGACAGCCACCATGCCTTGTTTCGACGGCTGTTCTCGGATCCACCCGGCCTCGTCACGACCACGCTCGTCGTGGCCGAGGGGCACGGCTGGTTTCTGAAGCGGTACGACCGATCGAGAGCCCTTCAATTCATCGCCTTGATCGAAGACTTGGCGCCCCTGCGTCTCGTCGGTGTGGGGCCTGATGAGCAGGCCGGCGGGATCCAGATGCTCCGCAGGTTCTCGGACCAGGACCTGTCCCTGACTGACGCCGTCGGCTTGCACATCATGAAGGCTCGCCGTCTCAGGGCGTGTTGGACGACGGATCGACACCTGGGCCTGACCGGCGTGCCCCTGGTCGTTCACCAGCACTAGCTGAAAGTGGAACGACGGTCTGCGCCGGCGATGCGTGCGACGAGACGGTTCAGGGTCAGGAACTGCACGTCGATGCCGTCGTAGTTTCTGGTAAACGGAGGCCGGGCATCCGGGGTCGTCACCAGCAGTGTCGCCCTGGGATAGGCGCGGCCGAACACGAGCAGGCTCGCCGGATTGAAATTGCGAGCCGACCATTTGCATTCGATGGCCACCGGGGGTCTCCCGCGTGGCGCCCAGATGAAGTCCACTTCGTGACCCTGCTTGTCCCGCCAGTACCGCAGGCCCGCGTTCTGAAGGTGCGCGGTGAGCTCGTTGAGGACATAGTGTTCCCAGAGGTGACCCAGGTCGTCGCGTCGCAGGCTGGTCCAGCCGCGATGCGCGCAGACCAAGCCGGTGTCGAAGCCATAGACCTTGGGAGCGGCGATGATCTCGTTGCTGCGGCGCGAGCTGAAGGGCCGGAGCACGAGCGCCACGGAGGTGGCTTCGAGGACGGCGAGATAGTTCGTGATGGTGGTGCGGCTCACTTCGCAGGGCGCGGCGAAACGGGTCGCCTCGAACATGCCGCCGCTCTGGGCCATGAGCAGCTCGACGAATCGCTGAAAGGACGCGCGACGCTCCAGGCGGAAGAGCTCCTGGATGTCCCTGGCCCAGTAGGCATCCATCCATTCCTGGAAATCGCGCTCAGGCAGCTCCGGCGACAGAAAGAACGGCGGGAGGCCGCCGTGCAGCAGGCGATGCCCGAGATCGGTGTCGCCAAAGTCGGCCAGGTCCGCCTCGATCATCGGGGTGAGCCACAGTTCCGTCTTTCGGCCGGCAAGCGTGTCGCGGAACCGGCCGCTCGCGCCAAGCGTCGAGGATCCGGTGGCCAGGACGCGGGTGGTGGGAAAATGGTCGGCCGCGATCTCGAGCAATTTCGAAGGGTTGGAAAGGCGATGCACTTCGTCGAGGACCACCCGTTTGCCGCGAAGCCCGTGCAGAAAGGCTTCCGGATCTTCCATGGCCCCTCGGACGCGCGGCAGCTCGCAGTCGAAGTACTCGATGCCCGGCAGGGACCTGGCCAGCGAGGTTTTCCCGGTGCGCCGGACGCCGCGCAGCCAGAGAATCGAGCGGCGGGACCAGTGCCGGTCGATCTGTTCCAGCCAGTGGCGACGCTTTACCATACGCAGACAGAATATCGTTTAGTATGACTAAACGCAACTCTGTTATCGTATGGATATTCCCCATGTCGAGCGTCGCGCCGCTCCTCATACCTTCCTGGGATCCCATCCGCCGCGTCCGATCGCCGCCAAACACACAACCCTGACAAATCCGACATGGAACCGCGATGAGCGGCGCGTATCATGAACCACCTGCCATGCCCCTCGAGCGATGGTCTCAGGCGCCGCGCCGATTGCCCCTGCTGTTCCTCACGTGGGAGGCGTGGATGGGCGCGTTGTCCGCTGATGGCAAGGCGCTGTTCTATTCCAGAGGCTCGTCCGTCACGCCCCCGTGGTCGGCATGATCAAAACGGCCGGCGCCATTTGAGCGCGGGGAAACGCGCGTAGTCGCCGTCAGTCGAGATCCACTCGCTTCCAGACTCGATCGCGAGCGCGGCCAGGTAGGCGTCCGCCACGAGGTTGCCGCGGGCGTCGGCATCCCGACAGAGCTTTGAAAAAATCTCCCAGTGCCGGGCACCAGGCGCGATCGTGACGGCGTGCTCGGGTGACATGACCTCGGATGCGAATGCCAGGGCGTCCTCGATGGAGCTCGGCGGACTGAAGACCGCCGGATGGGTCACGATCCGGACAAACCCGCTGAGCACGAGCTCGGAGATGCCGTAGGCTTCGTCCGACCCAAGGACGGATTCGAGCCATGCCCGGCAGGCCGCGTGGTGAACCGAGTCGCTCCGGTGGGCATGGACGAGGACGTTCACGTCAGGCAGGACCACGGACGACCTCCATGGCGGCGAGGAGCGCAGCGCTGTCGTCGAGGTCGATGCCGGGATTCACGCCGCTGCCGCCGACGATCGTGAGCGAGACTGTGCGACGCGGTTGACGCCGGCGGCGAGCGACGACCTCGCGCAAGGCATCTTCGACGACCTTCGTGAGCGAGCGGTTCGTGTCTGCCGCGAGCTTCTTGGCCTCCGCTAACAGACGGGGATTCAGCCGGATCGTCGTGCGCATATATCAGAGTATATCATGATAGCATCATTATGTCTCTTGTGGGCATCATGACACACCAGCCAGTGTAGATCCCGGAAGGCACGTGCACGTGTGTCGACGTGCCGGCCGGCATGAGCGCCCGAGCTGTCCTGCGCCTGGTATGTGTCGCAATCGCCGGTTGCGGCCGTGGGAAGAGGAAGGACCGGCCCTTACATCGCGAGCCTGCGGTGCAGACACGTCGATCACCGCCAGGTCGGCGTCGCGTGTCTCGCGAGGCTCTTACGCAGCCGTGAGAAGGCCTCCATACAGCGCGTGCTCGTGGCCAGCCGCCTCGAAGGCGTCAGCGGCGATGAGCGCGACCGTCGTTGGATCGTTCAGATCCACGTTGACGCTCGTCTCTAGACCTGCCGCCGCCAGCGGGCAGGACTGAAGTCCTGCGCTACGTGGGCGGCGATACGTCGACTCACGTGCCTTCCGGAGCGTGAGTCAGCCCATAGGGGAATCCGCCTTCTCAACGGTCGGAACGGCGGCGGGCGACGCCAAGCTCGGCGAGTCTGGCTGCGACCGCTTGACCATGGGTTGTCGGGCTCACCCGCTTGTCGATGTGAAGGATGCGGCCATCGACGCCGATGTAGAACGTCCAGCGCGATGCGTATGACTGATCGGCATCGGCCACCCCGTAGGCCTGCGCCACAGTGCGGGTCGGATCGCTCAGGATGGGATAGTCGACGCCGAGCGATTGCGCGAAGGCCTTGTTCGTATCGGGCGGATCGACGCTGACGGCGAAATACGCCACGTCGAACGTCCGAATCTCGTCGCCACTCTCACGGAGTGACTTGCATTCCTCCGTTCAAGGACCGGTGAAGGCTTTCGCAAACCATGCGAGGACGACTGCCTGTCGATCC
>MEKT01000059.1:12029-12254 GCA_001767435.1 Acidobacteria bacterium RIFCSPLOWO2_02_FULL_65_29 | reverse complement strand
CTCCGACGTCAAAGACTCGGCCAAACGACTGTACCTATTGAAGTTGCCAGGGTATAATTCTGTCGGCCACCCACACGGCCCCCAACTGTCGATGACGGGCGAATCTCTCGATAATTCGGTTATGTCTTTCGACGAACAGCTCCATCGCGCCTTCGACTCGCTGGCCGACCAGATGCGCGAGGAGACGACGCGCCGCATGGCCGCTTTAACCGACGAGCTCCGCGG
>MEKT01000059.1:0-11951 GCA_001767435.1 Acidobacteria bacterium RIFCSPLOWO2_02_FULL_65_29 | reverse complement strand
GGCGCGCGTGGCGGCCGCCGTCGCCGCTGCGCAGGCCGGCATGCTCGAGGCCGTCGCCGCCGCCGAAGCGCGCGGCGCCGAGTCGGGTCGCGACGCCGGACGCGCGGAAGGCCGCGCCACGGGCCTCGGCGAAGGCCGCGCCGCGGGACTCGAAGAAGGACGCCTCGCTGGCATCGCCGCGGGCCGACAGCAAGGCCTCGAGGAAGGCCGCCGCTCCGGCTTCGAATCGGGCCAGCAGCAGGGTCGACAGGAAGGCCTCGATGAGGGTCGCCGCAGCGGCTTCGAGTCGGGCCTCCAGCAGGGTCGACAGGCGGGAAAAGACGAGGGCCGCAGAGAGGGACGAGAAGCCGGCATCGACGAGGGCAAGAGAGTCGGCATCGACGAGGGGAAGAGAGCCGGCATCGACGAAGGGAAAAGAGCCGGCATCGAAGAAGGGCAGAGAGCCGGCTTCGAAGAAGGGCAGAGAGCCGGCTTCGAAGAGGGGAAGAGCGCTGGCATCGAGGAGGGGAAGAGAGTCGGCGTCGAAGACGGCAAGAGAGCCGGCTTCGAAGAAGGTCAGAGAGCAGGCAGGGAAGAAGGCAGAAAAGAGGGCAGGGCAGAAGGCAAGAAAGAAGGCCATCAAGAAGGCTGGGAAGCCGGCTGCGAAGCAGGCAAGGCTCAAGGCCGGGAAGAGGGAAAACGGATCGGGCGTGAGGAAGGCTTGCAGGAGGGCGTTGAGCTGGGACTGGCGCAGGGACGCGCCGAAGGCGAGCGAACGGGCCGCGAGGCTGCGCTCGACGCAGGCCCCGCCTCGGACGCGGAAACGGCGCTGGCCGATCAGAAGGTCGCCGAGCTCGCCGCCAGCGCACGCCTGATCGAAGCCGTTCGCGCGATCGATCGCGCCTGGTCGCTCACCGACATCCTCGACACGCTCGTGAGCAGCGCCGGGGCGGAGGCCAGACGCGCCGCCGTCCTGCTGGTGAGAGGGGGCCAGCTTCGCGGCTGGCGTTTCATCGGCTTCGGCCAGCCGCTCGACGAACAAAACGACGTCGACGTTCCGGTGGCCGACGCTGGCGTGATCGCCGAGGCCGCGCGTACGGGCGTCGCCGTGTCGGCCGACAGCGCCGCGGCCGACACCGCGCCCGCATTCGCCTTGCTTCCGCCGGGCCGCGAAGTGCTCGCGGTGCCGGTGTCGATGGGCGGTCAGATCGTCGCGGTGTTGTACGCCGATCAGGGGCCAGACGACACGGCTCGTGCCGACGGCGCCGCTCGCCTCACATGGCCCTTTGTCGTGGAGCTCCTGGCGCGCCACGCCGCACGGTGCCTGGAAGCGATCACGGCGTTCCGCGCGGCAAAGGTGCTCACCGAGCGCCCCGACGTGCCGGGCGAGACGAGGGCGCGGGATGGCGAATCCGCCGACGCGCGCACACCGGACACGACCGACACGGAAGACTCGAAGGAAGGGGCGCGGCGCTATGCGCGGCTCCTCGTGTCCGAAATCAAGCTGTATCACGAGTCGGCCGTGATCGCCGGCCGCAAGGAAGGCGACCTGACGACGAGGCTCGGCGGCGAGATCGCACGGGCGCGCGTGCTGTACGAACAGCGTGTGCCCGCCCACGTACGTCTCGGACACGATCATTTTCACGATGAGCTCGTCAAGACGCTCGCGGGTGGAGACCCCAGACTGATGGAGGTCAAGAACTGAAAACTGGAATTTGAGGATTTGAGAATCTGAGGACGTGAGGATGTGCGAAACTTCGTGACTTCGTGGCCATGTTGAGATCGGCTGAGAGATCGCTGGCGGCCGTGGGGCTGGCGCTGATGGCGCTGGCGACGCACCCGTCCGCCCAACGGCCGCAGGATGGATTGGGCGAAGGCGCGACATTCCTCCTCGCGCCGACAAGTCATGCGCCGGTGTCGCGCGACCTCGATCGGCTGTGGCTGGCGCCCGGCGGCCGCGTCGTCGAACCGTCCTCGGCGTCGCGCGAGTTCGCGACGGCCGTGACGCTTGCGGGAAAGGGCGAACACACCAAGGCCCTGTCGATGCTCCAGCAGCCCACAGTTCCGGACGGCCCACTGGGCCTCTACGCCGCGTACTACGCCGGCCTGTCCGAGCATGCGCTCGGGCGACACGCCGAGGCGCGCCGGACGTTCCAGGAGATTCTCGATCGCCGCCCCGTCGGCTACTTGTCCGAAGCCGCGACGCTGGCCGATGCCGCATCGGCTGAAGCGCAGAAAGACTACGCGGCGGCCGTGCGGCTGTACGAGCAACTCGTCGCGACAGAGACGCCGGCGCCAGGTGAGGTGCTGATGCGGCTGGGGAGAGCCGCCAAAGCGAGCGGCGATCTCCAGAAGGCCGGCGAATCGTTCGCGCGCGTCTACTACGAATTTCCGCTCGGCGAGCTTGCGGACCAGGCGGGCGCCGAGCTCCAGGCCATGCCCACCGTACAGCCCATCGCGCGGGGGACCGAGCGCTACCGGCTGGAGCTTGGCCGCGCCGATCGGCTCTTCGGTGCGCGGCAGTACGGACCGGCGCGCGCGGCATTCGCCAGAGTCAAGGCCTCCGCCGAAGGGGACGACCGCGCCCGCATCCAGCTGCGGATGGCCGAGAGCGACTACCACTTGAGGAAATACGCGCTCGCGCGCGACGGCGTGCGGCCGCATCTCGGCAAAGGACCGCGGCAGGCGGAGGCCCTGTACTACCACGCGCTCATCCAGCGGGCGTTCCGCGATCGCGCTGGCTACAAGAAGACCATCCGGCGCATCGCCGACGAGTTCCCAACGGAACGCTGGGCCGAGGATGCGCTGAACGATCTGGCGAGCGACTACATCCGGCACGATGAAGACGCGCTGGCGGACGCGGCGTTCCGTGAGCTGTACGACAAGAACCCGCGCGGCGCCTCGTCGGAGCGCGCGGCCTGGAAGATCGGCTGGCGGTCGTACCGCGAGCGCCGCTACGCCGAGACGGTGAAGTACTTCGAGCGGGGAGCCGTCGACTTCCCGCGCTCCGACTATCGGCCGGCGTGGCTCTACTGGTCGGGCCGCGCCCACGAGGCGCTGAACGAACGGGCGCTGGCCGACGAGCGCTACACGCTGGCAACGGCCGACTATCTGAACACGTATTACGGACGCCTGGCGGCGGCGCGCATGGACGGGCGGCGCGCCGCGCCGCGTGTGATCGCGAGCGGCGCCACCCCCCTGCCGCAGCCGCTGCCCAGCGAGCCCATCGTCCGCGCGCTGCTCGACATCGGCGCCTACGAGCTGGCGCTGAACGAAGTGCGCTACGCGCAACGGGCCTGGGGCGACTCGCCCGCGCTGCAGGCGACGCAGGCGTGGATTGCTCTGCAGCAGGGGCAGAGCGAATCCGGCACGGTGCGCTTCAACCTGATTCGCGGCTCGATCAACGCGATGAAGCGCGCGTACCCGCAGTACATGGCGGCGGGCGGCGAGGAGATGCCGCGCGATGTCCTGTCGGTGATCTTCCCGCTCGACTACTGGGATCTCATCAAGAAGTATTCAGCCCAACGCGCCCTCGACCCGCACCTCGTCGCGGCGCTCGTCGCCCAGGAATCGACATTCGTGCGTGACATCCGTTCGAGCGCCAACGCCTACGGACTCATGCAGCTCATTCCCTCGACCGCCCGGATGTACGCACGCCGCCTGAAGCTGCGCTACTCGACGAGCCTGCTCACCAACGCGGACTCGAACGTGCGGATGGGCACCACGTTCCTGGCGGACAAGATCAAGGAATTCGGCGGCCTCCACCTGGCGCTGGCCAGCTACAACGCCGGGGAGCGCGCCGTCCGCCGTTGGATCGCCGAGCGGCCCGAGGTCACCGATCGGGACGAGTTCATCGACGACATCCCCTATCCCGAAACGCAGAACTACGTGAAGAAAGTCCTCGGCACGGCGGAAGACTACAGACGGTTGTACGCGCAATAGCATCGGGTAATTGGATTACCCGATTCCCCATGTCGAAGCTCACCGGTTCCAAGAAGGCGACTCAGTTCACCGAATCCGTCATTCGCGAAATGACGCGCCTGAACGAGATGTACGGGGGCGTCAACCTCTCGCAGGGATTCCCGGATTTTCCGGCGCCGGAGGCCGTGAAAGAAGCCGCCTGCGCCGCGATTCGCGCCGACGTGAACCAGTACGCCGTCACCTGGGGCGCTCGCGGGCTGCGCGAGGCCATCGCCGTTGAGTTCACGCGGCGCCACGGCCTGCCGATCGTTCCCGACGAGCAGGTCACCGTCTGCTGTGGCGCCACTGAAGCCATGATGGCGACGATGATGGGGATCGTCGACCCGGGCGACGAGGTCATCATCTTCGAGCCGTTCTACGAGAACTATGGGCCGGACGTCATTCTCTCGGGCGCTACGCCGCGCTACGTGACGCTCTGCGAGCCCTCGTGGACCTTCGACGCGGGCGAGCTCGCCGCGGCCTTCAACAACAGGACGAAGGCCATCATCCTCAACACGCCGAACAACCCGACGGGCAAGGTGTTCACTCACCAGGAGCTCGAGGCCATCGCCGCCCTCTGCAGGAAGTGGGACGTCGTCGCGATCTCGGACGAGATCTACGAGCACATCATCTACGATGGCCACCGGCACGTGCCGATCGCGACGATCGACGGGATGGCCGACCGCACGGTGACCATCAACAGCTTGTCGAAGACGTACAGCGTGACGGGCTGGCGCGTGGGCTGGACGATTTCGCCGAAATCGTTGACGGACGCGATTCGAAAGGTCCACGACTTCCTGACCGTCGGCGCCGCCGCGCCGCTGCAGGAGGCCGGCGTCGCGGCGCTCGGCGTGCCCGAGGCGTACTACCAGCAGCTCGCCGAAGGCTACCGGCGCCGCCGGGATGTGCTGCTCGACATCCTCGAGCGCCACCACTTCACTTGCTATAAACCGTACGGCGCGTACTACATCATGACCGACATCGCCGTGTTCGGTTTCAGGGACGATGTGGAGTTCGCGAGGTATCTGGTCAAGGAGGTGGGCGTGGCGGCCGTGCCCGGGAGCAGCTTCTACCGGAATGCGGCCGCCGGCCGCACGAAGCTCAGGTTCTGTTTCTGCAAGAGGGACGAGACGCTCGCCGAGGCAGACAAACGGCTCGCCGCCCTCTCGAATCTGGTAATTGGGTAATCGAGTAATTGGATTGGATGATTGGCTGTCGATGAGCCAATCAATTACCCGATTACCCAATTATCCAATTACTCGATTGAGCGGGATTGTCCGCGTCAGTACCGCGCGACAATCCCGAAGTACGGCCCCTTCACCGTGAACGCGCCCGTGTCGTCCTCGAACTTGTAGCCCACGTCGAACGAGCGATAGCCGATCTGCGCGCCGACGTTGTTCGTGAAGTTCACGGTGCCGTACAGGCCAAAGTCGGCGTAGCGCGCCTTGATGTCCTCCGTGACGTCTTCCTTGTAGGGGAGGCGCGTGTATTCGGCGGTCACCGAGATGTTGGGCGCCGCGTAAAAGCGGCCGATGCCGCCGAGGGTGGGAATCGGGCCGCGCGCGCGCACGTGCTCCTGAATCACCGCCGTGTCGAGCGTGGCCTGTACGTCGGTCTGCTTGATGTCGACGATGAAGCCCACGAACCAGCGATCCCTGGCGAGAAAGTCGTACTCGTAGGCGAGCCGGTACGCCTTCCAGTCGAACTGCGAGGTGACCGGCACGCCGATCCGGTACGCCTGGCCGTTGAAGACAATCGTGCGCGTGAGCACGTGGTCCTCGCCGCTCATCCGAATCGGAATCACCTCGAACCGGAGCTTGTGCTTGGTGGCGGGCCGGAGCACGACGCGGAGCTCCCTCAGCCGGCCGCTCTCGAGTCCGAGGTCGTTCTTGAAGTCGATCGTGCTGCCGATGATGCCGAGCGCCTCGCTCGACACCGAGATGTCCGATGAGGTGCTCCAGAACCCCGCCGAGGCCTCGATGTGGTATCGCTCGCCGGTGGCCGGGTCGGCGAGCGGGCGCGGTTGAAACTGCGCGCGGGCCGGTGACGCCAGCAGGACGAGGCCGGCGAGCGCGGCGTACAGACGTCGGGCAGGTGTGTTGCGCATGCGCGTCACGTACTCCTGAAAATAGGCGATCGGGGTGCCGCTGGGAAGGCGGGATCAGAATAGCACAGGGCCTGTGGGATGTACAGGGAACCGGCGAGCTGAACCATACCGCGACAGGAGATCGGGTAATTGGAGAATCGGGTAATCGGGTAATTGGGGCAATTGAATGCGAGTCAATCCGGCGGCGGTTGCCTGATTGCTTTACACTGGGGCCGGATCTCGCCACGGTGCAGCGGGCACATTCACCGCGCGGCGAGATCGGGAGGACCCTCATGTCAATCCGTCCATTGCACGCCGCGCTTGCGAGCCTGCTCGTTGCCGTGCTGGCGTCGGTCACCGCGTACACCCAGGCTGACGTCGACCCGACGCAGAAACTGCCGAATCCGTATCAGACAATCCGGAACTGGGGCGTGCTGCCGGACAGCCGGACGTGGGGATCGACCTCGGGCATCGACATCGGTCCGGACGGCCAGATCTGGGCCATCGACCGGTGCGGCGCCAACACCTGCGACGGGTCGAACGTGCCTCCGGTCACCAAGGTCGACCGCGCGACGGGCAAAGTGATCCGGAGCATCGGCGCCGGACTGTTCGTGTTCCCCCATGGGCTGCACGTCGACCGCGACGGCAACGTGTGGGTGACCGACGGCAACGCCAACAAGGCGGGCACGAAGGGCCACCAGGTGATCAAGCTGAGCCCGGAGGGCAAGGTCCTGCTCACGCTTGGCAAGGCCGGCGTGGCGGGCAAGGGGCCCGACACGTTGAGTGAGCCGTGCGACGTGATCACGGCGCCAAACGGCGACATCTTCGTGGCCGACGGCCACAGCGGCCAGGGTGCCACCGCCACCCCCGACACTCCCGCGCGCATCGTCAAGTTCACGAAAGACGGGAAGTTCATCAAGGAGTGGGGCAAGTGGGGCGCCGGGCCGGGCGAGTTCAAGACGCCGCACGCGATGGTCTTCGATTCGCGGGGACGCTTGATCGTGGCCGACCGCGGCAACATGCGGCTCCAAATTTTCGATCAGGAGGGCAAGTTCCTCGACCAGTGGAAGCAGTTCAGCCGCGTCAGCGGGATGTTCATCGACAGGAACGACACGCTGTACGCGATCGATTCAGAGACCAACGCGACCAATCATCCGGGCTGGCGGAAGGGCGTGCGGATCGGCAGCGTCAAGGACGGCAAGGTCATGTACTACATTCCCGCGCACCAGACGCAGGCGCCCGAGGGCGCGGCGGGCGAGGGCGTGGCCGTGGACGCCGACGGCAGCGTGTACGGGGCGGAAGTGACCGTTCGGGGATTGACCAAGTACACGAAGAAATGACCACGGCACGATCAACGCATCCCTCGACAGGCTCGGGATGCCCTGAGCGTGTCGTCCCTCGACGATGCTCGGGACGACCCTGAGCCAGTCGAAGGGTCGAAGGGCAGAGGCCGCGGAGATCGCAGAGATTTCTTGAATCGCTCGCTCTGCGCGCTCCGCGAGTTCTGCGTTGATCGTCGTGAAGGCGTCGAGCTCAGCCCACCGTGCGTTTTTCGTCGTCGGTCCGTCTACCGTCGCGCGGTCACCGACGGCCGCGCCAGCGCGAGGCAGGCGGGGCTCGCGTCCTCCCATCGGTTATCCGTCAGCTGGCGCACATCCGAGCCGTCCGCCCGGATCGCGAACATCTCTCCGTAGGGCTGTGGCACGGTGTCGTACTGCGCCATCTCGTCCTTGAACCCCATCCGCGAGCTGCTGAACACGATCCACTCCCCGTCGGAGCACCACGTGGAGTGCGCGTCGTTGCCAGGCGCGTTCGTCAGCCGCCGAATCCCCGTGCCGTCAGGTCGAATCGTGTAGAGCTCGAAGTCGCCGTCGCGTTCGCTCGTGAACATGATCACGTCGCCCTTGGGCGACCACTGTGGGAAGTTGTCGTAGTGCGTACCGTCGGTGAGCGGTGTGACCTTACGGTCCGCGAGCGACATGATGACCAACTGCTTGCCCTGCTTGAAGGCGAGACGCGTGCCGTCGGGCGACCAGGTCGGAAACCCATTGTTCACCTGGTCGTCCACGATCAACCTGAAGTCGGATCCGTCCGGCTTGATGAGCGCGATCTGGCCAGGCGGAAGCCCGGCCGCTCGGAAGTATCGGCCCACCGATAGTGCGATCTCGTTGCCGGCCGGCGACCACACGCCCGAAAACGCGGAGAAACCTTCGCGGTGAAACAACGTGCGTTTTGCGGTTCCGTCGGCATTCATGATCTCGATGCTCGTGTTCTGCGCGCTCGACGTGTCGAGCCCGACGCCAGCCGACCTGGCAGGCTGGTACTGGCTGTAGAGCAGCCGCGTGCCGTCTGCCGAGAACGCCGCGAACGGTTCGCTCCACCGGAGCTCGAAATCCGGGTCGCGGCTCGCGGCCGGGATCAGATGTTGAGTACCTCCAAGCCTCGTCACGCGCTGATAGACGACACGCGCGCCGTCGGGCGACCAGCTGGGATCACGGACAGCGCCCGCAATGAGCGTGACGATCCGCAGGCTGGGATACCAGATTCGCAGTCCCGCCGTGTCATCTGCAGCGCGGACGATGTAGCTGATGCGGCCATCGGACAGCCACGCGGGCGAGAGCTTCGTTTCGCGCGACGCCGTGTACGTGGCGCGCTCTCCGCTCGAGAGGTCGATCGACACGAGCTCGGTTCGCGAAGCAGCGTTTTTCGCCATGTAGGCGCCGACCTCGTCGGTCTCGTAGTACAAGATCCTCTTGCCGTCCGCCGACCACGACGGGCTTCCCGCAACGCCGTCCTTCCGCGTGAGCCGCCGCAACCCATTGCCGTCCGGCTTGACGATGTAGATCCCGGTGGACTGCAGGTGCTCCCACCGGCCTGGGTTTGTGGCCGGACGCGCGTCACGGTCGGACGTAAACGCGATCCACGCGCCGTCGGGCGACCATGCCGGCCGGAAATTTCCGGAGTGATGCTTCGTGAGGTTCCTGTACATCTTCGAGGCGACGTCCATCAACCAGATGTCGGCCGTTCCGCCGCCGCGCGTGGACACGAACGCCAGCGTCCTGCCGTTGGGCGACAGCGCGCCCTGATCGTCGAAGGCCGGATCGTCCGTCAGCCGCTCGACGCCCGAGCCATCCGGATGCATCCGGTAGATGTCGGCCAGCCCGTTCCGCTCGGCGGTGTACACAATCCACTGGCCGTCCGCAGAATAGCGCGGCGAATACTCGAGGCCGCCCGGCGGCAAAAGCGCACGTTCGTTCTTGCCTTCGGCATCGGCGACGAACAGCGTCATCGTGGGAGCCTGGAAGTGGTTGAAGAGCACCCGGTACTTTGGCGGTGGCGAGGCGGATGGAGCGCCGGCTCCGGAGCCCTGCGCGGCGACGCGTGGAGTGCCTGCGAGCGCTAGGAGCGAGACGCTTGCCGCTGTCGCCACGGCGATCGTTGCCAGGCCTACCAACACGTTCCGTGCCGTCACGTGTCCCTCCTAGCCCCTAGCCTCTAGCCTCTAGCCCCTATTGTGTCTACTTGCGCGCTTGAATCCGAATGTGACCGAGCGAGGTGGCGTCCGGGCTGAGCTCCGACTGGCCGGGCGGGAACTTGTTCAACTGAAAGATGTACGCGACGAGATCGGCCGTGTCCTTCGCGGTCAGCGAGTTTTCGTTGCCTTGAGGCATCGTCGTTCGAATCCGATCGAACAGCTCGCCGGCGGGCTTGCCGTCCCAGCCGCCGACGAACTCGTCGCCTGCCAACCCGGGCCCCATGTCGCCGCCCAGACGCTCGCCGTGGCAGGCCTGGCAAGTGGCCTTCGAGACCGCCTCACCGAGTTTCGCTTGGGCTTCGGTATAGACGCCATCCCAGACCGACTGAGCGGTGCTTTGCGCCAGGGCTTGTGAACTGACCAACGGCAGCAGGACGTTGGCGCAAAGAACACAGTAATTCAGAATTAGGAATTTAGAATTAAGAATCCGACGTCGTATGCGCATTCTCAATTCTCAATTCTCAATTCTCAATTCTTAATTCTTAATTCTTAATTCTTAATTCTTAATTTCTCCTAGCCCTCTGCTTGCGCGAGCGCGGCGGCTTTGCCCTGGAAGACGGCAACGCACCGTCGCGTCGCCGAGACGATCAGGATGACCGCCAGGACCATCATGATCGACGTGCAGATGGAGTTCACATAGCCCTGGACGTGCAGCGCCGGGTTCGGGCCGATCGCCTTCGGCCAGTAGTTGTCGCGCACGTTCATGAAGCCCGCGGTCAGCGTCGTGGTCGCGACGAAGCAGAGCGGAACAAAGGTGACCCACATGTACTTGGCGCGGCCCATGTTGATCAGGATGGTGGTGCCGACGGCGAGGCCGACGCTTGCGAGCAGCTGGTTGGCGACGCCGAACATCGGCCAGATCGTGTCGATGCTGCCCGTCCAGATGAAATACCCGAAGGAGAAACAGATGAACGCCGTGGAGGCGATCGATCCAGGGAGCCAGTTGGCCTGGCCGAACGGTTTCCATGCCCGGCCTATGAACTCCTGCAAGGCGAACCTGGCCACACGTGTACCGGCGTCGATCGTGGTGAGGATGAACAGCGCCTCGAACATGATGGCGAAGTGGTACCAGTACGCCATGAGACCGCGCATCCCCGGGAGAGAGCTGAAGATGTCGGCCATGCCGATGGCGAGCGATACGCCGCCGCCCGGCCGTCCAACGACGTTCTCACCGACCTGCACCTGGAGGTCGGCCAGGTTCACGATGGCCAGCGACGCACCCGCCGTGTCTTTCAGGTTCTCGAAGACGGCAGGTGGCGTGTTGATGGCGTAATAGTCGCCCGGATGGAGGGAGGTCGCCGCGATCAGCGCCATGACGCCCACGACGCCCTCGCACAACATCGCCCCGAAACCAATCGGCCGAACATCGCTTTCCTTGTCGACCATCTTCGGCGTGGTGCCGGTCCCGATGAGGCCGTGGAAGCCCGAGATGGCGCCGCACGCGATGGTGATGAAGACAAACGGGAACAGCGGTCCCGGAATGATCGGCCCGCCGCCGCCGACGTACTGAGAGAGGGCCGGCGCCTGTATCACCGGGTTGACCACGATGACGCCAATCACCAGGAGCGCGATGGTGCCTATTTTCATGTACGTGCTGAGATAGTCGCGCGGCGTCAGCAGCATCCAGACCGGCAGCACAGAGGCGGCGAATCCGTAGGCGGCGAGCAGAAAGGTCAGCTGGTGGTGCGAGAGGATGAACAGCGGGGCGAGCGCCGACGCAGCCACACGCTCGCCGAGAATGACGCAGAGGATCATGCCGATCACGCCGCCAATGGTCGCCTGCGTGATCTGCCCCTTGCGCCACCGAAACATGTAGAAGCCCATGAAGATGGCGAGCGGGATCGTCATGCCGATCGTGAAAGTCCCCCACGCGCTTTCGGCGAGCGCGTTGACCACGACGATGCCGAGGCCTGCCAGCGCGATGATGACGATGAAGAGCACGGCGATGGCCCCGACCGTGCCCGCGACCGGACTGATCTCTGTCCGCGCGATATCGGCAAGCGAGCGGCCGCCGCGGCGCGTTGAGCCCCAGAGGACGGTGACGTCGTGGACGGCGCCGGCCAGGCAGCAGCCCGCGACCAGCCAGATGAAGCCGGGCGCGTAGCCGAATTGGGCGGCGAGCGTCGGGCCCACCAGCGGACCGGCGCCCGTAATCGCCGCGAAGTGATGGCCGAAGAGCACCCAACGGGTCGTCGGGTAGTAGTTGTGGCCGTCGTACTTGGAGTGCGCCGGCGTCACGCGCGAGTCGTCGAGCGCCATCACCTTGGCCGCGATGAACGCGCTGTAGTAGCGATACGCGATCGCCATGATGGCCAGGGCGGGCACGACGAGGTAGAGAGCATGCATGGGCGGAATTCTACCGATATACTCGGTTCGTGTCACCCCTCCGGC
>MEKT01000058.1:501-8040 GCA_001767435.1 Acidobacteria bacterium RIFCSPLOWO2_02_FULL_65_29 | reverse complement strand
CGCAGTCACTCGGACTGCCCGACAACAACAAGCAGGGTGGCGTGTGGATCATGAACGCGGGCACGTCGACGGCGCACCTCATGGTACCGGGAGAGTAAGAGTGCCGGAGCGGGATCATTGGGGCCCGGGCACGTCCGGAAAAAGCCGGAGGACGGCCTCGCGAGCGCCTGCGCCAGAGGCGCGTCGGAAGGCTCGGGCCGCATTTGCGCTATGAAGCCTCTGCTCTCGAGTCTTCTCGCGCTGGCAGCGCTCGCCGCCGCACAGGACAAGCAGACGTTCACCGGCATCATTACCGACAGCGTGTGCGCCAAGGCCGATCATTCCTCGATGCGAATGGGACCGACCGACGCCGAGTGCACCGATGCCTGCGTCAGCGCGCATGGCGCCACGTACGTGCTGTATGACGGCAAGGACGTCTACGAACTGAGCAACCAGCGGATGCCGGAAAAGTTCGCGGGACAAAAGGTGACGGTCACGGGCACGCTGGACGCCAAGACCAAGACGATCCAGGTGGCGGCAATTAGCGCGGCAAAATGAGCCGCGTCGTTGTTCACCGCTGCGTCGCGTCTTGGACGGCGGCGTGTCGCACGTCGATATCCTCCGGCCACTGGAAGCGCGCTGACGAATAGTACGGCTCAGGGTCGTTCCCGGTCGCGGCGACGGGGTCCTGGGGCTGAACGTGCCTTGGGCCAAGCGGCTGGTTGGCCATGAGGAGCGCCTCGGCGGTCCGGGCCGACAGCGGACGCGAAAAGAGGTAACCCTGGGCGTGCGTGCACCCAAGGCGCTCCAGCTCGCGCGCCTGCACGTCGTCTTCGATGCCCTCGGCGACCACGCTGGTGTTGAGCGTCCGCGCCAGCGCCATGATGCTCTCGACGATGGCCGGACGATCGGGGAGCAGCAGGCTTCTCACGAACGAGCGGTCGATCTTGAGCGCGTCGACCGGAAGCTTGTGCAGGTGACTGAGCGACGAATAGCCCGTCCCGAAGTCGTCGAGGTAGATTTTCACGCCGAAGTCGCGCAGATCGCGGAGCAGCTCCGCGGCCACGTTGGGGCTGTCCATCAACGCGGTCTCGGTGATTTCGAGGCGAAGGTCGCACGGCTTCAGTCCGGCCTGGTGAACCGCCTGCTCGACGATGGACAGGAAGTTCTGCTGCATCAGCTGCCGGCTGGACACGTTGACGGTGATGTAGTCGAGCCCGCCGTCAGGAAAGCGGCGCTGCCAGTCCGCGAACGTGGTGCACGCTTGCTGGAGGACCCACGTGCCCAGCGCCTCGATCAACCCCAACTCCTCGGCGATTGGGATGAACGTCACCGGTGAGATCACCTCACCGTTGCGAGTCCAGCGGACCAGGGACTCGAACCCCACGCACATCCCCGACGCGAGGGACACGATCGGCTGGTAGTGCACCTCGAAGTCGTTGCTGTTGACGGCGTGGCGCAGGTCGTTCTCGAGGCCGAGGCGGTCGCGCACGCGCGCGTTCATGTCGGCATCGAACAGCTCGTGCCTCGCCTTGCCACGCGCCTTGGCGTGATACATGGCGGTGTCGGCGTCGTGCATGATCTGGTCCGGGTTGGTGTGCTGGGCCAGGCCGAAGGCGATGCCGATACTGGCCGAGATGAAGACTTCGCGGCCGCCGATCGAAAAAGGCGCACTCAGCGTTTCCTGAATCCGGAACGCGATGGCGTTGGCCTGATGCTCGTCGCCGAGCCCGTTCAGGAGAATGGCGAACTCGTCTCCGCCCAGCCGGGCAAGGGCGTCTCCTTGCCGCAAGCACGACTCGAGCCGCCGCGACACCGCGGTGAGCAGCTCGTCGCCCACCAGGTGGCCGAGGCTGTCGTTGACGACCTTGAAGCGGTCGAGGTCGAGATAAAGCGCCGCGAACCGGCCGCCGCCGCGCCGTTCTTTGAACTCTTCGAGCCGCCGCCCGAGCCCCTCCACGAAGACCGCGCGGTTGCTGAGCCCGGTCAGCGGGTCGAGGAACCCGGCCGTGCGGAGCCGTTCCTGCGCGATCGCTCGCTCCGTCGTGTCGGTCAGCGATCCTGCGATGCGAGACGGACGCCGGCCTGTGCCTCGCACCGCGACACCGCGGCACAGGAACCGCCGGTAGGTGCCGTCCTCGTGGCGGATCCGGTGCTCATGGTGAAAGTGATCCGTCGTGCCGGACAGATGCGCCTCGAGCGCTTCCCTGAGCTTCGCGATGTCGTCGGGATGGACACGGTCCATCCAGGCCTCTGGACGACCGATGCAGGCGTCCGCGGGCAGGCCAATCATCGCCCTCCATCGGCCCGAGAAGTAGAACTCCTGGCTCCGAAGATCCCACTCCCACAACCCGTCAGTCGCACCTTCCGCCGCGAGCGCGAACCGCTCTTCGCTTCGCTTGAGCGCCCGTTCGGCGTGCGTTCGCTCCGTGACGTCATGCCAGAGCAGCGTCACGCCACCGGTCACTGGGAGGACCTTGACCTGCAGTATCCGCGCGCCTTCAGCGGAAGGCAGCCCAAGATGCAGCGTCCGGGGGCTCCGATTCGTCAAGACATCGCTGATGGCTCGCGGGAGATCGGTCTTGCCCAGGACGGGCACCGCGGCCACGAGCGATCGGCCCAGCGTTCGCTCGCACGGGCAGCCCACAATGCGTTCGAGGGCCTCGTTCCAGAGCGTCACGTGGCCGTTGCTGTCGACGACGCACATGCCCTGATCCAGGGATTCGATGACCTCCCGGACGCGGTGCTCGCCCTCGAGACGGTTGACGTAGCCGCAGTACGCCTGGTAGGCGAAATACAGCGGTACCGCTGCCGCCGGCAAGACTTCCCACATTCGGTGGTCGATGATTTCAACGAGTCCCACACCGAGGCTGGCCCCGATGAAGTAGTCGGGACAGGCCCGGAGAGCGCTCTTCGGCCAGGATCGATTGACCGGCTGCCTCATGAAGAGCGGCACGATCACCTCGGCCGCGGCGATCTTGACGAAGCAATACGCGACGACGGCCGCCGCAATTGGCACGCCCTGCCACGGCCACACGAAGTGGCCGATCGTTCCACCGAGCGCCCGATGCGCGAAGCCCGCCGCCTGTGTCGCGGCCATGACGGTGGCCGCGTTCAAGAGCATTCGGAGAGGCGGATGTGAGCGCTCGGAATCCCGGAGCCCGTGCGCGATGGTCCCGGCCGTTGCGACGAGCGTCGCCGCGTCAGCTCCGAAGAGCAGCAGCGAGGTGAAGTCGATGACGGAGGACGGCGGCATGGTTGCCCGGTCCACCGTGGTCGACTGCCGTATCGCGAGAGTCGAGGTCAGAATCGCAGCCAGGATCAGGCCGGAGAATTCCAGGGTGCGGTGCGGCTGCGGCCAGCCCGCGTACCCAAGGAGCATTCCCGCCCCGATGGCCAGCGCGGCGAAGGCAACGACTCGTGAGTGACGAGGAAGGGTGCGCATTCAGGCGACTCGGGCAGCCAGCTCCGCACGTCGATCCACGGCCACCTGCGGAGCAAGGCGAGGACCAGCGTTGAGTTCGCGAAGCAACTGACTGCTGGAGAACCTGTTAGGGGTAGATTCGGCCTGGTGTGGGACGACAGGCGGTGTCTCATATCGGCACATGGATCGTCAGGAACTGTGCGATGCGAACGGCCATGTTCCCAGCGCTTGCCGACCCCGTCATATGGAAGCACGCCCGCAGAGAGAATGCGGTCGGCAACCGCGGGTTCGACACGCTCGCAGACGCGGACAATATCGGGGGCAATCACTATTCCAGTTTCGAGTCGACGAGCCGTCGAAGATCGCGCGCATCCTGCCGTGCATCGCCGCGGGTCGGCGCCGCGGGTCGGCGATTACCGTGGCACCCGAAGCGATTCGGGACTATCCTGCCCACCATCAGCGGGAGGCACAATGAGCAAGTCACGGAAGCGGCCGGCCGGTTCCTCGAGGCGGACTTTTCTCAAGGCCGCGGCAGGCGTGGCCGCCGGCACGGTGTTGACTCGACAACCGCTGTGGGCCCAGAGCAATGGCGCGGCCGGGGTCCGGTCCAATGCCGGATTCCTCAAGATCAATCCGCAGCTCATGATCACGCCTCGCCAGGCGCTGGACTGGCACCTGTTCAAGGCCGAGTGCGGCCCGACCTACGCGGGCAGCACCGGCTGGAAGCGGTTCGCCGACTTCCTCATCGCGAGGGCGCCGGAGTTTGGCGCGGTCGATCTGGACTCGGTCGACGTGCCGTACGATCACTACGTCGTGGACGACTGGCCCGATCGGCGCACGCACGTCCACAACTCCGGCGTGGCGGTCGAGCAGCTCGTCACCGACGGCACGCCCGTGCCGGTCGTGGCCGGGTACGGGATGACGTCGGGCTTCACGCCGCGCGAGGGCATGACCGCGAAGATGCTCTATTACGACCCCGCCAATCCGCCGGCGGCAGCCGACATAGCGGGGAAGATTCTCGTCTTCCAGACGGCGCCGTACCCGAACCCGCCGTATTCCAATCAGTTCCTCGACGCCTACACGATGACCGACCACGAGTGGCGCTCGCCGGGCAAGTGGCATCCTTTCTACACGCCGCCGCCGACGAGCGTCACGAGCTCGTATCACAGCCGCTTTGTCTGGAGTCAGCTCGGCGGATTCGCGTCGATTGGCCTCAAGGCCCGCGCGGCGGGCATCGTCGTCGTCTACGACCTGGCGCCGGGCGCGGCGCTGGGGTTGACGCAGCGCAGCGTCTACACCGCCAACGGAAGGGCGGGACACGGGGCGGTGTACATCAACTGCCCGACGCTCACGCTCGATCGCGTGAACGGCGCAAAGGTGCTGGCGGATGCGAAGGCGGGCAAGACGGCCACGTTGACGCTCACCGCGCGCTTCCAGCGCGACACGGGCAAGGCGTTCATCGGGTACCTGCCGGGCAGGAACTACGGCACGCCGCAGGACGAGCAAATCCTCGTCGCCACGCACACCGACGCCATGTCGATGATTGAAGAGAACGGTGCCTTCGGGCTGTTCGGCATCATGTCGTACTTCAACCGCGTGCCGCGGTCGTCGCGCGCACGCACGCTGGCCTTGTACTTCGACTGCCGGCACTTCATGCCGGGCGGCGAGGGCAGCTGGGAGGAGTACGACTACTTCCGGATGCACCCCGACCGCGTGAAGTCGATCGTGGCGACGATTGGCGTCGAGCACATGGGCGGGCGTCAGACGGTCGAAGTCGGACCGGGCGGCAACCAGTACGCCTACTCCAGCGAGCGCCCCGAAGACGGCGGCGTCATCACGAGCCTGATGGACGTCTACAACAACAACATCTGGCTCGTCGATGCGATTGCGCGAGCGGCCACCGACAACAACTGGCCGCGCGTCGACGTCAAGGCCGGCAACGCGGCGGGCCCTGGCGTCAACGGCGGGTACCAGGGATCGGTGAGGAGTCCGATGAACAGGGGGCGGAGCTTGCGGATCCCCGGCGTCGGACTGGCCGGCGACTGGCCGGGCGGCTGGACGCAGACGTTTGCACAGGTGGACACCGAGGCCGGACCGCACGGCTTCGACGAGAACTACTTCGTGCGACAGGTGGCCGGGCTCACGCAGATTGCGGGCGACATGATGCTGGTCAAGCCGATCGTCATCGACCTCGGCTGGGGCACGCTCAAGTCGGCGCTGGTGGCCGTGAAGGACGCCGGCTTCGTCGCGCCGAACGAGGCCGCGGCCGACCGGCAGGCTCTGGTGAATCAGTACGTCGCCGCGTTCAAACACGTCGAGGCCGGGGCTCTCGACCAAGCGAGGACCGCGCTCAGGGATCTCGCGGCCAATGTCTTGCGGCGGGTCGTGCCGGATCAGCAGGCGGCGATCGGCAAGCTGGTGGACGGCCAGCTCGCCAAGCTCGCCTGAGGCCGCGGATGGACCTTGGCTAGCGGCGCGAGCGTCTGGGAACTGAGCGACCTCTGCACCCCGTGGTGCGTGCACGTCGTCGCGACGCTCGGCATCGCCGATCACGTCGAGGCGGGCGTGACGCGGATCGAAGACCTCGCCGCCAGGTCGAAGTCCGACGCCGAGTCGTTGCAACGCGTGCTCCGGCATCTGGTCGGCAGAGGCCTATTCGACGAGCCGGCGGCTGGCGTGTTCGCGCTCAACGACGCGGCGCGTGGGTTGCTCCACGCCGGGGCGCGCATCGGCTTCGACCTCGACGGCTTCGGCGGCCGCATGGCGTATGTCTGGGGCAGTCTGCTCGCCGCGGTGCGAACTGGCGCGCCGGAGTACCAGACGGTCTTCGGCGTCCCCTTCTGGGAAGACCTCGAGGCCCATCCGCAGATCGCGGCAGCCTTCGATGCGCTGATGGGACCTGGCCACGGTACGCCCGACCCGGAGGTGCTCGTCACCGGCGGCTGGGACTCGGTGCGCACCGTCGTCGACGTCGGCGGTGGAACAGGATCGCTGCTCGCGGCCATCCTTCGCGCACGGCCTGGCGTGCGTGGCACGCTGGTCGACCTGCCCGCGACCGTCGCTCGATCGGCCGAAGTGTTTCAGGCTGCTGGCGTCGCCGACCGTGTGACGACCGCGGCACAGAGCTTCTTCGACCCGCTGCCGCCCGGCGGCGATCTGTATCTGCTCAAGAGCGTGCTCGGCGACTGGCCCGATCGTGAGGCGACCGCCATCCTGCGACGGTGCGCAGACGCCGCGCGTCCATCCGGCCGCGTCGTCGTGCTGAGCGGCGTCTCTCCAGACGAGAGCGGCCCGGCCTCCCCGGCGCTGCTGATGATGGTGCTGGTCGGAGGAAAGGATCGCACGCTCGCGGCGTTCCGCGAGATGGCGCGCGCGGCCGGGTTGGATGTGCTGGCCGCCCAGAGCCAGGGGACGGGCCGCTTCGTCGTCGAGTGCGTGACCACGACATCACGATAGCGTCCCGACCTCCGGCCTCGCAGAGCGTTCCCGCATACGTTCATTAATTCTGCTGATACTCTTGTCGTCTATATAACCGTGCGTTATGGCATTGTGCTCAACGTTCGGTGAGTGCTGGTCCGCATCACACGGCCGACCGACACCCGAATGACATGGAGATCAAACGGCATGAACACAGGCGGCACAAACCTTTGGGAATCGTCTGAGCACGCGCTCGAGTATCTGGCGAAGGCTGACACGATCCCTCACCGAACGGAAGGCGAGGGAGTGCTGCTCGAGTTCTTACCTGACCCGTTGCACCGTGTGCTCGACCTGGGCAGCGGCGATGGGCGCCTGCTCGCGCTGATCAAACGTGCACATTCGAACGTCCACGCTGTTGCTGTCGACTTCTCCACCCCAATGATCGAGCGGCTGCATGCTCGGTTTCGCGACGACTCCTCCGTTGACGTTGTTGCTCACGACTTGGACAGCCCGTTACCAGCGTCGCTCGGTCATTTCGACGCCGTCGTATCCAGTTTCGCCATCCATCACGTGTCGCACGAGCGGAAGCGCATGTTGTACAGTGAGGTGTATGGCCTTCTGAACACCGGCGGCGCGTTTTGTAATTTGGAACACGTCGCGTCGCCAACGCCGTCTCTTCATCGTCGGTTTCTGGCCAAGCTCTCGGTTCATCCAGATGA
>MEKT01000058.1:0-489 GCA_001767435.1 Acidobacteria bacterium RIFCSPLOWO2_02_FULL_65_29 | reverse complement strand
GAATAAGCTTTTGGACGTGGAGACCCAACTCGGCTGGCTCAGAGAATGGGGTTACGTCGATGTGGACTGCCATTGGAAATGGCGCGAACTGGCACTGCTGGCGGGTACGAGACCGAGCGGGTCATAACCGGCAGACAACTCTTCTTGCTCGAGTCTGGAGTGCCGAAGGGACGACCAGCTTGGTGACCGGACGTCGCGACCTCCGGCCTGGTAGGTTCACAACGCGCTCACTCGCGATGGCCCACTTGCGGTCTAGCTGAAGGGGATATCAATTTCGGTGTAGCTGCCGGGCGTGGCCGCGTTCACCACGGCGGCGATGCGTTCAAGGTGCAGTCGGACACGTGACCACTTCGTGGTGCCGGTCAACACAACGAGGGCGATCTTTCGTCCGGCAAGGTTTTGCTGGTAGCGGATTCTCCTGTCGGTCGTGAGCAACAGGTCAACCGGCGCTTCCTCTGCGGCAGTCAGCAACGCGCCGTTGTTGAGCGT
>MEKT01000057.1:4106-34190 GCA_001767435.1 Acidobacteria bacterium RIFCSPLOWO2_02_FULL_65_29 | reverse complement strand
TGGCCACGCGAGCCCGCCGGACCGGACGACCGCCTTCGGTCGAGAGCACGCGGCCGGCGATGCGCCCGGTGGGGGCCAGGGTTCCCGGTGCCGGCTGGCCGGGCGTGTCGCGCGCTGGCTGCTGGGCTTGCGGCTGTGCGGCGACGAAGACGCCCATCGCGGCAACGGCAGCGAAGGCCAACACAGCCGTGATTCGAGTCATGGGTCAGGCCCGCACTTGCCGGCGCACATGGCACATCCATGCCATGCCGGTTGGTTGGTGCTCACCCCGGCCGACAACCGGAGGATTGCCGTCGGGTGCAGCACCAAGTCTATTAGACCGCAGAAGGGGCTCGAGCGTTGACTGTCACGGTTTTTTCGCGGAGCCCTCGAGCAGGGTGTCGAGCGGACGGCGCCCTTCGTCTCCGGTGCCGAACCCGCTTGGTCATCGACTTGATGCTCATGTTAGCATAAGCATATGAGTCATCGCCTCCAAGTACTGGTTCCCGAGAGCCTCGACCGGCGCGTGGGCAAGGCCGCGCAGCGCAGCCGCCAGTCGAAGGGCGCCTGGGTGCGGCAGGCCCTCGAGCGGGCGCTGTCGGAAGACCGGCCCGCCGACGCTCTCGACCGACTGGCCAGCCTCGGCGGCCCGACCGGCGACATCGACCAGGTGCTGGCCGAGATCGAAGCCGGGCGCGGTTGATGGTGTTTGTTGATTCGAACGTGCCGATGTATGTCGCGGGCCGCGAGCATCCGCTTCGCGATTCCGCGCGACGGTTTCTCGAGCGCGCGCGGGCCGGCGACGTCGACATCTGCACCAGCACCGAGGTACTCCAGGAGATTCTTTACCGGTACGCGGCACTCAAGCGACGCGACCTTGCGGCGGCGGTCTACGACCTGTTCGTCCAGCTGTGCCCGACCGTTTTTCCAGTGACCCTGGCAGACACCGATCGCGCGAAAGCGCTTGTATCGGAGGTCGCTGGCGTCAGTGTTCGCGATGCGATGCACGCCGCTGTGATGCTCAACCACGATGTGCGCGAGATCGCCACGTTCGATGAAGCGTTCGATCGTCTTGAAGGGATCACTCGTGTTCGGCTGTGACGGTAGGTCAGCTCGAGCGATCGAGCTCGTCGGCAGGCCGGGATTCGACGGCGCGCGTGACCTGCGGCTGATTGGTCACGCGGGTCTTCGCGCCTCGTGGTTGTGTGTCGTCGAATTGCTTTCTCTGCGTGCTCCGTGCTCTCTGCGTTGATCGTTGTCTTTACGGTTTCGTGTCTGGGTGCCTTCGTGGCGTGCTCACCACGTCGCTCCTGCCCGGTCTCGATCTTCCGCTCGAAAAAATATTCGAAGACTGAGGGTCACGCCGGGGTGTGGGGCGGAGCCCCACGTGAGTTGTGTCAGAGCCGCGCGAAGCCCAAGCCGACCCACCCTTCTTCTTCCATCTCCCACACCAGGTCGAGCCGCTGGAACGCCGCCACAACGGCGTCTCGCTCCTCGGCGAGCAGGCCACTGACGATGAGTGCGCCGCCCGGTGCGAAGGCGTTGGCGAGCGCGAGAGCGGTACGGCAAAGCAGAGCACCGGTGAGATTGGCAATGACGACGTCGGCGGGCCGCAGGGGTTCGAGGCCACGGGCCACCCAGAGCCCGGCATTGTCGAAGCTCCGCGGCGACGTGAGATCCCCGAGCGTGAAGCGCACGTGGTCCACGCCGGGATTGAGGGCCAGGTTCTCGCGCGCGCACTGTACGGCGTCCGGATCGTTGTCGATCCCGAGCGCGCCTTCGGCACCGAGCAGCCGGGCGGCGATCGCCAGGACTCCGGACCCGGTGCCGATGTCGAGCACGAAGGTGCCAGTCAGGTTGAGCAGCTGCACCGCCGCCAAACACAGCCGTGTGGTCGCATGGTGCCCTGTGCCGAAGGCCATCGACGGGCGAATGATCACGGACACTGGGAGCGCCTGCGGCCATGCCGAGCCGGGAGGCGAGGCATCATCGTCAGAACGCGCTGGGGGTGGGGCCCCAGCGCCAGTGGAAAAAAGTTGGCCAGCCCACGGCGGCGCAACGACCACGCGTCCCACGGTGACAGGACCGAGCGCCTCCTGCGACCGCCGTGCCCAATCCTCGTCGTCCACCTCGCGCGCGGTGATGCGCGCTGCCGGCATGGCGCGCCGGATGGCCTCGAGCGCAGAATCGCGCGCGGCCGGGTCGGAAAAGAAGATGGTCAGGGCGCCGTCGTGGTCGTCGCGTTCCTCAACGGCGGTCGGAGAGTAATCGTCGACGACGGCGAGCACCAGGTCGCCGTCCGCGCTGTCGACATCTATTGCGGGGAAACGCGCCAAATCCTCAGATACTCAAAATCCTCAAAATCCTCAAATCCTCAAATCCTCAACGCGCCAAATCCTCAGATACTCAAAATCCTCAAAATCCTCAAATCCTCAAATCCTCAAATCCTCAAATTCCACAATCACCCGAACATGTTCTTGACGCGATCGAAGAGGTTGCGCTCGTCCTGTTCCTCGCCGTGCGGGCGCGGCTCGAATTTCTCCTTGGGCAGCGCCTTCGAGAGCTGCTCGAGGATGTGGCGCTGCTCCTTCGTGAGCTTCTTCGGCGTTTGCACCTGGACAGTGGCGAAGAGGTCTCCGCGGCCGCGTCCGCTGACGTCGGGCATGCCCTTGCCGCGCAGCCGGAGCGTCGTGCCGGTCGAGGTCCCCTCGGGCACCTTCACGCCATCCTCCCCGTCGAGGGTCGGTACCGTGATCTCGCCGCCGAGGGCGAGCGTGGTGAAGTTGACGGGGATCTCGCAGAACAGATTGACGCCGTCGCGCCGGAAGAACTCGTGCTCCTGCACGTGCACGACCACGAACAGACTCCCGGCGGGCCCGCCGGCGCTGCCAGCTTCGCCCTCGCCTTGGAGGCGCAGCTGCTGGTCCGAGGCGATGCCGGCGGGGACCTTGACCGTGAGCTTACGCTCGCGGACGACATGTCCCGCGCCGCGGCACGCGTGGCACGGTTTGGCGATTGTGCGCCCGGCCCCGCGGCACTGCGGGCAGGTGCCCGCGACGACCAGGAATCCTCGCTGCGTCCGGACCTGGCCGGCGCCGTTACAGCGAGTGCAGACCGTCGGCGACGTGCCGGGTGCGGCGCCAGAGCCACGGCAGGCCTCGCAGGTCTCATGCCGGGGAATCTGGATTGTGGTTTCGACGCCCTTGGCGGCCTCGAGGAACGAGATCTCGAGGTCGTAGCGGAGGTCGGCGCCGCGCTGCGGGCCGCCGCGCCGCCGCCCGCCGCCAAAAATATCGCCGAAGCCGAACATGCCGCCGAGAATGTCGGCGAAATCGCCGCCGAAATCGGCGAACACGGACGGGTCGAAGCCGGGGCTTCCGCCGGCGGCCGATCCGACCGCCTGGTGCCCGTAGCGATCGTACAGGCGGCGCTTGTCGGCATCCGCGAGCACCGCGTACGCCTCGGCGGCTTCCTTGAACTGTTCTTCCGCCGCCTTGTCGCCCGGATTCCGATCCGGGTGGTGCTTCATGGCGAGTTTACGGTACGCGCTCTTGAGCTCCGCCTCGGCGACCGCCCGAGGGACGCCGAGCACGTCGTAGTAGTCGCGTTTGCTCACGCCTTGGCCACCTTGACCATCGCGGGACGGAGCAGCCGGTCGCCCATCATGTAGCCGCGCCCGAGCTCGCCAATGACCTCGCCGGCGCGGTGCGCCGGGCTCGCTTCGTGGACGACCGCCTGATGGAGATTGGGATCGAAGTCCGCCCCAAGCGAGTCGAACGGACGGACGCCGTATCGTTTCAGGAGATCGTTCAGCTTGGCGTGAATGATCTCGACGCCCTTGCGGTACGCCGCGGCACCGTCTGGAGCATCGACGGTCAGGGCCCGGTCGAAGTCGTCGACGACCAGCAGCAAATCCTGCACGAGATTCACGACCGCCTGGTCGGCCTGCTCTCGCCGCTCGCGCTCGATGCGTTTGCGGTAGTTGTCGAACTCGGCGGTCTTGCGCAGCAGTCGGTCGTGGAGCTCGTCGCGCTCTCGCCCGAGCGCCACCGCGCCGGCGCTGGGCCCGTCGGCCGCACCCCCCGGGTCGGTGGCTGCCGGCGCCTCGGCGGCCGGTTCAGAAACGTGTTCGTCAGACATCCCTATTTTTCTAACTTCCAACTTTTGACTTTTAACTTTTAGCCTTTTAATTCGTGTTCCGTAGCAGCCGCGACACCGCCTGCGCGGCGCCTTCGACGACCGCGATCGCGCGGGGATAGCGCATGCGCGTCGGGCCGATCACGCCGATGGTGCCGATGCCCGCGCCGTCCTCGTAGGTCGAGGCGACCAGGCTGAACGAGCGCAGGCTGGGATCGGGATGCTCGGCGCCGATCACGATCGTGAGGCCTGGGCCGTCGATGTATTCGTTCAGGAGACGCACGAGGCGCTGTTTCTCTTCGATCATCACCAGCAGGGTTTGCAGCGTGCCGAGCGTGATGCCCTGGGCCCCCTGGGCCTCCTGAGCTTCGTCGAGCAGCGACGCCGCGCCGTCCACATACAGCGCGTGCTCTTCGGGCAGATCGGTGAAGGTCGACGAGGCGAGGCGCAGCGCGCGCGCCATCAGCGCGTCGTAGAGCAGCCGCTCCTCGTTCATCCGCTCGACCACGGCCGAGCGGGCGCGGTGGAGTGGCAGCCCAGAGAACTCGACGTTCAGATACGATGCGGCCTCGCGCAGGTCGTCGGCGTCGAGCGGCTCGCCGACGTCGATCACTTTCTGAATGACGTGGCCGCCGCGGGCGACGATGACCACGAGCACGCGCGTGGCGCCGAGCGGAATGAACTCGACGCGATCGAACACCGCCACTTCGTGCGCGGGCCTGATCGCGAAGCCGACGTGGTGGGACGCCTGCGACACGACATGCGAGGCCTGCGACAACACGGCGTCGACGAGCGGGGCGGCGCCGTCGCGGCGCAGCCGCGCTTCGACGGCGCTCGACGTCCGGACCGAGCGCTTGGTTTCGAGCAGCAGGTCGACGTAGAAGCGGTAGCCGCGGTCGGTCGGAATCCGGCCGGCCGAGGTATGCGGCTGCTGAACGAATCCCTCTTCCTCGAGATGGACGAGGATGTTGCGCACCGTGGCCGAGGACACCCCGAGGCCGGCCGCGCCGACCAGGAGAGACGAGGGCACGGGCTCCCCCGTCGAGATGTACTCGCGCACGAGCGCGGCAAGGATACGTCGCGAGCGGTCAGGCTGCTGCATTAGCACTCAAGGATGAAGACTGCTAACTGATTATACAATGAGACAGCCATCAGCCTTCAGCCATCAGCTTTCAGCTTTCGAGATCACCGTTCAGCGTGCGGGTTCTGGCTGATAGCTGACAGCCGAGAGCTGATAGCTGGAATTGTTGACTACGCAATAGCACCGATGAGCCGCCGCGCTGCGGCGCGAGCGGCCGCCACCACCTCGGCGCGGTCGACGCGCGCCATCTGAAATTCGTCCACCAGTACCTCGCCGTCCACGATCGTCGTCCGCACGTCGCTTCCGCGCGCGCCGTACACGAGCGTTGAATACGGATCGGGCCCTGGTACGAGGTGCGGCTGATCTCGATCGACCACGATCAGGTCGGCCCGCTTGCCGGCTTCAATCGAGCCAATCTCGTCGCCGAGCCCGAGCGTCCGCGCACCGGCGCGTGTGGCCATCCACAAGACGTCACGCGCGGGCAGGGCGCCCGGATGGACCCGCACCGCCTGCAGGAGGGCGGCCAGCCGCATCTCTTCGAACATGTCGAGGCGGTTGTTACAGGCTGCGCCGTCGGCGCCGAGCGACACCGTGATGCCGCGCGCCCGCATCTCGACGACCGGTGCCACGCCGGAGCCGAGCTTCAGGTTCGAGCTCGGACAGTGCAGGACCTTCACGTCGCGCTCGGCGAGTAAGTGCCGCTCGCGTTCGTCCACCCACACACAATGCGCGGCGCACAGGCGTGGAGACGCAAGCCGCAGGCTGTTCAGATATTCCACGTGGGTCAGACCGCCGGATCGCTGAGAGACGATGGCCTGCTCGTCCTGCGATTCCGAGGCGTGGGTGTGCACGAGGGCGTCGTGCTCGCCGGACAAGTCGGCCACCGCTTCGAGCAGTTCGCGCGAGCACGACACGGCGAAGCGGGGCGCGAAGGCGGCGCGCAGGCGGCCACCGGCCGCGGTGTGCCAGCGCCGCCGAATCGCCAGGCTTTCGTCGATCGACGCCTGCGTCGGTTCCCGTAGGCGCGGCGGGACGTCGGCGTCGAGGTCCATCATGCACTTGCCAATCGTCGCCCGCAGGCCGCTTTCTTCGACGGCCTCGAACACCACATCGGTATCGTGCACGGTCTCCATCGTCAACACCGCGGTCGTGCCGCTCGAGAGCAGCTCGGTCGTCGCCAGGCGCGTCGCTGCCCACAGGGTGGCTGGCGTGTGCGCCGCTTCCATCGGCCAGACCCGCGTGCGCAGCCAGTCCATGAGCCGCAGGTCGTCGGCGTAGCCGCGAAAGAGCGTCTGGCACAAGTGAATGTGCGTTTGGATCAGCCCCGGAAGGATGTACCCGCCGCGCGCGTCGATGGTTCGATCGTGGATGCCGGGAAGGTCCGCTCCGATCGCGGCAATCCGGCCGCCGCGGATGGACACGTCGCCTTCGGCCACATCGAGGCGATCGTTCATGGTGAGGATCAGTCCGCCGCGAACGAGGACGGACATCTATTTGAGGTTGTTCCACTGCATCGAGAGCTCCTGCGCGTCGCGGCTTCGCATCTTGCCGTGCTTGACGGCGATGAGCTCCGAGAGAATGCTGACGGCGATCTCCTGGGGGGTCACCGCGCCAATGTCGAGGCCGATCGGCGCGTGCACGTTCTTGAGGAGCTCGGCGGGCATGGCGTCGGCCGCCAGCTGGTCGTAGATCCGCGCGACCTTGGCCCGGCTGCCGATGAGGCCGAGATAGCGCAGGTCGCGCGGCGCCAGCGCGCGCAGCGCTTCGAGATCGTTCGTGTGCCCACGCGTCACGATCACGACGTAGACGTGCGCCGGAATGGCCGTTCGCGCGATCCACCCCGGGATGTCTTCGGCGACGATTTCGACCGCCGTGGGAAAGCGCTCGCGGTTCGCGAACTTCTCGCGATCGTCCACCACGTGGACGCGAAAGCCCACCTCGTGCGCCAGTCGCGCCAGGTGGAATCCGACGTGCCCGGCGCCGACGATGTAGAGCTCGGGGGAGGGTTCGATGGGCTCGATGTACACGTCCATCTGTCCGCCGCAGATCAGGCCTGTTTCCTGCGCGAAATCGTCCGACAGCTCGTAGCGGATCACCTGCGGCCGTCGGTTCGTGATGGCCTCACGTGCTTTCCAGAAGGCGTCGTTTTCGTAGCAGCCGCCGCCGATCGTGCCGACCATTCGGCCGTCGGCGAAGACGAGCATTTTGGCGCCCACCCGTTGCGGCGTCGATCCGGTGGTCGAGACGATGGTGACAAGGGCGGCGGCTTCGCCGCGCTCGAGCGCCTCGGCGACCGCGGCGAAGACTTCCTGGTTCATCAGAGCGATTATACGAGGGGAGGCCGGGCAGGCGGGGCCGAGTGGTACGAGGGGAGGCCAGGCAGGCGGGGCCGAGTGGGGTCGGAGTGGGGGTCGGAGTAGGGTCAGAGTGGGGCCAGACACCATCTCTTCAGATCGCGACGACCCAGTGGGTCCCCAGATCGAGCGGGAGCTCGTCCATCAACCGGTCGACGAGGGCGGGACCATACTGGTTGAGGAAGGACACGAACCCGATCTCGCGTTCCTGCGCGTGGCCGTTGGGGAACGCGAGCGCGCGCGTGCGTGTGAACTGACGCTTCAGCGTTTCGTCGCGCCGCTTGGCCGCCTGGATGATCTTGCCGTGCAGCGAGTGCAGGTCGTGCTGCATCCGGCCGAGCGTCGATTTCACCGCGCCTTCGAGCGTTGGATCGAGCGCGGTCGTCGCGCGCGCCAATTCGCCCATCGTCGCTTCGAGGGCTTGAGACGTGGCCGCGAACGAGGCTTCCACGGCGGGAGGAATCTGCGACTCGAGCAGCTCGTTCAGCGCGGCCTCGTCCTGAGGCCGGAGCGCTTCGAGCGGCACGCGGTACCGCGTGAGAAAACGCAAGGCAGCCGAATCGACGATCGTGGCGGACGCGCGCGGGTAGAGCAGCGGCATCGGCACGCCAAAGAGCTCATACACGCCCCTCAGTTGGCCGAGATAGCCGATCTCATTCGGCCCGGTGACATAGCACACCGTGGGAAACAGGGAGTCCTGGACGATCGGCCGCAAGAGGACGTTCGGGCTGAAGCCGGCGGGATGCTCCGACGCCTGCTCGGCCAACTCGGCGGCCGCGTAGGAGTGGTCGCCCACGTGCAGCCGCCCGTTCCGTGCGCGAATCGGCTCGCGGCCGCCCTGCAGCGCGAAGAGAGCGGGCGAGCCGTCCTGCGGCTGCGCCTGTGCGTGATAGCCGCGGCTCGAGAGATCGGCGCCCGCGCTCGCGGCGCGTCGGCCTGTCTCGCCGGGCGCCAGGAGCTCCCTGGAAAAAATGCCGGCAACGAGATGCTTCGCGTCGGGGTCCGACGCGTCGTACACGATGAGGCCGCGGTCGCCGAGCAGATGCTCGAGCCACCGGCCGAACGCGTCGGCCATGCCAGCGCCGGGCGCGTAGAAGGTCCGCAGGTCGCCGAGGAGCGCCGCCCGGAACTCGGTGGCCGGCAGCGCCCGCTCGAGCGCGTCGATCGCAGCGGCGACCGAATCGTCCAGGCGGACCGACGCGACCGGCCCCGGCTCGAGCATCAGCTCGGATGGGAGGGAGACCGTACGTGTCGCGAGCGCTTCGTCGAAGACCGTGCACGATCGCACTTCGTCCCAATCGTGATCTTCGCCCTCGATCCAGAAAATCGCCACGGCCGGCGCCTGGTGATCGCGCGAGACCTGCTCGGCCAGCTTGATGGCGCCGAGCGCCTTGAACAGCGTATAAAGCGGTCCGCCGAACAGGCCCGCCTGCTGGCCGGTGACGACCGCGACCGTGCGGGGGTCGGCCAGCGCGCGTCCAGCCTCGAGCGCGCGCGCCGGCGCGCTGCGGCGCCGCTGCTGCGCGCCGACGACCGCCGCCACGTCCGTCGCACGCCGTTCGTGCGCCCGCACGCGGGCGATGGCCTCGGACCACGCGCCGCGATCGGCGGGATCGCCCGCGAAAAACGGCGCGACGTGTTGAAAGTTGTACGCGTAGTCGGCCGCTAGACGGCGGATCCACGGAAACCGGCGGACATCGACAGCCATTCGCGAGGACGAGTCCGAGAGGTGTGAAGACACAGAGGCGTACTGTGTCAAAGAACGGGTGCAGGGTGCAACACGGAGGCAGAGGGCCCGGGACAGAGGGCAGAGGGCAGAGGGCAGAGGGCAGAGGGCAGAGGGCAGGGGGCAGAGGGCAGAGGGCAGAGGACACAGGGCTGACGTATGCTGCTGCTCTCAGCGCCCGGGCGTTGGCGCTTCGGCGCGGCGCGCGCCGGCTGCGAAGGAGACAACCGCCTCGCGCCTAGCGACTATCGACTATCGAGGCACCGCCGACCGGCCGCCATCCCCTCCGCCGCCGCCGCTCGAGTAGCCGCCCGACGACACGCCCGACGAACCGCTGTCCGACGATCCTCCCGACGACGAAAAACCACCCGACGTTCCCGAGCCGCCGTCGCCCGCTGAGCGCCCGCGTGTGCCGGCGTTGCCCGTCACCACGGGATCGCGCGGCGACACCTGTGTGTAGCCGCCGCCGTTGACAACGCGCCCGTGCTCGCCGGATGGCGCGGCCAATCCGCCGTCGCCAGGCACGATGAACACGCCCTGTCCCGGGCCATAGTAGTAGTCGCCGAAGCGATTCCAATATCCATAGCCGACCGGCGCGTAGTACGAGTAAAAGGGATCGAACCCGTACCAGTCCCAGCCCACGCCGCCGTAGCCGGCCCACGAGCCGGAGGAAGACCCGCCGCCGCGCCTCCTGACTTGGAACTGCTTTGGAAACGTCTGGGCCACCATCAGGTCGATGACGTTGTCGGCCACGCCCGCATCATCGAGTGCGATCAGCGTGCGGCTGTTCAACGGAAAAATCGCCTGCGTCTCGACAATCGCCGCCTCGAGCGCGCCCGACGACACCTTCCCGCTCACTTCGATCACGTCATCCAGTGTGAAGGGCGCCAGCCGCGCCGCGTCGAGGCTCTGTGTCGCGCGGGCCGTCACCTGCGGCGCGAGCAGCGACGCGTCGGGCGGCAGCTCGCCCGTTCGCCGATAGCGGCGGACTCGCACGATCTCTCGATCCCCGGTCGTGACCGCCTGAATGTCGACCCAGTCGCCTCCCAGCGCGATGAACGACAGGCCCGAGACATTGCGTGCCGGCTGGCCCTCGCAGGCGAGATCCGCGGCGCTGAGCAGCCGCCCGCGCCTCGACCAGTCGCTCGTGCGCGTGCCACGGCAACCCGGCTCGACAACCGGCCGTCTGACGCCATCGGCTACGAACGTCTCGTCGATGACCGACTGCTCGCCGGCCATCGTCATCATGCGCGCGCTGTTGGCGCCCGCAGGCACGACACACACCAGGACACCTTGCTCCGGCGCGCGCTCATCGGCGGGACGCCAGCAACCCAAGAAGGGGAGCCAGCGGGCGGCGGCTTCGATCCCTCCGGCCTGTCCGGCCGGCTGGGCCTGTTCGACCCGCTGGGCCTGCGCTCGTTCGGCAGGGACTCGGGGAACGGGGCTCGGGACTCGGGGCTGAGAGCCGGCCGCGGACGCGGCGGGGGCGAAGCCTGCGAGCGCGGCGATGACAATAGTCGCGAGCAAGCGCTTCATAGTGCATGTCCTCTGTGTCCAGCGTTGTGGCGAGTTTCGTGCTGATTTTCGCAACGCACTCCTCATTTTCGTTATCGAAAGAAGAAGCTGACGCCGGTCGACAGCCGGAAGCCGTTGAGATCGATGCCGTCGAAGCCCACGAAATCAGGCCCGAGGTCGGCGTGCGTCCACACGTACCGGCCGTCGGCGGTGACGTAGACCGATCGCCACATCCTGACGTCGGCGCCGCCAAACACATGCGCGCTGGGGCTGAACCCTATGGATCTGAACGTGTCGCGGAAGACTTTCAAGGTGACGAAATCCACAAAGTCTCCGGCCTGCGCGAACCGGTGGTAGTAGACGCCGCCGCCGGCGCCGACAAAGGGAGTGATCGTCCTCGCCACGAACGCGTAGCGACTCACGCTGCGCCCGCGGTCGAGGAGGGCGAACCTGACGCCGCCCGTGATGTTGGTTTGCGTCAGCGCCGTCGTCTGGTTGATGGGCAATCCCTGGTTGTCGATGAAGTGGCGATACTCCGACGTCACGGATTTCTTACCGGCCTCGATGCCGAAGACGGCCTCGAGGCGTGAGGTCAAGACGAACCCCGCTTCGCCGCTGAACGCCGCGCTCTGGAAATCGCCTTTGTCGATCGTGAGCTGCTCGTTGACGAAGGAGAATAGCTCGCCCCCTTCGGCAGGCATCAGCCAGCTACCGCGGACGCCGATCCAACCGCGGGGCCGCCCAAACAGAAAGTCGCGCTCGGCAGCAAGGGTGCTCGGGGACGGCGGAACGCTTTGGCCGGCCAAAGCAAGCGAGGGGCCACCGAACATCAGGGCGGCAGCGAGGCAGAAGGAATGTTGAAAGCTGACACACATCGCGCGCCGATCAAACAAATACTACACCTTCCACTGTCCAAAAGAACGCGCGAACGTGTTACCATCACGACGCTTGATCACGCCCCGACGCGCCCGCGCGACTGCGGCGCGATGGCGACCCTGAGGAGCCTCTCACTGCACCCGGACGCTGCCGGCGCCCCGCATCCCGAAGCCTTCGGCTCGTTTCGCGTTCTTCATCAGATCGGAGCAGGCGCGCTCGGTCCCGTGTTTCGCGTGTACGACCCCGAACAAGACAAGCTGGCTGCCGTCAAGCTCTTCACGCTCGATCTCGCCCCTGACCGCGTGCACAGGCTCATCGCCCAGCTCCAGGCCTTGATCGACACCGACCTGACGCACCCGGCGATTGCCGCGCCGCTGGCGGCCGGTATGTCGGGCGTCTCCGCCTACCTCGCTCAGGATTTCATTGCGGCCGATGCGGTCGATGTCGTGGCCCGGGCGCACGGGCCGGCGCCGCCCTCTGACGCCCTCCGCGTGGCGGCGCACGTGGCGGCCGCACTCGATTGTGCCGCCGACGCCCTTGTCGTGCACGGCGCGCTGCACCCGCGCGACGTGCTCGTCTCGCCCGATGACGCGCGCCTCACGGGCTTCGGCATTGCTCGCGCGCTCGAGACCATCGGGGTCGTCTCGCCTGTGCGACGGCCTTATGCGGCGCCCGAGCGCGTGGCAGGCCAGGCGTGGGACCGGCGCACCGATGTGTTCAGCCTTGCCGCCATCATCCACGAACTGCTCTGGGGACGGCGCATCACGGCGCTCGGCGAGGAGGCGGCCCTCTCGCTCACCGCCATTCCGGGCGCCGACCTTGACGCTCTGCAGTACCTCTTTGCGCGGTCGCTTGCCGCGGATCCCGCCGTGCGATTCGACACGGCGGCCTCGTTTGCCGATGGGCTGACGGTGGCCCTCGGACTTCAGTCGCCGGTCGCCAGTCACCGGTCGGCAGTCGGTAGTCGCCAGTCGCCGGTCGACGATGAGTCAATGGATGTGGGCGATCTGCTGCACCCGGCGCGCCGGCTCGAGTTCGTCGTCGACGAAGAGTTGCGTTTACCGCTCGACGAACCCGAGATCGTGATCGACCGTGGGATTGCCCCCGATGTCAACAGCGACGTCGACCACAACGTCGACCACGACCTCAACGTCGCCAAGGTGTTGGCCGCGGAGCCCGCGCGAAGCGATCCGCCTGGGCCGCCGATCGAGGCCGTTCAGCTGCCGGCTGGGGTCCTCGCTTTCGAGGGTTTCGAGCGGTCCGAGCGCGACGACGAGCCGGCTGAAGTTCACACGCCGCCCGCCGCCGTTCACGTTCCGCCTTTCGATGCCGCCGAATCGGCGTCGCGCTCGGCGGTTTGGCCGCTCGCGCTGGCGCTCGGCGTCGGGCTGTCCGTCGGCTTTGCGCTGGGCTACGCATCGGCCGGACGCGCGAGTCCGGGGCTGGTGGTCGCCGCGAACACCGGCGTGGCGGCAGCGCCGCCGGTGCCCGAGCTCGCAGCCCGCGTCGTGTCGGAAACCGAAGTGCGCGTGCCGCCGGCCATTTCGCCGCTCGCATCCGGCCCTGCGTCGAGCGAGCCTGTCGCACCCACGGTCGGTCTCGAAACGGCCCTTGCCGCCCTCGCCCCGCCCGCTCCGGTGGCTGCGGAAAGCTCCCTTCCGCTCCCGCCGACTACCGTGGTGCCCGTGACGGCGGCGCCGGCTGCGGCGAAAGGGCCGGAGCCTCGGGCCGTCGAAGGGCGTCTGGTGATCCGCTCTACGCCGGCGGGCGCCACCGCGTTTGTCGACGGCCGCGAAGTCGGGAAAACGCCCGTGACGCTCCGCGAAGTCGAGCGCGGCGCACACACGGTGCGCGTGGCGCGCGAAGGGTACGTGCCTGAGCAGCGGCGCGTGACGGTGACCGCTGCGCGGCCGTCGCAGCTGCTGACCTTTGCGCTCGATCGAGCGCGAACGGCCCGGCCGGCGCCGACACTGCCGCCCGGCGCCGTCCGAACGGCGGACGTCACCGTGGAATCGCGACCCGCGGGCGCGAGCGTGTTCGTCGACGGCCGGCTGGTCGGCCGAACGCCGTTGAAGCTGGCCGCCGTCGCCGCCGGCGATCATTCGATCGCCCTCGAGCTCGACGGCTACCGCCGCTGGCTGGCGTCGGTTCGCGTCGTCGCGGGCGAGCCGGCGCGGGTGACGGCGTCTTTGGAACGGCCTTGACGATGACCGGCGCTATCCGCCCTTAGCGTCCTCTGCCGTGAGAAGAGGAGCATGCAAGCAGTACTCGCGCTAGAAAACGGAACCGTGTACCGCGGCCTGGCCGCCGGCGCCGAGGGCGAAGCGGGCGGCGAGGTCGTGTTCAATACGAGCATGACGGGCTACCAGGAGGTGCTCACCGATCCGTCCTATGCCGGACAGATCGTCACGATGACCTGCGCGGAAATCGGCAACTACGGCGTGTCGCGAGAGGACGTAGAGTCGCGCGCGCCACATGTGGCGGGCTTCATCATCCGCGACGAGTCGCCGGTGGCCAGCAGTTGGCGCGCCGAGGGCACCCTGCGCGAGTTCTTGTCGACGAACCGGATCGTGGCGATCTCGGATATCGACACGCGCGCGCTCACGCGCCTTCTCCGATCGAGCGGCGTCATGCGCGGTGTGATTGCCACGGGCGACGCGGTCGACCCATCGGCGCTCGTCGCGCGGGCGAACACGGTTCCTCGGATGGAAGGGTCCGACCTCGTCAAGGACGTGACCTGCCAACAGGCCTTCGACTGGCGGGCGGACGATCCGGATGAATTCGGCGTCGTGCCGGAGCGGCGCGCCACTGGAGGAAGGCCGGCAAAGTCAAGGCCGTCAGGAACGTCAGGAACGTCAGGAACGTCAGGAACGTCACGGCTGAACATTGCCGCCTACGATTTCGGGATGAAGTGGAACATCATGCGCCGGCTGAGCGCGCACGGCTGCAACGTGCGCGTGTTCCCGGCGAGCACGCCGGCCGAGGGGCTGCTCGCGTCGAGCCCCGACGGGGTGTTCCTCAGCAACGGTCCGGGCGATCCCGCCGCGCTGCCGTACGCCATCGAGAACGCAAAGGCGCTCGTGGCCTCGGGCGTGCCGGTGTTCGGCATCTGCCTCGGGCACCAGATTCTCGGCCTCGCGATGGGCGGCCGGACGTTCAAGCTGAAGTTCGGCCACCGCGGCGCCAACCACCCGGTGAAGAAGCTCGACACTGGGAAGATCGAGATCACGTCGCAGAACCACGGGTTTGCCGTCGATCCCGATTCGCTGCCGGCCCACGTCGAGGTGACGCACACGAATCTGTACGACGGCACCGTCGAAGGCCTCCGCCACAAGACGCAGCCGGTGTTCTGCGTGCAGTACCACCCCGAGGCGTCGCCAGGGCCGCACGACGCGGACTATCTGTTTCGGGACTTTATTAACTTGATAGAGCAGAGTAGGGACTAGGGACTAGGGACTAGGGCTTGGGGCTAGGGCTAGAAGAACCATCGGAGTTCTTGAGTCCTCTAGCCCCCAGCCCCTACTAAGATGCCACGTAGAACCGACCTGAAACGCATCCTCGTGATCGGCTCCGGGCCGATCGTCATCGGCCAGGCGTGCGAGTTCGATTACTCGGGCTCGCAGGCGTGCAAGGCGCTGCGCGCCGAGGGCCTCGAGGTCGTGCTCGTCAACAGCAACCCGGCGACGATCATGACCGACCCCGAGCTCGCCGATCGGACGTACGTCGAGCCGCTGACCACGGAATTTCTCGAGGCCATCATCGCGCGCGAGCGGCCCGACGCCGTTCTCCCGACAGTGGGCGGCCAGACGGCGCTCAACCTCACGGTCGACGCGGCGAAGGCGGGCATTCTCGACAAGTACGGCGTCCGCCTCATTGGCGCGTCGATCGACGCCATCACGGTCGCCGAGGATCGACAGCTCTTCAAGGACGCGATGCGGTCGATCGGCCTCGAGGTGCCGCAGAGCGGCCTCGCCCGAAACCCCACCGAGGCGATGGACCTTGCGCGCACGCTCGGCTTTCCGCTCGTCATCCGCCCGTCGTTCACGCTCGGCGGCGTCGGCGGCGGCATCGCCTACAACATCGAGGAATTCCGCGAGCTCGCCGAACGTGGGCTCGAGCTGAGCCCCGTGCACGAGGTGCTCGTCGAAGAATCGGTCATCGGCTGGAAGGAATTCGAGCTCGAGGTGATGCGCGACGTCGCCGACAACTTCGTCGTCATCTGCTCGATCGAGAACATCGATCCGATGGGCGTGCATACGGGCGACAGCATCACGGTCGCGCCCATCCTCACGCTGTCGGACAAGGAATATCAGCGTATGCGAGACGCCGCGCGCCGGATCATCCGGAAGGTCGGCGTCGAAACCGGCGGGTCGAACATTCAATTCGCGGTGAACCCGGCCAACGGCCGCATGGTCGTCATCGAGATGAACCCGCGCGTGTCGCGGTCCTCCGCGCTCGCGTCGAAGGCCACGGGGTTTCCGATCGCGAAGATCGCCGCCAAGCTCGCACTCGGCTATCACCTCGACGAAATCCCGAACGACATTACGCGCGTCACCCCCGCCTCCTTCGAGCCGGCGATCGACTACGTCGTCGTGAAGATCCCGCGGTGGAATTTCGAGAAGTTTCCGCAGGCCGATCGCACGCTCACGACTCAGATGAAGTCAGTCGGCGAGGCGATGGCCATCGGACGGACGTTCAAGGAAGCGTTCATGAAGGGCGTCCGGTCGCTCGAGCTCGGCAGAAGCGGTCTGCTCTTCTCGGCGCTCGACGAGGGGCCCGGAGACGAGACCGCGCTCAGACAACGGCTGGCCGTGCCGAGCGACCGCCGGATGTGGGACCTGTTCCGCGCGCTCGGCCGCGGCTCGACGATCGAGGACCTTCACGAGATTACCAAGATCGATCCGTGGTTCCTGCGCCAGTTTGCCGAGTTGAGCGACATGCGCCGCGAGATCGCCCTGGGCGGGTTGAAGGCGCTCACGCCCGACGCGATGCGCCGCATGAAGCGCGCCGGCTTCGGCGACGCCGAGCTGGCGCTCGCAGCCCGCGTCAGCGAGAAGGACGTGCGCGACGAGCGCGTCTCGCAGGGACTCGCCCCGGTCTACAAGCGCGTCGACACCTGCGCGGCCGAGTTCGAGTCCTTCACGCCGTACCTGTACAGCTCCTATGAGCCGACCTGCGAAGCCAATCCAAACGACCGCAAGAAGGTCGTCATCCTCGGCAGCGGTCCCAACCGCATCGGCCAGGGCATCGAGTTCGACTACTGCTGCTGCCACGCGGCGTTCGCGCTCCGTGAAGAGGGACTCGAGACGGTGATGATCAACTGCAATCCCGAGACCGTCTCGACCGATTACGACACGGCCGACCGCCTGTACTTCCAGCCGCTCACGTTCGAGGACGTGATGGCTGTCATCGACACCGAACAATCGGCGGGCGGCGATGTATCGTGCCTCGTGCAGTTCGGCGGCCAGACGCCGCTCAAGCTCGCTCTCGCGCTGCAGCAGGCGGGCGTGACCATCCTCGGGACGTCGCCCGACTCGATCGACCTTGCCGAAGATCGCCAGCGCTTCGCCGCGCTCCTCTCGGACTTGAACATCACGCAGCCGGCCAGCGGCACGGCGACCTCGCGCGAAGAGGCCCGCGGCGTGGCCCGGAGGATGGGCTTTCCGCTCGTCGTCCGGCCGTCGTACGTCCTCGGCGGGCGGGGCATGGCGATCGTCTACGACATGGGCACGCTCGATCGCTACATGACGCACGCCGTGGACGCCTCGCCAGAGCACCCGGTCCTGATCGATCGGTTCCTCGAAGATGCCTTCGAGTTCGACGTCGATGCCATCGCCGATCGGACCGGAGCGGTCGTCATCGGCGGCATCATGGAGCATATCGAAGAGGCGGGCATTCACTCGGGCGACAGCTCGTGCGTGGTGCCGCCCTTCATCTGCCCCGAGCGCCACCTCGCGACGATTCGCGACTACACCCGACGCGTTGCCAGGGCGCTGAACGTCGTCGGCCTGATGAACGTCCAGTTCGCCACGAAGGACGGTGTGGTGTACGTGCTCGAAGTGAATCCGCGCGCGTCTCGCACCGTGCCGTATCTGTCCAAGGCCACCGGGGTGTCGCTGGCCAAGGTGGCCGCGAAGGTGATGGCGGGACGGACGCTCGCCGAGCTCGGGCTCACCAAGGATCTGGACGTGGCGGGCGTGTTCGTGAAGAGCCCGGTGTTCCCGTTCGTCCGGTTCCCGGGCGTCGACACGATTCTCGGGCCCGAAATGAAGTCGACCGGCGAAGTGATGGGCGGATCGAGCAACTTCGGCGTCGCGTTCGCCAAGGCCCAGCTGGCGGTGGGCCAACGACTGCCCGAACGCGGCACGGCCTTCGTGAGCGTGAACAACGACGACAAGCCGAACCTGCTGCCGATCGCGCGCGACCTGGCGGAGCTCGGGTTCCGACTGATTGCGACGCGCGGCACGGCGGCTTACCTGCGCGCCTACGGTCTGCACGTGGACGTCGTCTTCAAAGTGAATGAAGGACGCCCGAACGTGGCCGACGAGATCGTCAATCGCAAAGTCGATCTCGTGGTGAACACGCCGCTCGGGCGTGAGTCGTTCTTCGACGATCGCGCCGTGCGCCGCGCGGCGATGATGCATGAGGTGCCGTGCATCACGACGCTCACCGGCGCGGCCGCGGCCGTGAGCGCCATCCGCGCGATGCGCGAGCAGGGCGTGAGCGTGCGCGCGTTGCAGGACTACTACGCAGGAATTGCCGCCGGTACACCCTAGAAGCGCTGCAGTTTCTGCATCATTCTCCTTGCGCGCCACGAAGCACAGAGGGTTCGAAGGGTCCTGAAGCTCTTGTAACGAAAGACTTTCGTGTTTTCGTGTTTTCGTGGCTGAGCGACGTCCCGAAGTTTGCAGTGTCGCGGCGACATGCAAACGGTGGCCGCGATTCCTGTTGTCGGCCTCCTGATCGGCTGCGCGCTCGGCCTTCTGCTCCCTGACGTTCCTCGCTCGGCCGGCTTCGCGTTCCTCGCCCTGTTGGTGTCCGTCGCTCTGTGGGCCTGGCAACGCCGCCAGGCGATGGCGTTGGCCGGCGCGGTCGGCGCCGCGTTTCTCGCGGGCGGCGTCGTGCTCGCGTCCGACGCGTGGGCGCGCGCGTGGCGTCCGCCGCTTCGCGTGGTGTTCGAAGAGTTGGCGCGGCGCGAACGCGAGGAAGCCGTGCTCGCCGGCCGCGCGCTTCCAGAGGACGACAGCGCTTCGGCGACCCTGATCGGACGCCTCCGGGCCGACGCGTCGGTCGGCCCCGAAGGAGCGGTGTCGCTCGGTCTCGACGTGACCGCACCGGCTCGAGGCGGCGTCCGGTTGACCGTCGCGGGCGTGCTCGCGGCCAATCGCGTGGGCGAATGGCGCGCGGGCCGCCTCGTCCGCATGCCCGCCGAGCTTCGCCGGCCCTCGCGTTATCTCGATCCGGGCGTGCCAGACGAGGAGCGCGCGCTCGCCAGACGAGGCACGACGCTCGTGGGCACGGTGAAGAGCGCGGCACTCGTCGAGGTCGTCGAGAGAGGCGGCTGGCTGTCGGAACACGCGGCTGCCGCGCGCGCGTTCGTCCGCCGCGCGATCACGACCTCGGTCGGCCATTGGAGCGCCCGGTCGTCCGCCATTGTCACCGCCATCGTCGTCGGCGATCGCGCCGGGCTGGACAGAGAGCTGGAGCGGCGGCTGCAGGAAGCAGGCACCTACCACGTCATCGCCATTTCAGGCGGCAACATCGCCATTCTCGCGGGCCTTACGCTCATCGGCTTTCGTGTCGCGGGTATGCTCGGGCGCACGGCCATGCTGTCGGCGATGGCGGCGCTCCTGGCGTACGGGTATTTCGTGGGCGGCGGCGCGTCGGTCCGTCGCGCCACGCTGATGGCGGTCGTGTATTTCGGGGCTCGCGCCGTCGACCTGCGCGGCGCGCCGGCCAACGTGCTGGCGCTCTCGGCGGGCCTGCTCGTCGCGGCCGAGCCGCTGACGGTCGTCGATCCCGGATTTCTGCTGACGTTTGGCGCAACGGCCGCCATTCTCTTCACGGCGCCAGTGGTGCCGCTTGGCGCGCTTCCGCGCCCGGTGGCGCCGCTCGCCGCAATGCTGGCGGCGTCGGCTGCGGCCGAGTCCATGTTGCTGCCGGTGTCTGCGCTCCTCTTTGCGCGCGTCACGTTTGCCGGCCTGTTGGCCAACTTCGTCGCGATTCCGATGATGGCGGTGGCTCAGATTGCCGGCATGGCGCTCGTACCGGCCACGGCGGTGTCGCCGGCGCTCGGAGCCGCCGTGGGCTGGATCGCGCACCTCGGGGCCGAGGGCCTCGTCCGCTCGGCCGACGTGATTCAGGTTGCGCCGTTTCTCACCTGGCGCGTCGCGCCGCCGTCGGCCTGGGCGATCGCCGCGTACTACGGCGGTCTGGTGACTTGGTGGATTCTGTGGCGCCGGCGTGCCCACGAGGCCACGAAGACACGAAGACACGAAGACACGAAGACACGAAGACACGAATCAGGCCACGAAGACACGAAGGCACGAAAAAAAGTGACGACTGGTGTAACCACAGCCACGGCACTACGAGACGAAGACGAAATACTGGCCGCGACGGCAGCGGAAGGGAGACTCGGCCGAGCGGTGCGGATCTCCTCGTCGGTCGTCGCCCTCGTGGCGGCGCTCTGGATCGCGCTCGAGCCCTCGACCTGGTGGGCGTCGAGAGGCGATGGCCGCCTCCACGTGACGTTTCTCGACGTGGGCCAGGGCGACTCGGCCTTCGTGCGCTTTCCGCGTGGCTCGACGCTTCTCGTCGATACCGGAGGACTGAGCGCCGCCTCGTCGTTCGACATCGGCGACCGCGTCGTTGCACCTGTGCTGCGGCGGGCGGGCGTCCGGCGCCTCGATTCATTGGCGGTCACGCACGGCGACTTCGATCACGCCGGCGGCGCGCAGTCGCTCATCAGCGAGTTCCGGCCCCGCGATGTGTGGGAGGGAACTCCCGTGCCGCCGTTTCAGCTGATGCGCGACCTGAGGGCGGCCGCCTCCGCGATCTCGGCGCGGTGGGTCAACCTGCAGGCTGGCGATCTGGTCACGGTCGACGACGTACAGATTGTCGCGCGGCATCCGCGTCCACCGGATTGGGAGCGGCAGGATGTGCGGAACGACGACTCGATCGTGATCGAGCTCCTGTGGCGGGACGTCTCGATCGTGCTGACGGGGGATATCGGGAGGGAGGTCGAGCGCGAGATCGCCCCGCTCTTCGCCGCGTCGCCGCTTCGGGTCGTGAAGGTCCCGCACCATGGAAGCCTGACGTCGAGCTCGCCGGAGTTCGTGCGGACACTCGCGCCGCGCGTGGCCGTCGTCAGCGTCGGACGCGGCAACCGGTTCGGTCACCCCGCGCCGGACGTGGTCGACCGGTACCGCGAAGTCGGCGCGCAGGTCTTCCGGACCGATCAGGACGGCGCGGTGACGGTCGATACCGACGGCTATTCGTTGGTTGTGAGCACCTTCACGGGCCAGCGGGTGTTCGTGAAAAAGCAAATGCAGCCACGAAGACTCGAAGACACGAAGACGAATTAGGCCACGAAGACACGAAGGCACGAGGAATCAAGCCACGAAGACACGAAGACACGAAGACACGAAGAAGAACTAATCAGGTCAGAAAGCGATCATGTTGCGAATCTCCACACCGTTGCCCGACGAGCTCGAGGCTCTTGTTCACCAAACGATCGGTTGCTGCATCGAGGTGCATCGCGTTCTTGGGCCAGGGCTCCTCGAGAGCATCTGTTCGCGCGCGACCTGTCTCGAGCTGGCCGTCCACGGGATACCCTTTGAGCAGGAGAAGCGCATTCCCGTCTTCTATCGCGAACGCCTTCTTTGCCATCAACGACTGGACATCATTGTCGACAGCAGGCTCATTCTCGAAATCAAATCTGTTGAAAAGCTCAATCCGGTTCACCAGGCACAGCTGCTCAGCTACCTGAGGATCTCCGGCCTGCGCGTCGGTCTGTTGGTCAACTTCAACTCGGCCATTCTGCAAGACGGCTTGAAGAGAATCGTGCTGTAGAAATCGTTCTTCTTCGTGGTTTCGTGTCTTCGTGGCGGCCTTCCGAATGTGGGTCTTCTTCGTGCCTTCGTGCCTTCGTGGCTGACTCTTGCTGATGTGCCTTCTTCGTGCCTTCGTGCCTTCGTGGCTGACTCTTGCTGATGTGCCTTCTTCGTGCCTTCGTGCCTTCGTGGCTATGTCTTGATCGCCTGCCACTCGCCCTCGAGCTCGTCGATCGTCAGGTCCTCGAGCCGGCGGCCCGATGCCTTGATCGCGGCCTCCATCGCCACGAATCGGTTCGTGAACTTCTGGCTCGCTTTCCGAAGCGCCGCCTCGGGCTCGATGCCGAGCTTGCGTGACAGGTTGGCGAGGGCGAAGAGCAGGTCGCCCATTTCTTCTTCAGCGCGTTCCGCGCTCAAGCCGCGTGCCGCGCTCATGCCGCGTGCCGCGCTCACGCCGGGTTCCGCGCCTCTGTCGCCGTCCGCGCCCGTGTCGCGCGCCTCGCCCGTGCCCGCAAGAGCCTCGCGCAGCTCAGCGACCTCCTCCTCGATCTTGTCGACCACATCTGCCGCGTCGGGCCAGTCGAACCCGACACCAGCGGCGCGCTTCCCGAGCTTGTACGCGCGGAGCAGTGCAGGCAGGCTGGCGGGCAAGTCGCCAAGTGTTCCAGCCGTCTGTCCGGCGGCGGCCTTCTCCTGCGCCTTCTGGGCGTCCCACCGCGACAGCGCGGCATCGGCCGACGGCGCGCGCTCTCTGGACGTTGCGTCATGCACCTGGCCGTCCTCGCGGAAGACGTGAGGGTGGCGCCGCACCAGCTTGTCGCTCACGGCCTTGAGCGAATCGGCCACCGCAAACGAGCCCTCGTCGGCGGCAATCTGGGCGAGGAACACGCCTTCGAAGATGTGGTCGCCGATCTCGTCACAGAGCGCCCGCCTGTCGCCGCGATCGATGGCGTCCACCACCTCGTACGCCTCTTCGAGGACGAAGTGGCCGAGCGACCGAAACGTCTGCTCGCGATCCCAGGGACAGCCGTCCGGTGATCGAAGCGCCGCCATGATCTGCACGAGGCGCAGGAACTCGGTGCCGGTGGAAGGAGACACGGGTGACAATGGCATTGGGTAATAATTACCCTATTATCCGATGTCTGATCTGTCCTTTGTCGCCTTCGTGCTGTCGCTGGCGAGCTCGGCCGCCATCCACTTCGGCGACCTGCCCGACCCCTCGGGCGCGCGTTCGGAGCCGAATCTCGAGGGCGCGGCACAGATGATCGACATTCTCGTGCTCCTCGAGGAGAAGACGCGCGGCAACCTGTCGCTCGAAGAGCGGCAGGTCCTCGAGCAGGTGCTCTACGAGCTGCGCATGCGGTTCATCGAGGCGTCGGGCGGAGGAAAGCGCATTATTGAGCCTTAAGGTCACGCTCCTCGGTACCGGCACCTCGCACGGGGTGCCGATGATCGGCTGTCAGTGTGCCGTGTGTTGCTCTGCCGATCCGAGGGATCGGCGGACGCGGCCGTCCATTGTGATTGAAATTCAGCAGTCGCCGGGTCCACAGGCCCCGGCCTGCGTCCAGTCGCGTGTCGCGGAGGCCGTGCGCTACATCCTGGTCGACACATCCACCGATCTGCGGGCGCAGGCGCTGGCCCGTGGCGTGACGCGCGTGGACGCCATTCTTTTCACCCACAGCCACGCCGATCACATTCTGGGCCTCGACGAGGTGCGCCGCTACAACGTCCTGCAGCGGGGCGCGGTGCCGTGCTACGGCGACGAGCGTACGCTCGCCGATCTGCGTAGGACCTTCGGCTATATCTTCGACAAGACCGACTCACCGGGCGGTGGCATTCCGCAGATTGCGCTATCACGGCTGGTCGGGCCGTTCAGCCTCGGTGGTGTCGAATTCGTGCCCGTCCCGATCTTTCATGGCCCGCGGCCAATCCTGGGCTTTCGCGTCGAATCGTTTGCGTACCTCACGGATTGCAGCCGCATTCCCGACGAGTCGTGGGCGCTGCTCGCCGGCGTTCGCACGCTCGTCGTGGACGCGCTCCGCGACCGGCCGCATCCGACGCATTTCAGCGTGAATGAAGCCCTCGAGGTCGTGGCGCGCGTGACCCCCGAGCGCACCTACTTCACGCACATCTGCCACGATCTGCCGCACGCCGCCACGTGTGCGCGTCTGCCGAAAGGCGTGGAGTTGGCCTATGATGGGTTGGACTTGGAGATCGACGACGCGTAACCACGGAGGACCATGGAAGACGAACGTGAGGGCGCATCCGCTTTGGATGGAGCCGTGACCTCTGTGAACCACCGTGCACTCCGCGGTGGCGTTTTCCGCTGATGGACATCATTTACTTTCCCGACGACCCTCGCCCCGCGAGCTGGACGCACCCTGTGCTCGCCCTCGGGAACTTCGACGGCGTGCACCGCGGCCACCGTAAGATCCTCGACCGCCTGATGCGTGTCGCCGCCGAGCGGAGTGGAACCGCGGTCGTGATGACCTTCGACCCTCATCCTCCGCGCGTCGTCCGGCCCGACAAGGCGCCGGCGCTCTTGATGACCACGGCGCAGAAGCTCGACGCCATGGCCGCGATCGGGGTGCAGGGCGCGGCGATCGTGCGGTTCACGCCCGAGCTGTCGCGCTGGACCCCCGACGAGTTCGTCAAGACCGTGCTGGTCGACTGGCTTCGCGTCGCCGAAGTGTGGGTGGGCGCCAACTTCCTGTTCGGGCGTGATCGCACCGGGAATTTCTCGCTCCTGCGGACCCTCGGCGGCACGCTGGGCTTCAAGACCGAGAAGATCGATCCGGTTCGCTATAAGGACTTCGTGGTCAGCAGCACACGCATCCGGCGGCTGGTGGCCGAGGGGCGCGTCGACGAAGCGGGCGCGCTGCTCGGCCACCAGTACTACGTCGACGGAACAGTGACCCAGGGCGACCGGCGCGGCCGGACGATCGGATTTCCGACCGCGAATCTCTGCACCGATAACGAGCTGCTTCCGCCGCACGGTGTCTACGCGACCACGGCGACCATTGGCGGCGTGGTCCGCCCATCGATCACCAACGTGGGCGTGCGGCCCACCGTCGAGGCTTCCGGGCGCACCCACGTGGAGACGCATATTTTCAACTTCGAGCAGAATCTGTACGGCCAGTTGATGCGGGTCGGCTTCGTACAGCGGATTCGCGACGAGCGCGCCTTTGAGTCGCTCGACGCCCTTCGGACGCAGATCGGCGCCGATTGCGACAGGGCCCGCGTGCTCTTCGATCGGCTTTCGCTATAGAATCGCGAGACGTGGCGGATCACGAGTTCTTCTTCTCAATCGAGCTGCCCGGCCGGCCTGCCTCCCTCGGCGTGCTTCGCGAGCTGGCGCCCCGCGTGCTCGGACAGTTCGGGTGCGGCGGCGACGCGGTGCCCGCCCTCGTGGACGCCCTCGAGACCGCCGTGGCGCGAGGCGCCGAGTCTGGCGCGTTCACCTGCCGCCTGCAGTTTGTCGCTCGCGACGGCCGGCTCGACATTGCCGTCTCGTCCGACGGCGGTCCGCCATGGCGAACCTCGCACGCCATCTCGGCGGTGTGAGGCGACGCTTCGCGACAGACGATGCGGCTGTACAACACCCTGACGAGAACCGAAGAGGCGTTCACTCCAGGACCCGGCAACACCGTCCGGATCTATACGTGCGGTCTCACGGTCTATGCGCGCGGCCACATCGGTAATTTCCGATCGTTTGTCTGCGCCGATGTGCTTCGCCGCACGCTCCGGCATCTGCTGGGCTACCACGTGAAGCAGGTGGTCAACTTCACGGATGTGGACGATCGCACGATAGCCGGCGCCGAGCAGGCCGGCCTGCCGCTCCGGCCCTACACCGATCAGTTCATTGCGGCGTTTCACGAAGATGCACGGGCGCTTGGCCTCGAGGCCGTGGAAGAGACACCGCGCGCGACCGACGAGGCGAACCTGAAGGCGATGGCCGATCTCGTGGCGGCACTCGACCAGAAGGGGCTGACGTACAGGAGCGACGGATCGGTCTACTTCAGGATTGCGGCGCTGCCCGGCTACGGCCGGCTGGCCCGCCTCGACATAGAGGGCATGAAGGCGGGTGCGCGGGTCGACAGCGACACCTACGAGAAGGAGAACGCCCGCGATTTCGTGCTGTGGAAGGCGGCCAAACCCGGCGAGCCGGCGTGGGACGTGGTGGAGCCGCCCGGTCGCCCGGGTTGGCACCTCGAGTGCTCGGCCATGGCACTGCGGCTGCTCGGCGAGCCGCCGATCGACATTCACACGGGCGGCGTCGATCTGATCTTTCCGCACCACGAGAACGAGATCGCGCAGAGTGAAGGGGCGACGGGGAAACCCTTCTCGCGCTTCTGGATGCACGTCGAGCACCTGCTCGTCGACGACCAGAAGATGTCGAAGTCGCTCGGCAACACGTACACGATTTCCGACGTGGTCGCCAAAGGGTACCGGCCCTCGGGCGTGCGCTACCTGCTGCTGTCGGCGCACTACAGGAAGCAGCTCAACTTCACGTGGGCGGGCCTGTCGCAGGCCGAGCAGTCCCTGCAGCGCCTCGCCGACTGTCTGTCGCGGGCCGAGCGAGTGATCGGCGAGGGTGCGCATCCCGAGATCGCGGCCCGCGTGGAGGAGGCGCGCGAGGCGTTTTCCGCCGCCATGCAGGACGACCTGAACACCGCCGGCGCGCTTGGCGCGATGTTCGAACTGGTGCGCGCGCTCAACTCCGCCATCGACGCCGGGCAGTTCGGGCGGGGAGATCTCCCGGTGGTTCGGTCCGCCTTCGAAGGGTTCGATCGCGTGCTCGGCATTCTCTCCCTGCGGCGGGCCGAGGATGACGAGCCGCCCGTGCCGGTGGCTGACATCGACCGCCTGATCGAAGCCCGCCACGCTGCCCGCCGGCGCCGCGACTTCGCCGAGGCCGACAAGATTCGCGACGATCTCTCGGCGCGAGGTATTCTCCTCGAGGATTCGGCGGGAGCGACACGTTGGAAGCGAAAGTGAAAAGTGAAAAGTGAAAAGTCGAAAGGACAGAGCATGACCAGGCGAAGCGGTGCAGTCCTTTTGACTTTTAACTTTTGACTTTTGATTTTGATGGTCCCCGATATCAAGACGCCGCTGCCCGGTCCGAAAGCCCAGGCGCTGATCGACCGCGACGCAAAGGTCGTGTCGCCGTCCTACACGCGTGGCTATCCACTGGTCATCGACCGAGCGTCGGGCGTGGCCGTGGAGGACGTCGACGGCAACGTCTTCCTCGACTGCGCGGCCGGCATCGCCGTGAATTCCACCGGCCACTCGCATCCCGACGTCGTCAAGGCCATCACCGATCAGGCCCAGCGGTTCCTGCACATGTCGGGCACCGACTTCTACTACGAGCCGCAGGTGCGACTGGCTGAAGAAATCGCGGCCGTCGCCCCGATGCAGGGCCGCGTCAAGTCCTTCTTCGGCAACTCGGGCACCGAAGCCATCGAGGCGAGTCTCAAGCTCGCGCGCTACGCGACGGGACGCCCCAACTTCATCGCGTTTCTCGGCGGGTTCCACGGCCGCACGATGGGCGCGCTGGCGTTGACGGCCAGCAAGACCGTTCAGCGCCGCGGCTTCGGGCCGTTCATGCCGGGCGTGTTTCACGCCCCCTATGCCGACTGCTATCGCTGTCCGCTCGGCTTCACGCCCGAGACGTGCGCGGCCGAATGCCTCGACTACCTCGAGCACGAGCTCCTGGTGCACATCGTTGCCCCCGACGAAGTTGCCGCGGTGGTTGTCGAGCCCATTCAGGGAGAGGGCGGCTATCTGGTTGCGCCCGATCAGTTCCTGCAGCGGCTGCGCGAGATCACGAAGACGCACGGCATTCTCGTCGTGGACGACGAAGTGCAGTCGGGGATGGGGCGGACGGGGAAGATGTTCGCTATAGAATTTTCCGGGGTGCAACCCGACATTGTCGCGATCGCGAAGGGCATTGCCTCCGGAATGCCGATGGGTATTTCAACGGCCCGCGCCGAGCTGATGACCTGGCCGCCCGGCACCCACGCGAGCACATTTGGCGGCAATCCCGTGTCGTGTGCCGCTGCGCTCGCGACGATCACGCTTCTGCGCGAGCACCTGATCGAGAACGCCGCCGATGTGGGCGCGCACCTGTTGGCCGCGCTGAAGGGCCTGAGGGGCAAGCACCGGCTCATTGGCGACGTGCGCGGGCGCGGGCTGATGGTTGGCGTCGAGCTCGTGCGCGACCGGCAAACCAAGGAGCGTGCCAGCGAGGAGCGCAACGCTGTCGTGACAGGCGCGTTCAATCGTGGGCTGCTGATTCTCGGCGCCGGGAAGAACTCGATCCGTTTCTCGCCGCCGCTCGTGCTGACGCGCGCGGAGGCCGATACAGCCGTGCGGATTTTCGACGAAGCCTTGACCGACGTGGAAAAAGCGCCACCTCGGTAGTGTCCGGCTTTAGCCGGACTTGGCGACCCTTCAGCCGGACCGTATGACGAGTTATTCTCTGCGCTCTCTGCCCTTCGACCCTTCGACTGGCTCAGGGTCGTCCCGAGCGCCGTCGAGGGGCGACGTGCTCAGGGCATCCCGAGCCTGCCGAGGGATGCGGTCTCTGCGTTGATCGTCGTTAGGTCTGGCGCGACTGTTGCTTGGTTCGCGCCGCATGACGCAATCGCGCATCGAGCTGGGTAGAATCGGGGAAGACCTGGCATGCCGCGAACTGGAAAAGCGCGGCTACCTCGTGATGGAGCGGCGGTACAGGCGGAGGGCCGGCGAGATCGACATCATCGCGCGCGATGGCGAGACAATGGTGTTTGTCGAGGTCAAAGCGCGGGAGGGCAAGGACTTCGGCGACGCGGCCGAATCCATCACCCCGCGTAAACGGCGGAGGATGACCCATGTGGCGATCGACTACCTGGCGCGAAGCCACATCGCCGAGTGCCCGTGCCGCTTCGACGTCGTCGCGATACAGATGGGGAACGGTCTACCCGTGATCGAGCTGTATCAGAATGCGTTCGATGCCGTGGGATTCTTCTGAAAGGGTCATGTTCTCTGCGAGCTCTGCGAGCTCTGCCCTTCGACCCTTCGACTGGCTCAGGGTCGTCGCGAGCACCGTCGAGGGGCGACAAGCTCAGGGCATCCCGAGCATGTCGAGGGATGCGGTGATCGTCGTGGATTTCTGAATGCCCGAATTACGAAAAGACGCCGTGACCGGCCGTTGGGTGGTCATCTCGACCGACCGCCGCAAGCGGCCGAACGACTTTCGCCGCGAGCGGGCGAGCGTGATTGGCGGCGAGCACTGTCCCTTCTGCGCGGGCCGCGAGGGTATGACGCCACCCGAAGTGCTCGCCTATCGTCGCAACAACAGCCCGCCCAATAGCCGCGACTGGGACCTCCGCGTCGTGCCCAACAAGTTTCCGGCACTGCAGGTCGAGGGCAACCTCGATCGCGAAGCCGAGGGGCTGTTCGACCGCATGAACGGCATTGGCGCGCACGAGGTGATCATCGAGACGCCCGATCACGCGAAGACGTTTACGACGATGTCGGAGGTGGAGATCGAGCGGGTCTTGTGGGCGTACCGGGAGCGGATCCTGGACCTCAAGCGCGACATCCGCCTGCGCTACATTCTGGTGTTCAAGAACCACGGCGCGGCGGCTGGCGCCACGCTCGAGCACCCGCACTCGCAGCTCATCGCGCTGCCGATCGTACCCGGTCACATGCGCGATGAAATCGAGGGCGCGCGGCGCCATTTCGCCGACAAGGAGCGCTGTGTCTTTTGCGACATCGTGCGGCAGGAGATGGCGGCCGGGCGCCGGGTGATTCACGAGAACGGGGAAGTTGTGGCGCTAGCGCCCTTCGCGCCGCGGTTTCCGTTCGAGACCTGGCTGCTGCCGAAGAGCCACGGGGCGCGGTTCGAGGACGCGCCGCGCCAGCAGTACGAGAGCCTCGCGCGGATGCTCAAGTCCGTCTTGACGCGGATGGACCGCGCGCTCGAGCATCCCGACTACAACATGATCATCCACAGCCTGCCGTTTTCGGAACAGGTGACGGATTTCTACCACTGGCACGTCGAGATCATTCCGAAGCTCACGCGGACGGCAGGGTTCGAGTGGGGGACGGGGTTCCACATCAATCCGACGTCGCCGGAGGAGGCCGCGCAGGTGCTTCGGAGTTTTGGCGGCTGACGGCGTGTAGCGTGTAGGGCGGGTCCTTTGGACCCGCCCCGTATTGAAGGTCAACCCGGCCGTGTGGTACGTTACTTGGTCTGGGGCGAGCGGGAATAACTCAGTGGTAGAGTGCGACCTTGCCAAGGTCGAAGTCGCGGGTTCGAATCCCGTTTCCCGCTCCATTAATTAGTCGCGGGGGCCCCTCGCCCCGCTCCGCACGCTT
>MEKT01000057.1:0-3969 GCA_001767435.1 Acidobacteria bacterium RIFCSPLOWO2_02_FULL_65_29 | reverse complement strand
CTCACGCCCATCTCGTCGCACGCTGTTGACCGAATCCACCAGGGTCCGGTGACAGGGTTTACCCGTCTCCCCCCAGTTTCAGAGGGCGCCGTCGCCAAGTGGTAAGGCAGAGGTCTGCAAAACCTCCACCCCCGGTTCAAATCCGGGCGGCGCCTCCAATTTTCCTCGATCCCCAAAGCTCCGATGCGAACAGACGCCGTTCGAAGCTCCGGTACGGTTGCCCGGACGGCGTTGAGACGTTGGGGCCGACGCTTGCAAATGTAGCCACATGGAGCTACATTTGAGTGATGAAGACGGTTGGCGTCCGTGAGCTGAAGAACCGGCTGAGCGAATATATTCGACAGGTGCGCGCCGGCGAAGAGGTGCTGGTGACCGATCGCGGCGAGGTGGTCGCCGAAATCAGTCCCCCGGGCCGTGCGATCATTGATGGCGCCGTGCCTCCAGGTCTGGCCGCACTCGCCAAGCGCGGCCTGGCAACGCTGGGCGCACCCGGTGACGCGAAGGTCTATCCCGCGTTGTCCCTCCGCCGACGGCGCCGTCACCGCGCAGCACAACTTCTACGCGCAGCACAACTTCTAGATGAGGAGCGCGGCGAGCGGTGACGCTGTACGCTGAATCCAGCGCCGTGCTGGCGTGGCTTCTGGATGAACCCGACGGACGAGCAGCGCGTGAACGTCTCGCGAAGGCAGAAATCGTGGTCGCCTCGGATTTGACGCTGATCGAGTGCGATCGCGTGTTGATGCGCGCCTCAGCGCTCGGCGAGTTGACCGAAGCAGAGGTCGCCAATCGACGCGGCCACCTCACCACGGTGGCAGCGCACTGGCACGTGCTCAGAATCGGCGGAGAGATTGTCGATCGTGCGCGGCAGCCGTTTCCCGGGGAGCCGATCAGGACGCTCGACGCCATTCACCTGGCGTCCGCGCTGGTCGCCCGGTCGGCGGCGCCCGGTCTCGAGCTGCTCAGTTTCGACGAGAGGATCCGAACGGCGGGACGAAAGCTCGGTCTGCCACTTCAACCAGAATGAATGGCCCCGACCGCGACTGCTCACGCCACGCTGATGAGCCGGTGTCGAAAATCGTCCAGGCTTGTGAGCCATTTCACAGTTCTCCGAAAATGGCATGCCATGCCGTCTTCAGGCGTCGTACCGCTCGCGCCGTGCTCGGGACGAGTGCACGATTCCCAGGCGGATTCAAGTCGCCAGACGGGCCATCATGGCCGCGAGACTCGCCGACGTGACCGAACCGGGTTCCGCCGGCGCCGTGCACGAGGCACACCTGCGGTGGTAAGCTGCACCCTTCAGAGGAGGTGCGGCATGCAACCGAGGGCTCCGAGATCTGCACTGCTCGTCATCGTCGTTTGCCTGGCGGCGACTGCGGCGAGCGCGCAGGTCGTGAGGCAGGAGGTTCCTGGCATCCGGAACTTCGCCAAGGTCGAATCGACCGTGGCGTGCGCGGGCGCCATTACCCCCGGCGCGATCCCGGAAATCAAGAAGATGGGCTACGCGTCGATCATCAACCTCCGCCTCGCGACCGAGGAGGGGGCTGACATCGCCGGGAACACCGCTTCTGCCAAGGCGGCCGGCATTCCTTATTACCACATCCCATTCAGCGGGGCGGCGCCGGATCCCGCGGTCGTCGACACGTTCCTGAAGACGATCACCGCGCCGGGCGTCCAGCCGGCGTTCATTCATTGAGCGGGCGGTGGAAGAGCCGCCGGGATGTGGCTCATGAAACGCACGATCGTCGATGGCTGGGACACCGACAAAGCGTTGGAAGAAGCGACCGCGCTCGGGCTGACGAATGAAACGCTGAAGAAGTTCTTCGTCGCGCAGATTCAGCAGCGCAAGCGCTGATTGCTCACCGCGGATCCGGTCGCGGCACCTGGACACGAAGGCGGCAGCCTTCGCCAGCTGCCGCACCTCACGTCGGTGATCCACGAGCCCACCTGGTCCAGACGAGCAACGATCCGCGACTGCGTCGCCAGGTCCGGGAGTGGCGGCGCTTCACGGCTGCGCTGCGGCCGGTCGGGACGCGGCCACTCTGGCTCGGCCCGGGCCTCCGCATCACGCGCGATCACGTGTCGGCGCGGCGGCTGCTCGTGGGATTGGCCGCCTCGCTGTTTCCGGGCGGCGTCGTGCCTCCCTACGAAGTGGGTGGGGCAGCGGTCACCGACGTCACGGCTCGGGGCGGGAGTGCCGCTAGCCATTCCCAGAATGACCTTCCGGCGCCGCCTCACACCGCCGGGTTCTTCGAGCCCGTTCCGCCGATGGCCGTCCTCTTCGCGTGTGTCCGGCCGCACCCGGGTGGCGGCGCCGAGACGACGGTCGTCGACCTCGAACGGTTGCTCCGGGCAGCCCAGCCCGAGCATCTGCTGATGTGGGAACAGGGACGGTACCGGTACCGAACGCCGGCGCGGCTCGGTAGGGCCGTGCACCCATTCCGCGCCCTGCGCCACGCGAGCGGCCTGCCGTTCCTGCGCTACCGGCGCGAGTACACGATGTATGACGAAGGACGTGAGGCGCTCGAAGCGCTCGATCGGCTCGTCAATGATCGTGCGAATATCCTCGCTTTCCCCCTCGCGCGCGACGAGATCCTCGTTCACTCGAACGGCACTCCGCACGGGCGCCGCGCTCAGATAGGTCCCACGCCGATCGACCCCGGGCAACGACGACTGCTTCTGCGATGCCGTGTTCGGCCGGCGACCGGATGGGCGGAGCTATTCTCGGACGGCTGAGCCCAATGCGCCCTCGGACATTCCGGGTGTCGAGTCGCGGCCAGGGGTTACTATGGAAAGACCTACATGACGACTCTGACCCATCGATTCACTCAGGCCGTGGATTACGCCCGCATCGCCCACGCCAGTCAGGTGCGCAAGGGTTCTGGCGTCCCCTACATCTACCACCTGTTGGCGGTGGCCAGCCTGGTCCTCGCCCATGGCGGTCACGAAGACCAAGTCATCGCCGGCTTGTTGCATGATGTGCTGGAGGACTGCGGCGCCGGCCACGAACCTACCATCCGCGCGCTGTTCGGCGAGGTCGTGGCCGACATCGTCCTGGCCTGCACCGACGGTACCGCCGAAGGCAAAGCCAGGCACGTGGAGCCGGAGGCGAAGCGTCACCATTGGCAGCTTCGCAAGGTGGCGTACCTCGCGAACGTCCGGCAAGAGTCCGACGCGGCCCTGCTCGTGTCGGCCTGCGACAAGCTCCACAACGCCAGCGCTATCGTGGAAGATCTGGAAAACCCGGCTGTCGGCCGGGCCGCCTTCCAGCGCTTCACGGCAACGCGAGAGCAGACGCTCGGGTATTACCAATCCCTGTCGGACGTCTTCACGGCTCGACAATCACCGGTGGCTCGTGTGTTCGATGCGATGGTGGCCCGAATGCACGCGCTGGCTGGCGCGGAGTCGCGGGTCGCCCTGCCAGAGTCCCCTTGAATGTGGCAGTTTCCCGACATGCCCAGACCAGCAACCGATCCACACGATGGCCGCGATATCCTGCCTTTTCGACGGATGACAATCGGCCGGCGTTGGGCCTCATCGAGAATCTCGCCGAGCCGCACTTGGGCTTCGGCCTCCTCGATGAACTTCATGACGCGTCTACGCTGCGTGCCGGCGCTTCGGTCGCTCCGAGATGGGAGCTAGGCTTAGCTTGAGCCGAAATGGCTTCAGAAGCCGATTCAGCGTCCCCTGAGTGGGGTTGTGGCGAGGGTTGAGGGTCCGCAGGAGATTCGGGCTGGCCATCCCGACCTTGGCCGCGAACTCCTTCACGCCCATGGCTCGAACAACTTTGCCAAGCGCGACCTGAAGCGGAACCTCTTCGTCGATCGCTCCGAGCAGGAATTCTCGGGCGAACTCCGGATCGCTGAGATCCTCCGCCAGCCCTACATTCCAGTCTTCATGTCGCCTTGCCATGCCTTTTCACCTCCAGATACGCGCGCCAATAGATCTTGAGCGTCGTCTGGATGCTCGTCA
>MEKT01000056.1 GCA_001767435.1 Acidobacteria bacterium RIFCSPLOWO2_02_FULL_65_29 | reverse complement strand
GTCCCGAGTCCCGAGCCCCTACTTGGTTTCGGCATACACAATCTGCACGTTGGACTGAAGTCTTGCGGGCTGCGGCGCCGCGTAGCCGGTGTACTGTGCCGGGATGGTCCAGCTCTTCGCGACCTCGTCCGCCGTTCTGCCGGCCTTCTTCGCCGTCTGCACCGCGCTCAGGAAGTCGCGATTGAACTGCGCGTACTGCTGCAAATCGCTCATCGTCATCTGGGTGCTGTGGCCCGTGATGATCGTGTCGGCGCTCTTGCTGAGCGCGCTGTGAGCCTTCGACAGCGTGTTGCCAATCTCGGTGGCGCTGCCGCCGTTGTTGGCGTCGAGCAGCGGGAGGTTCTTGCCCGAGAAGATATCGCCCGCGTGCACGATGCGAAGGGCGGGGAAGAGGACCCACGCGTCGCCGTTCGTGTGCCCGCGGCCGAAATAGTGCAGGTCGATCTGATCGGGACCCTTGCCGATCGTCATGCGGTCCTTGAAGGACTGCTTCGACAGACCCCTTCCCTGGTTCTGCTCGAAGATGGTCGGTCCAGGCGGCGGCGCCTGGAGGCCGGTCACCGGCGCCATCTTCTTCATGTTCGCGGCCGTGTTCTCGTGGGTGACGACGTCGACAGTCGCCGGGAACTCTACGTTCCCGCTCACGTGGTCGCCGTGCGTGTGCGTGTTGATGATCCTGACGATCGGCTTGGTGCTCAGTTCCTTGATCTTCTCGAGGATTGGCGCTCCCCAGCCCGGGTTCTTCGTGTCGACCACGGTAATGCCGTCGGTCATCACGAACACGGCGGTATTGCCGCCGCCGCCCCTCAGTACGAAGAAGTTGTCCTTCAGCTTGTCGACCTCGACGACTCTCGGCGCCGGCGCTCCGCCCGGCTGGCCCCCGCGTGCCGGCTGCTGATACGCGGAGACGCCAATCGACAGCGCGCCGGCCGCGACGATCGCACCCAATACGACGATTCGTTTCATGCCCCGCCTCCTAAGGAATCTCATTGTAGACGTTTTGCACGTTGGTCCGGAGCCGCATGGCCTGTGGCTCCGCGTAGCCGGCGTACTTCGCCGGAATCTTCCAGCTACCCGCGACCTCGTCGACGGTTCGGCCGGCCTTCTTGGCCTCGCGCACCGCGTTCAGGAAGTCGCGGTTGAAGTCGGCGTACTCGCGCAGGTCGTTCATCGTCATTTGCGTGCTGTGCCCGGTGATGATCGTGTCGACGTTCCTGATGCCCGCGTGAGCCTTCATCAGCGTCTCCGGATACGCGACGCCGCTGCCGCCGTTGTTCGCGTCGATGATGGGGATGTTCTTGCCCGAGAACGCGTCGCCGGCGTGCACGAGGCGCAGCGACGGAAATACGATCCACGCATCGCCGTTCGTATGCGCGCGGCCGAAGTAATGGAGCTCGATTTGATCCGCCCCGCTGCCGATGGTCATCCGATCCGTGAACGTCCGCTTCGCCATCCCGCGATTGGCGTTCTTCTTGAAGATGTCCATCTTCTCCATGTTGGTCCTGGTGTTTTCCTGAACGACCACGTCCACGGTGGCCGGAAATTCCACGTTGCCGCTCACGTGGTCGCCGTGCGTGTGTGTGTTGATGAGCACCGTCACGGGCTTTGGCGTGAGCTCCTTGATCTTGGCGAGAATCGGCGCGCCCCATCCCGGGTTCTTCGCGTCGACCACGGTGACGCCGTTCGCCATCACGAAGACCGCGGTGTTACCGCCGCCGCCCCTCAGAACGAACAGGTTGTCCTTGAGTTTTTCGACCTCGACGACCGGCGGACCCTGCGGCTGGCCGCCGCGACCGCCGCCCGCTGGCGGCTGCTGGTACCCGGATGCGACCAGGGAGAACGCACCGGCCAGCAGTAATGAACCGAGAACGACGGCCCGCTTCATGCCATGCCTCCAGGAAAGAAGACGCGTTGAACGAACCAGAGTGTACCAGCACCGATGACGACAATCGAGCCCGCAAACGCCACCCGCCGGCCGGCCTGTTCGCTTCTGGCTCGAAGCGCCGCCAACGCCCACGCCAGGGCCACAACTACCAGTAGCTGAGCGACTTCGACGCCGACGTTGAACGAAAAAAGGGACCAGCCGAGCGCCCGGCGCGACAAGTCCATTTCACGCAGGACGCCGGCGAACCCGAAGCCGTGGATGAATCCAAACCCTGCCGCAATCCACGCGCGCACGTCGCGGCCGCCACGGACCATCAGGTTGTCGGCGCCAACGTAGACGATGCTCAGCGCGATTCCCGGCTCGACGAACTGCAGCGAGGGCGTCATCACGTTCAACGCCGCCAGCGCGAGCGTCAGCGCGTGCGCCGCCGTGAATGCGGTCACGACGAATGCCAGATGGCGGAGCGACCCGCCGAGCAGCAGTAGGCCGAACAGAAACACCAGGTGCTCGGACCCCGTGAGCATGTGACGAGCGCCTTCCGGGACGAATCGGCGCATCACCGCCCACACGCCCTGCCGCGTGCCCGCGAAGTACTCGATGCGGGTGCGGCCGCGATCGAGAATCGCCTGCGAGGTCACTTCGTCGCCCTCGTAGAAGTTGACGAAGGTCTGATGCGCCGGGTCGTACGGAAACATGAGCGTCGACAGGGTCACGGTGGCGGGCGCCGACTCGAGGCTGAACCGTCCGCGCACCTGAATCGACTGCCGCTCTGGCAGGGCCTCGGGCGCGGACCATTCGCCGGACGCGAGGTCGCGTCCGTTGCTGGCGAGGCGCAGTCGAGTCCGCACCAGATCGGCCACGTCGCCGGCCTTGGCCCCGAGTACGGCCGGCTCGAGCAGCCGCTCGGGCGGCGCCACGTCGAGGTCGTGTCCGAGGTCGAACACGTGCGCGACCACAGTGACGAGCACTGCGCCCGATTCCACACGAACGTCGACGAAGCTGAAGGGAACCGGGTGCGCGGCAGCCGGTGCGGCGCTGGCCAGCGCTGCGAACAGTCCGAGGCCCGCGAGCCGCTTCATGAGCGGCCAATGGTAGCCCAGGAGCGGTCAGACGAACAGTGCGGAGGGTCGGAGATCGATGCGGGCGGTCTGCAGAACGACGCTCTGATGGGAGAAAAACGGCGCCTTTCGACGACGATGCCATCGTCGGAGGAAAGCTGTCAAGAGATATTGGCCTGGGTTCATCCGAGCGGCGTCGTCTTGTCCCGTCGGTCAGGATTGACGCGGCAGTCCGATCTCGCGTAAACAAGAGCGCACGTGGCGGCGATTCCTGTCGAGTACGCATCCGAGCGCAAGATTCGGGAGCGCAACAAGCTTCATTACCGATTCAATCACTGGCCGATCTGGATCTTCGTGTTTTTCATCGCTCCAGGGCCGCTGACCTTCGATCTGTTCGAGCGTGGGTTCGACGCGCGCATGGCGCTCTGGCTTGCGGCCGTGCTCGCCGGCACCGGGATGGCGGGCGCGCGCGGCCGGCTGCCTGGCGTCGAGCCCACACCGTACATCATCCGGTTCACCGAGGATCGCCCCAATCCGCTCTACCGGCGCGTGTGCTACACGTTTGCATGGAGCGAGGTCATCACCTTCGCTGTGCTGAACATCAGCGGCCTCGTCGTGGCGATTGTCACCGGGCAGTGGTACTTGAAGCAGATCTATCGCGTGGCGTATTTTCCGCTCGCCGGATCGATCTGGGCCCTCGGCGCGTTCGGACTCCTGCCCCGCGTGAAAGCCTCGACGAAAGGCGAGGGGCACGAGCGGCGCTATTTCTACGGCTCTGTGTGGGCCGTCTGCTGGGCCCAGCCCGTGCTGTGGTTCATGTGGAGAGCGCTGCCGCAGAACCGCGCCTCCGACGTCTTCAAGCTCGCGGTCTTCATCGGCATCCTCGCCTTCGTCGGCCATCTCGCGCGGCTCGGGCGACTGCCGCGGACGCGGCCCATCGTGCCTGGCGAGCTTGCTGTGTCCGACTAACAGCTCTCGGACTGTTGCATGCCGATGCCGTAGACTCCATGCGCGTGTCTTCTCGTCCCAAGTCCCCGGCCTCCAGACTCCCTCGTGAGGGCTGGCACGGTTGGGACCAGTACGCGCCGTTCTACGATTGGGAGAACGCCCGCACGGTCGGGCGGGCGGACGTCGCGTTCTGGCAGCGGATTGCGCTCGGCGCCCGTGGACCTGTCCTCGAGCTGGGATGCGGCACCGGCCGTATCTCGCTGCCTCTCGCGCGCGCAGGCGTTTCGCTCGTCGGCGTCGATCGATCGGCGCCAATGCTCGCGCGCGCGCGTCAGAAGGTTCAGCGCGCGAGACGAGGGCGAGGCGGCCGCTGGGCTGGCCGTCTGCTGCTCGTCCGCGGCGATATTCGGGCCCTGCCGTTTGGCGTCAGCCGATTTCGCATGGTGCTCGCCCCCTACGGGGTGCTGCAATCCCTCGTGCGCCCTCGCGACCTGTCCGCGGCTCTCGACGCTGTGGCTCGGGTGATCGCGCCGGGCGGCATCTTCGGCGTCGACCTCGTGCCCGACGTGCCCGCCTGGCAGGAGTATCGGAACCGCATTCCTCTTCGCGGCCCGGCCGCCAGCGGGGCGCACGTCACGCTGGTTGAATCGGTTCGTCAGGATCGCCGGCGGCGCCTCACGATCTTCGAGCAGTGCTATCAGCAGCGCCGGGGACAGCACACCTCCGAGCATCGCTTCGAGCTGACATTTCGCACGATTCCGGTTCGTGCGATGGTCGAGCGCCTGCAACGCGCCGGATTCGCCGTCTCCGCCGTCCTGGGGGACTACCGGGGCCGCCCGTGGGACGAGCGGGCGGACGTGTGGATCATCCTCGCGAAAAGGGTGTAAGATTTTCACTCCGATCTCGGTGATTGACGTTGCTTTGCCGGGGGTTTCAACATGTCTGGCCATTCCAAGTGGGCGTCGATCAAACACAAGAAGGGCGCCCTTGACGCCAAGCGCGGCAAGATTTTCACGCGCATCATCAAGGAGCTGACGGTCGCGGCCCGCGCCGGCGGCGGCGATCCCGACATGAACCCGCGCCTCCGAACCATCATCGCCGACGCCAAGCAGAACAACATGCCCGCGGAAAACATCAAGCGGGCGATCCGCCGGGGCACGGGCGAAGAGCCGGGTGTGTCGTACGAGGAAGCTCAGTACGAGGGGTACGGGCCGGGCGGTGCGGCGCTCATCATCGATGTCCTCACCGACAACAAGAACCGGACCGCCGGCGAGATCCGTCATCTGCTCGAAAAGCACGGGGGCAATCTCGCGGCGCCGAATGCCGTGGCCTGGATGTTCCACAAGAAGGGTTACATCGTGATCGAGAAGGCGAAGGCGGAGGAAGAGCAGCTGATGGGCGCCGTGCTCGAGGCGGGTGCCGACGACCTCCAGGACGATGACGACAACTGGGAAGTGCTGAGCCCTCCAGACATGTTTCCGGCCGTGCACGAGGCCGTGAAGAAGCTCGGTGTCGAGCCGGCGAGCGCGCAGGTGTCGATGATCCCGCAGAACTATGTGAAGCTCGAAGGAAAGACCGCCCAACAGATGATCAGACTGATGGAAGGGCTCGACGAGCACGACGACGTCCAGCACGTGTGGTCGAACTTCGACATTTCCGAGAAGGAGATCGAGGCTTCGCTGGCGTGAAGATTTTCGGCATCGATCCCGGCTCGGACCGCACCGGCTATGGCTGCGTCGAGACCGACGGCTCACGCCATCGCATCGTTCTGTCGGGCGCGATCGCCACGCCGGCGCTCGCGACGTTTCCCGAAAAGCTCCTGCGGATTCACGCCCGGCTGTCGGTACTGATCGCCGAGTGCCGGCCCGACTGCGTGGCCATCGAGAATCTATTCCACGCCGTGAACGTGCGCAGCGCGCTGAAGCTGGGGCACGCGCGCGGCGTGGCGATGCTCGCGGCGGTCGAAGCCGGTCTGCCGATCGTCGAATACACCCCCGCGGAAATCAAGCGTGCCGTCGTCGGCTACGGTCGCGCCGAGAAGCACCAGGTTCAGCAGATGGTGAAGCTCATCTTGGGGCTTCCCGAGCCGCCTTCGCCGCACGACGCGGCCGACGCGCTGGCCGTGGCGATCTGCCACGCGCACTCTGCGGCGCTACACCGGGTCGCCGCCGCAGCCACGGCCGGCGGGCGGGGGAGAAGCGCGACGAGCTGGCGGCATTACCGGCCCGCACGGTCGTGATCGCGCATCTGCACGGACGTATCTTCGAGAAGCAGCCCAACCGGATTGTCGTCGACGTGGCCGGCGTCGGCTACGACGTGTCGGTGCCGCTCTCGACCTTCTACGGGCTCGGCGGGCCGGGCAGCGAGATCGCGCTGCACATTCACACGCGCGTGCGCGAGGACGCGCTGGCGCTGTACGGCTTCGCGACGAGAATCGAGCAGCAGCTGTTCGAGTGCCTCATCGGTGTGAGCGGCATCGGGCCGAAGGTGGCGCTCGCGGTGCTGTCGGGCATCGAGCCGCCGGATCTGGTTCGGGCGATCGAGCGGGCCGATCTGGCGAGGCTCACGGCGATTCCTGGCGTCGGCAAGAAGACATCCGAACGCATCGTCCTCGAGCTGAAGGATCGGCTGCCGCGCGCGCCGGCTGCCGGGCCGGCGGGAACCTCGCTTGAACCGCCAGCGCTCAGAGACGACGTGCTCTCGGCGCTGATGAACCTGGGGTATCATCGGCCCCTTGCAGAGAAAGCCGCGGCCGCGGCGTTGATGAATGCGCCAGGCGGCGATTTCGAGCGGACGCTGAAGCAGGCGCTGCGGGAATTGGCGAAATGAAATTCGACTTGCGACTCGTGACTTGCGACTGATGGACGACCGGATTGTGACGGCGGCGCGCGTCGACGAAGACGCGCAGTACGAGGCGGGCCTTCGCCCGCGCACGCTCGACGATTACATCGGTCAGGATCGCGTCCGCGAGAACCTGCACGTGTCGATCACCGCGGCGCGCCAGCGACACGAAGCGCTCGACCACGTCCTGTTGTATGGCCCGCCCGGCCTCGGCAAGACGACGCTGGCGTACGTGATCGGCCACGAGCTGGGCTCGACGGTGCGGGCGACGTCGGGCCCGGTCCTCGAACGGCCCGGCGATCTGGCCGCGATCTTGACCAACCTCGCCGAGCGAGACGTGTTGTTCATCGACGAGATTCACCGGATGTCGCCGACGATCGAGGAAATTCTCTACCCGGCGCTCGAGGATTACGAGCTCGACATCGTGATTGGCCAGGGGCCGAGCGCGCGCTCGGTCAAGGTGCCGCTCCAGAAATTCACGCTCATCGGTGCCACGACGCGAACGGGCCTGCTGACCTCTCCGCTCCGATCCCGCTTCGGGATCGTCCACCGCCTCGAGTTCTACACCGTCGCCGACCTCGAGGAGATCGTCGGCCGGTCGGCGCGCATCCTCGGCGTGGCCACCTCCGGAGATGCCGCGCAGGAGATCGCGCGGCGATCGCGCGGCACGCCGCGCATCGCGAACCGGCTGCTCCGCCGCATCCGCGACTATGCGCAGGTCCGGGCCGACGGGACGATCACGAACGACGTCGCGCAGGCGGCCTTGAAGCTGCTCGAAGTCGACGAACACGGCTTCGACGAAATCGATCGCAAGCTGCTCCGGACGATCATCGACAAGTTCGGGGGCGGTCCGGTCGGCATCAATACGATTGCAGCCGCCATCAGTGAGGAGAAGGACGCCATCGAGGACATCTACGAGCCGTTCCTCATCCAGATCGGCTTTCTGGATCGGACGCCGCGCGGTCGCGTCGCCACGTCCCGTGCCTACGGCTACTTCGGGCTCGAGGCGCCCGGAAGGGATTCGCGGTTGTGGTAGCGTCCGGCGTCGTCCGCAAGGCGTCGCGCGTCGGCGGACGCCCCGTGAAAATCGCATCGCTCGCGACCTACGTGCCGCCGCGGCTCCTGACCAACGCCGACCTGGAACAGATGGTCGATACGAGCGACGAGTGGATCCTGAAGCGCACCGGCATCCGCGAGCGCCATATCGTCGATCCGGGCGTGGCCACGTCCGACCTCGGCCAGGAAGCCTCCGTCAAGGCGATCAAGAACGCCGGCCTCGAGCCCGACGACATCGGCGTCATCGTGGTCGGCACCGTGACGCCCGATATGTTCTTCCCGAGCACGGCGTGCCTCATCCAGCACAAGATCGGCGCGCATCGCGCATGGGGCTTCGACCTGAGCGCGGCGTGCTCGGCATTCACCTACTCGCTGACGACGGCCAGCCAGATGGTGGCGTCGGGTGCCCACGAGCACGCCCTCGTCGTGGGCGCCGACGTCATGTCGAGCATCATCGACTACACGGATCGGTCGACCTGCATTCTGTTCGGCGATGGCGCGGGCGCCGTCGTGCTGTCGGCGGCGCACCCGGGCGACGGCGCCATTCTGGACTTCGAGCACGAGGTGGACGGTGGCGGCGGTCCGGCGCTGTGCATGCCCGCCGGCGGCAGCCTGCGCCAGGCATCGCACGAGACGGTCGACCAGCGCCTGCACTACGTCAAGCAGGATGGGCAGGCGGTGTTCAAGTTCGCCGTCCGCAAGACCGAGGAGATCTCGAGGCGCGTGCTCGAGCGCAACGGCCTGACGCCGGCCGACCTCGACTTGTTCGTGTCGCACCAGGCGAATCGCCGTATCATCCAGGCGGCCACCGAGAAGCTCGGCGTGCATCCCGACAAGGTCATCATCAACATCGAGCGCTTTGGGAACACGACAGCCGCCACCATCCCGCTTGCCCTGAACGACGCGCTGTGCTCGGGCCGTCTGAAGAAAGGCAACCTCGTGCTGCTCGCCTCGGTAGGCGCGGGATTCACGATCGGCACCGTTCTGCTGCGCTGGGGTTTCTGATCGAAGGGTGTCTCAAGGACATTGATCCCCGAAAGCGCCCGGGTGTTCCTGCTGTCGCCAGCCAATTGCCGCGGAAAGCGCGCACACGCCATGCTGTGGCCACACGCGAGCGCTCCGCTGGCGGCCGCGCTGCGCTCGCGGCGCGGCGCTCCGCTTGGCGACGTCTTCGCCCACGTGAGCGGCCTGTACTTTCGCGGAAAGCTGGCCTACGCGCGCCGCTTCGCCGCGCCGTCCGACTCGAGTCTCCTCGTCGGCTCGGGCGTGCATATCATCACCCCGAATGCGGGCCTGCGCGATCCCGACACCCGGGTCACGGCCGACGCCGTGCGCGCGTTCGCCGCGGAGGACGTCGATCCGCGCAATGCTGCCTATCGGCGGCCGCTCGAAACGAGCGCGCGCTCTCTGGCCCGAGAGATCGGCCTGAAGGATGACGTCGTGCTCCTCGGCAGCGTCGCGTCGCCGAAATACGTGGAGATCCTGCTTGCAATCTTCGGAGATCGATTGATGTTTCCGGTCGACTTCGTCGGCCGCGGCGACATGAGCCGGGGCGGTCTGCTCCTACGCCGCGCGGCCAGCGGCGAGGAACTGAAGTACGCGCCTGTCGCGGGCGCGGTGCTCCACGGGACGCGGCCGCCGAAGCTTCCCCCGTTGCAATGTCAGCGTCCCGTCTTCTGATTCCCCGCGGTCATGACCACGTCGTGCTGGCTGTGGATGGCCGGGAAGTCCGCCTGACCAACCTCCGCAAAATCTTCTGGCCCCAGCTTGGGCTCACCAAGGGCGACCTCCTCCAGTACTACGCCGACGTGTCGGCCATCCTCGTGCCGCACCTGCGCGACCGTGCGATGGTGATGCGACGCTACCCGAATGGCGCCGCCGGTGAATCGTTCTTCATGAAGCGCGCGCCCAGCCCCAGACCGGCGTGGATCGAGCTGTGTTCGATCGATCACGGATCCAGGGGCGTGATCGATTTTCCGATGGTTCAGGATCGCGCCTCGCTGCTCTGGATCGTCAACCTGGGCTGCATCGATCTCAATCAGTGGTACGCGCGCAAAGACGATGTCAACCGGCCCGACTACCTCCACTTCGACCTCGACCCAGGTCCCGGCGCGACCTTCGATCGAGTTCGCGAGACGGCGATCGTCGTCCACGAGGCGCTCGCCGGGTTGAAGATGCCCTCACTCGTGAAAACGACAGGGTCCAAGGGCATGCACGTCTGCGTACCGATCGTGCGTGGACCGGAACAGCAGGACGTCTGGCTGTTCACCAAGGCGCTGGCCACCGAGCTTGCGTCTCGGCACCCGGCGCTCATGACGGCCGAGTACCGCGTCGCCAAACGGCCCCATGGCCGGGTGCTTCTTGACTACAACCAGAATGCCTGGGGTCGGACCCTGGCGTCGATCTATTCGGTGCGTCCCAGGCCCGATGCGACCGTCTCCACGCCCGTCACCTGGGTGGACGTCGCCCGCGGCGTTCGTATCGAGGACTTCACCGTGGCGAAAGTGCCTGCTCGCGTCAGAGCGCTCGGCGATCTCTGGAAGCCGCTCCTCGACAGCCGTCGTCGATTCGACCTCGGTCGTTATCTGTAGAGCCGTCCTCAATCCCTACTCACATGCTCTCTGTTCGGGACTATTTGCTAGGATCGACCTCCGGATGCTCGTCCGCGAGTTCGACTTCGATCTCCCACCCGAGCTGATTGCCCAGGTCCCGGCTCCCGATCGCGGAGACGCGCGCCTGCTGCACTTGTCGACGTCGACCGGTGCGGTCACTCACGCGTGGATTTCCTCGCTACCGGGCCTCCTTCGACCCGGCGACCTCCTTGTGGTGAACGACACGCGGGTGTTTCCAGCCCGGCTGCTGGGCCGGCGGGTGCCGACCGGCGGCGCCGTCGAGTGCCTGCTGGTCGGCCTGGGGTCGGAGTGGGGTCAGACCCCACTCCGACCCCACTCTGACCCCTCGGAGGTGTGGGAAGCGCTGATGCATCCTGGGCAGAAACTGAAGCCGGGGGCGAGGGTCGTGTTTGAAGGTTCTGCCACACTCCATGGAGAAGTGCTGGAGCGCCGCTATTTCGGGCGGCGGCTGATTCGGTTGTGGACCGATGACGGATCCTCTGTGCAGCAGGCGGTGGACAGGATCGGCCACGTGCCGCTGCCGCCCTATATCAGACGCAGCGACTCGGCTGCCGACCACGAGCGGTATCAAACCATGTTCGCGCGGGAACGCGGCTCGGTGGCCGCACCCACCGCGGGCCTTCACTTCTCGGCCGCGCTTCTCGACGCGCTCGGCGCGCGCGGCGTCGAGATGACGCGCATCACGCTGCACGTTGGATACGGCACGTTTCAGCCGGTGCGCGTCGCGCACGTGGAAGATCACCGCCTCGATCCTGAGCGCTACGAGATCGCGCAAGACGCCGCGGTTGCCGTGAACCAGGCGCTCGATCAGGGCCGGCGGGTCGTGGCCGTTGGCACGACCACCACGCGAACGCTCGAAGCGGTGGCGCGCGAGCACGCCGGTCGTCTTGTGGCGGGCGGCGGCTGGACGGAGCTGTTCATCTATCCGGGCTTCGAGTTTCGCGTCATCCAGGGGCTCCTGACGAACTTCCACCTGCCGCAGTCCTCGCTCCTGATGCTCGTGTCGGCGCTGGCCGGCCCCGAGCGGGTGCTGGAGGCGTATCGGCGGGCGATCGCTGAGCGGTACCGGTTCTACAGCTACGGGGATGCGATGCTGATCGTTTAGAGTTGACAGTCGACAGTTCACAGTCGACAGTTGACGGTCGACGTACCAGTTCGGAGTGCACGCTCGCGGCGAGCTGCGGCGAATCCGATGAACTGTTGACGACCGACTGTCAACCGTTGACTTCAACGATCTGTTCTCACGATGGCCTTTCCCTACGAAGAATTCGATCTGTCAGGCGTCCAGACGTACCCGCTCAAGTCGCGGCCGAGCAAGGCGCGCGTTGAAGACTTCGCGCGCCCGCTCGAGCCGGGAGCCACCGTCGGGTCTCTGCTCGACTCGCTGCCCAACATGCTCGCCGCCCGCGACTTCAAGGCCGTTGTCGCCGCGGTCGTCACCGCTCGGCGGCAGGATGCCGGCGTTGTCTGGGGCCTTGGCGCGCACGTCGTCAAGACGGGCCTTGGACCCGTTCTGATCGATTTGATGGAGCGCGGCTTCGTGTCCGCCATCGCCACCAACGGCGCGGCGGTCATCCACGACTTCGAGATCGCGCTCGCGGGCGCGACGTCGGAAGACGTTCAGGCGTCGCTCGGGCCGGGCCGCTTCGGGATGGCCGAGGAAACCGGCCGGCTGCTGAACGAAGCGATTTCAAATGGCGTGGCGCGCGGACTCGGCATCGGGCAGTCGGTCGGCGCGTTTCTCGCCGGGTGCGAGCCGCAGTTCTCGCGCGTGAGCCTCCTCGCCGCGGCCCAACGCCTCGGCATTCCCGTGACGGTGCACGTGGCCATCGGCACCGATATCATTCACATGCATCCGGCGGCCTCGGGGGCGGCGCTCGGCGAAGGGAGCCTGCGCGACTTCCGGTATCTGGCCTCGAATGTGGCCCGTCTCGATCGCGGCGTGTACCTGAACTGCGGGTCGGCGGTCGTGCTCCCCGAAGTGTTTCTGAAGGCCGTCGCCCTGGCGCGCAACCGCGGCATCGCCCTCGCCGAACTGACGACCGTGAATCTCGATTTCGTGCGCCTGTATCGGCCGGAGACCAACGTCGTGACGCGTCCCACGGCGGGCTCCGGACGCGGCTACTCGATCGTCGGGCATCACGAGATCATGATTCCGCTGCTTGCGGCGGCCATCATCGATCGGGACAGAATCGGGTAGTTGGATAATCGATTCACGTGATGCCTCGTGCTAACATCAAAAGTTCCGGCCGGAGTAGCTCAGTTGGTGAGAGCACGCGTCTCATAAGCGCGGGGTCGACAGTTCGAATCTGTCCTCCGGCACCACCTTCGATCGGGTGAGCCTGGCAGGTCAGGTAGGTACCCGACTTGCCCGACCTGCCCGACCTGCCCGACCCGTATGAAACATGCACTGCTCGACCGCGTCCGGCGCACGATCCGGCGGCACGACCTGCTGCCGCCCGGCACCCGTGTGGTTGTCGCGGTGTCGGGGGGCTCCGACTCGGTCGCGCTCGTGCACCTCTTGATGGAGCTCGATCGCTCCGGTGAGCTGCACGTGGCCGGCCTGGCCCATTTCAACCATCAACTGCGGGCGGCGGCCGACGCCGACGAGCTATTTTGCGCCGAGCTTGCCGCGTCGGTCGGGCGTCGGTTTTCCGCCGACCGGGGCGACGTGGCGGAGCTGGCGCGGCGCGAGCATCGATCGATTGAACACGCGGCGCGGCACGCGCGCCACGCGTTTCTGGAGCGCGCGCGCCTGCAGGTCGCCGCCGACGTCGTGGCGCTCGGCCACACGCGCGACGACCAGGCCGAAACCTTCCTTCTGCGTCTCTTGCGCGGCGCCGGCGCGCGCGGGCTGGCGGCCATGCATCCGCGCAAGGCGGCGCTGGTCCGTCCCTTGATTGACTGCCGGCGCACCGAGCTTCGGGCGTACCTCGAGGCGCACGGCGTGTCCTTCGTCCACGACACGTCCAACGAGGACGTGGGCGTGCCGCGCAACCGTGTGCGCGCCGAACTGCTGCCGTTTCTCGAGCAGCGCTTCAACCCCTCCATCGTCGACGTTCTGGCCGACGAAGCCGATCTCGCTCGTGAGGAGTGGCGGTGGATGGAGTCGGTGGCCGGCGAGGCCGCCGAGCGCCTCCTGCATGGGGCCGCGCACGAGTCCCGGAATGAGGCGAACGCGTCCCGGCATGGGGCCGCGCACGCGGCCCGGGATGTTGCGAACACATCCCGCTCCGACGGCGCGCGGTCCAGGCTCAACGCCGCCACACTCGCGGCCCTTCCGACCGCGCTCGCCCGCCTCGTGCTGCGACGCGTCCTCGACGAACGCTCTGGCGGACGCGCCGTGTCGTTCGCCCACGTGGAAAACGCCCTCCGGCTGGCCCGCGACGATGGCCCGCCCGTGGACCTGCCCGGCCAGCGGGTGGAACGTATCGGCCCGGATGTCGTCCTAACCAGTAGAGCCGTCGGGCAGCGCGGAATCCGCAGGCACCCCGAGGGCCTTGAGAACTTTTTCTGGTATCCGTTGTCTATCCCTGGAGAGGTTCGCATCGCCGAGGCCGGCTGCGCGGTATCGGCCGAACCGGCGTCCTCGGCCGCGGCGGCCCGTGCAGCGGCGAGCAGCCAAGGCGTTGAAAGGGGCGTCGCAGTCGTCCAGTTGGACCGGCCCGAGGGTCCGTTGGCGGTCAGAAACCGCCGTCCCGGCGACCGGTTCCGCCCGATGGGGCTTGGCGGCGGCAAGAAGCTGCAGGACTTCTTCGTGGACCGTAAGGTGGCGCGGCCGACGCGAGGCGCCGTGCCGCTGGTCGTCGACCGTTCCGATCGCATCGTCTGGGTCGGCGGGCATGCGATCGACGATCGGTTTCGGGTGACAGACCCCGCGCAAGCCGTGGTAATCTTGAGACTTAAACAGGTCTGACATCGGAGCGGGTTCGAAACCCCGTGCGACAGGACGAGCAAGGCGCGAAGGGGACGATCAAGAAAGGTTGGGGAGGCTCCGCGTGAACTCGACGCTCAAGAGTGTGTTGTTCTGGGTGGCGCTGGTCGTCATCGCTATTGTCATTTACAACGTCTCGACCAAGCTCCAGAACGCCGAGAACCAGATGGACTTCAGCGCCTTCATGGCGCAGGTCAAGAACGGCGGAATCCAGCAGGTGATGATCACGGGCCAGGAGATCACCGGCACGACCCGTGAGAACACGAGCTTCCGCACCTTCGCGCCCGCGCAGTACGAGGGGCTCGCCAACGAGCTCATCCTGGGCGGCGTGACCGTGAAGTCGAAGCCGGAGACGGCGAGCCCGTGGGCGTCGATCCTTTACTCGTGGGCGCCAATTCTGCTGATGGTCGGCTTCTATATCTTCTTCATGCGCCAGATGCAGAGCGGCGGCAACAAGGCGCTCTCGTTCGGCAAGAGCAAAGCGAAGCTGTCGTCGAGCACACAGAAGAAGGTCACGTTCAAGGACGTCGCCGGCGTGGACGAGGCGAAAGAGGAGCTCCAGGAAATCATCGAGTTCCTCAAGGAGCCGCAGAAGTACCAGAAGCTCGGCGGGCGGATTCCGAAGGGTGTGCTGCTCATGGGCGCTCCGGGCACGGGCAAGACGCTGCTCGCGCGCGCCGTGGCGGGCGAAGCCAACGTGCCCTTCTTCTCCATCAGCGGCTCGGACTTCGTGGAGATGTTTGTCGGCGTTGGCGCGAGCCGGGTGCGCGATCTGTTCGAGCAGGGCAAGAAGAACGCCCCCTGCATCGTCTTCATCGACGAAATCGACGCCGTCGGCCGCCATCGAGGCGCGGGCCTCGGCGGCGGGCACGACGAGCGCGAGCAGACGCTCAACCAGCTTCTCGTCGAGATGGACGGCTTCGAATCGAACGAAGGCGTGATTCTCGTGGCCGCGACCAACCGGCCCGACGTGCTCGACCCGGCGCTTCTCAGGCCCGGACGATTCGATCGCCGGATCGTGGTGAACCGGCCCGACGTGAAGGGCCGCGAGGGCATTCTCGCCGTCCACACGCGCAAGATCCCGATGGCCGACGATGTCGAGATTGGAGTGCTGGCGAGGGGCTCGGCCGGCTTCTCGGGCGCCGATCTGGCGAATTTGGTGAACGAAGCGGCGCTCAATGCCGCGCGTTACAACCAGAAGGTCGTGAAGATGCACGACTTCGAGTTCGCCAAGGACAAAGTGCTGATGGGATCGGAGCGCCGCTCGATGATCATCAGCGATGCCGAGAAGCGGGTGACGGCGATTCACGAGGCCGGGCACGCGCTGCTCGCGGTGCTCCTGCCGAACGCCGATCCGATTCACAAGGTGACGATCATCCCGCGCGGCATGGCGCTCGGCCTCACGCAGCAGCTGCCGACCGACGAGAAGCACAACTACTCGCGAGACTACCTCAACGACCAGATCGCGATTCTGCTCGGCGGCCGCATCGCCGAGGAGATCACGATGGACAGCCTCACGACCGGCGCGGGCAACGATCTCGAGCGCGCCACCGACCTCGCGCGCCGCATGGTGTGCGAGTGGGGCATGAGCGACGCCATGGGGCCGCTCACCTTCGGCAAGAAGGAAGAACAGATCTTCCTCGGCCGCGAAATTGCGCAGCACCAGGACTACAGCGAGGACACCGCGCAAAAGATCGACCAGGAGGTCAAGCACTTCGTCACGAGCAACTACAAGCGCGCGCAGGCGGTGCTCCTGACACAGAAAGACGTCGTCGTCTCGCTGGCCGAGGCGCTGCTCTCGCGTGAGGTCCTCGACGCCGAGCAGGTCAAACGGCTGGCCGCGGGCTTGCCGCTCGACGAGCCGCAGCAGGCGGCGGCGCGCGTGCCGGCGGACGAAGACGAAGCGCGACCGCGGCCCAAGGAGCGAGCGCCGATTGTGCCGGCGCTGAACAAGCCGATTCCGCAGGGATGAATAGTCGCTAGTCGTGAGTCGATAGTCGTTAGTCGTTGGTCGCGGCCTTGACTATGGACTATCGACTCACGACTATCGACTGACCGTGTTCCCTCCGCGCCGCTTCTATCGCGTCACTCTGCCGTCCGGGCGCGTCCTGGCTCTTGGGGAGCGCTGTCTCGTGATGGGGATCCTCAACGTCACCCCTGACTCCTTTGGCGACGCCTCCCGTTTTGTCCACGCCGGTTCGGTGGACGTCGAGCGAGCCGTACAGGCGGGTCTCGATCTCGAGGCTGCGGGCGCCGATCTGCTGGACGTCGGCGGCGAATCCACCAGGCCCGGCGCCGATCCCGTCTCGGCCCACGAGGAGACATCGCGCGTGGTGCCGGTCATCAAGGCCCTGGCCAGCCGAGTGCGGGTGCCGATCTCAGTGGATACCTACAAGGCCGTCGTCGCGCGGGCGGCCCTTGGTGCAGGGGCGGTGATGGTCAACGACATCAGCGGCCTCCAGTACGACTCCGAGCTCGCCGCCGTCGTTCGGGCGGGTGGCGCGGCGCTCGTGCTGATGCACACGCGCGGCCGGTCGCAGGCGATGTACGAGGAGGCCGTGTACACCGACGTGATGACCGAGGTGGTCGCCGAGCTCCGCGACGCGGTCACGCGCGCCACGTCGGCCGGCGTGCCGATGGATCGTCTCCTGGTCGATCCGGGCATCGGGTTTGCCAAACGCCCGTCCCACAGTTATGGTGTGTTGGCGCGGCTCGGCGAGATCTCGACCGCGCTCGATCGACCGGTCCTCGCTGGACCCTCTCGCAAGTCTTTTCTGCTCGAGACCGTCGGCCTGCGGCCGGCGCCCGACCGCGACTGGGGCACGGCCGCCGCCGTGACGGCCGCCGTGCTGGTCGGCGCGCACATCGTGCGCGTCCACGCCGTCGCGGAAATGATCCAGGTCGTGCGGGTGGCGGAAGAGACGAGACGGGCGGGGGGCGCGACGTAGAGGGCAGAGGGCAGAGGGCAGAATGAGCTGGCTGAGCAGCATTTTACAACGGCCCGCGATGGGCTGGTGGGACGTCGTCGACATCCTCGTGATGTCGGTGCTGATCTACCAGCTCTTCACACTCATTCGCGGCACGCGCGCCGTGCAGATGGCGCTCGGCGGCGCGGTGTTCGTCGCCCTGTTCTACCTGTCGCGCTGGGGCCGTCTCGAGACGGTGAACTGGGTGGTCCGGAATCTCGCTGGGTACGTGGTGTTTGCCGGGATCGTGCTCTTCCAGACCGACATTCGCCGCGCGCTCGCGCATCTTGGACGCGCGCAGTTCTTCCGCTACCTGGCAAAGGCGGAATCGGCGGAAGACTCCATCGAAGAGATCGTGATGGCCGCTGGGATGTTGTCGACGCAGCGCATCGGCGCGATTATCGCGGTCGAACGGCAGATCGGCCTGCGCACCTACGTCGAAGGCGGCATTCCGCTCGACGCCAGGCTCACCTACGATCTCCTGCTCAGCATCTTTCAGCCCAAGTCTCCGTTGCACGATGGCGCGGTCATCATCCAGGACGATCGAGTCGCCGCCGCCGCCTGCTTCCTTCCGCTGTCGGTGAACCCGAGGCTCGGCAAGGAGCTCGGTTCCCGCCATCGCGCGGCCATCGGGCTCACCGAGGAGAACGACTCCATCGCCATCGTCGTCTCCGAGGAAACCGGCGCCATTTCCATCGTCGTCGATGGCCTGGTCGAACGCGGGTTCGACGCCGACGCCTTGCGTGCGCGCCTGCGGTCGCTCGTGCTACAGCGACGTCCCGCCAGGCCGCACCCGTCACGGGTGCAGTACACGTGACGATCGGATTCACGTCCATCTGGCCCTTCCGCCAATTCGGCCTGAAGCTGCTGTCGCTCGGCCTGGCCGTGGCGCTGTGGATGATCGTGGCCGGCGAGGAGACCGTCGAACGCGGACTGCGAGTGCCCCTCGAGCTCCTGCAGTTCCCCGAGGGGCTCGAGCTTCCCGTTGAGGCGCCCACCGTGGTCGACGTGCGCGTCCGCGGAGCCTCGACGACGCTCAGCCGCGTGGGGCCGGGTGACATCGTCGCGGTCCTCGATCTGCATGCGGCCCGGCCGGGTCGCCGCGTGTTTCAGTTGACCCCTGACCAGGTTCGCGTGCCCTTCGATGTGGAGGTCGTGCAGGTGACGCCCGCCAGCATTGCGCTGATCTTCGAGAAATCCGTGACCGACACCGTGCCGATCAATCCATCCGTTGACGGCACGCCCGCGCCGGGCTTTGTGAGGGGCAGAGTCACCGTGGAGCCGGGCACCGTGCTGGTGATAGGGCCCGAGAGCGCCGTGGGGCGCACGACCGAGGCGTTGACCGAGACCGTGTCGGTCTCCGGCGCCCGCGAACCCGTGAGCGAGACTGTCACGATTGGTCTGCTGGATCCCACCGTACGGGTCAAGGGCTCGAGTGTGGCGACGGTCCGCGTCGAGGTGCTGCCGGGGCCGAGCGAGCGCCGGCTACGCGGCCTGCCGGTGCATCTGCGCAATATGGGAGCGAGCGTCACGGCGCAGGCGGTTCCCTCGACCGTCGACATCGTGCTGCGCGGCAGCCGGGAGGGGCTGAGCCGCGTCGACGCGCGCGACGTGGCCGCCTACATCGAGCTTCAGGGTCTCGGTCCCGGCGAATATCCGCTCGATGTGCGCGTGGACGCTCCTTCCGATGCGGGGGTGGTCCGGATCGAGCCAGCGGCCGTTCAGGTGCGCATCATCCGGCCGTGACACCGCGTCTGTTCGGCACTGACGGCGTCCGTGGCCGAGCGGGCGTCCACCCGCTCGATCCCCAGACGATTCGCCGGCTGGGCGCCGCGCTCGTGCGCGCGCAGCCGCGCACCGCTACGCCAAGAATGCTCGTCGGCCGCGACACGCGGGAGTCCGGCTCCTGGATCGAGGCCGCGCTGGCCGAAGGCGCATCGAGCGAAGGCGCCGCGGTGACGAGCGCGGGCGTCGTGCCAACGCCGGCCGTCGCCTACCTGACGCGCACGCAGGCCTTCGACGCCGGCGTCGTCATTTCAGCGTCGCACAATCCGTTCGAGGACAACGGCATCAAGGTGTTTTCGGGAGGCGGAGAGAAATTCTCCGAGCGTCTCGAGCGCCAGATCGAGGCGATCGTGGCCGATCGTGGCTGGGCCGTCGCGCCTCCGGCGCCGGAGCGGATTGGCTCGGCGGATTTGGTTGGTGCGTACCTCGATCATCTCCGCGCGGTCTTCCCCGAAGCTGCCCGTCTCCGAGGGTTCCGGCTGGCTGTCGACTGCGCGAACGGCGCCACCGCACCCGTGGCGACGACGCTGTTCGACAGTCTGGGGTTCGACACCGTGACGATCGGGAATCGGCCTGACGGTCGCAACATCAATCTCGGCTGTGGATCGACGCATCCCGAGCTGCTGGCCCAACGAGTGGTCGAGCGTGGCTGTGCCGCGGGCGTGGCGTTCGACGGCGATGGCGACCGCGCCATCTTCGTCGACCATCGGGGACAAGTCGTCAACGGCGACGCCGTACTGCTGATGTGTGGGCGCCAGCTGCAACGCGAGGGACGGCTCGCTCGAGCGACCGTCGTCGCCACGGTGATGAGCAACCTCGGGCTCGAGCTCGCCTTGCGCGAGAGCGGCATCGAGCTCGTGCGCACGAAGGTCGGCGACAAGTACGTGATGGAAGAGATACTGGCTCGAGGACTGTCGCTCGGCGGTGAGCAATCGGGCCACATCATCTTCTCGGACTACCTGTTCACCGGCGACGGGCTGTGTACCGCGCTGAACGTGCTCCGCACGATTGCCCTGACGAGCCGGTCGCTCGCCGAGCTGGCCGGGGACCTGGTGACGTACCCGCAGGTGCTGCTCAACGTCGGAGTGCGCGAACAGGTCGATCTCCAGAGCGTAGAGCCCGTGGCCGATGCCATCGCGCGCGTCGAGGCGCGCCTGGCCGGACGGGGCCGTCTGCTCGTGCGCTACTCGGGCACCGAGCCGCTGCTTCGCGTGATGCTCGAAGGGCAGGACGAGCGCGAGATTCGCGCATGGGCGCAGGAGATTGTCGAGGCGGTCAAAAGTCATCTTTCATGACATGTGGTCATCTGATCATTGAGTCAACTGGTCATTGATTCAATGATTGACCAGACGATCAAATGCCCCGATGATCCAATTCGCGTCATGATTCGTCTTTCGGTCAACGTCAACAAAGTCGCGACGCTCAGGAATTCGCGCGGTGGGAGCCAGCCGAGTGTGCTCGACGCCGTCGCGGCGTGTCTCGACGCCGGCGTGGCCGGCATCACCGTGCACCCGCGCGCTGATCGCCGCCACGTCACGCCCGAGGACGTGCGCGATATCGCCGAAGCGCTGGAGGGCCATCGGCCCGGCGTCGAGCTCAACATCGAGGGCGATCCGCGGCCCGACCTCATCGATCTCGTGCTGGGCGTCGTTCCCGATCAGTGCACGCTCGTGCCCGTGGCTCCAGGCGAGATCACCAGCCAGGCCGGCTGGCGTCAGGGTCCGGAGTCGACGCGTCTGCCGGCCGTCGTCCGGCAACTCGCCTCGGCCGGGATTCGTGTCAGTGTATTCGTCGATCCCGACCCCAGCGCGATCCGCTTCGCGGCCGCCGTCCACGCCGACCGCGTGGAGCTGTACACCGAGCCGTTTGCGCGCGCGTTCGAGCGAGGGCCATCCGAGGCGGAGCGGTCGCTTGCCACGTATGCCGACGCCGCCCGGCTCGCGCATTCACTCGGCATGGGCGTCAACGCCGGGCACGATCTCGATGTGGACAACCTCGTGGTCTTCCGGGAGCTGCCGCATCTGGACGAGGTCTCGATCGGGCACGCCATCATTTCGCGGGCGGTGTTTGTCGGGCTCCCGACCGTGCTGGCCGAATACCGCGCCGTGCTGGGTTCAACGGGTTCGCGCGGTGTGGTGTAATCTTGATCGATCATCGTCATGAGAACCGAATCCATTGCCTACGCCATTGCGGGCGTCCTGTTCGGGCTGATTGCCGGCTGGATTATGGGCACGCAGCAGGCCGCGCTCAGCGAGACTGACCGGGCCGCTGCGTCGCAGGAAGCCGCCCGCTCGGCTGAGCCGGCGCCTACGGCGCCCGTGCTCGACCAGGCCAAGGTCACGGCATTCAAATCGGCGGCCGATCGGGACGAGACAAGTGCCGCGCCGCGGGTACAGCTCGGCAACCTCTACTTCGACGCCGAGAAGTACGATCAGGCGATCGAGTGGTACAGCGCAGCCCTCAAACTCGCGCCGAAGGACGTGAATGTCAGCACGGATCTCGGCGTGTCGTACTACTACACGAACCAGCCCGATAAGGCGCTCGCGCAGTTCGACGTGTCGCTCGAGCTCGATCCCACGCACATCAAGACGCTTCTGAATGTCGGCATCGTGAAAGCCTTCGGCAAGCAGGATCTCGCCGGCGCCGAGAAGGCGTGGCAGCAGGCGATCACGCTCTCGCCCGACTCGCCCGAAGGTCAGGCGGCGAAGCGGGCGCTCGACAGCCTTCGCTCCGCCCACCCCCCGACAGGCGCCGCTCCGAAACCGGGTGCCTGATGCTTCGCTTCCTCCTCCTCTCGATCCTCCTCACGATCGCCGCGCGGATGTTCTGGCGCCTCCTGGAAGGCGCGATCGAGGGCTACACGGGCCGGTCGCGCTCGGCGCGATCGTCTGACGTGCCCGCGAGGGGCGTACAGATGGTCCGCGATCCCGTATGCGGCACGTTCGTCGTGCCTGCCCGCGCCGTCTCACTCGTCGACGGACGCAGCCACGTGTATTTCTGTTCCGACAGGTGCCGCGACGCGTACCGCGCGCGCACGGCATGACCCCCGAATCCCGGCTTCGCGCCGACATCGTCGAAGTCGGCCGCCGCATGTACGCGCGGGGATACACGGCCTCGAACGATGGCAACATCAGCGTGCGCCTGGGTGCGGACCGACTGGTCATGACCCCCAAGAGCGTCTGCAAAGGGTTCATGACGCCCGACATGATGTGCGTCACCGACCTCGAGGGAGCAAAGCTCCAGGGCGATCGCAATCCCTCCTCGGAAATGCTGATGCACCTCGAGGTCTACCGGCAGCGGCCCGACGTGCAGGCCGTGGTGCACGCGCATCCGCCGATCGCGACAGGCTTTGCCGTGGCGGGTATTCCCCTCGATCGCGCCGTGCTGGCCGAGGTGCTGACGACGCTTGGGAGCATTCCCATCGCGGAGTACGCGACTCCGTCGACCAGCGAGCTGCCAGAGGCGGTGCGCAAGTACATCAGGGCGCACGACGGCATGCTGCTCGCCAACCATGGCGCTCTCACGGTGGGCGGCGATCTGTTTGCCGCGTACTACAAGATGGAGACGATTGAGCATTTCGCGCACATCAGCCTCGTGGCGCGGCTGCTCGGCCGAGAGAATCTGATCGCCCGCGAAGAGGTGCTCCGGTTGCAGGAGCTGCGCGGGACCTACGGCATCAAGGCGCCAGCGCCGATTTGCGCCGATCCGGCCGATGGGGGATCTGGCCAGGCCGCCGGCGAGGATTCGACGACGTGCCAGGTCGTTCAGGCGCCGCGTGGCGACGGACAGCGGCTCGTGCCGGACGTGTCCAACACGTCGCGTCCCGGCGGTCGCGGAGACGCCGCGAGAGGCGATCAGGACTCGGAAATTCGGTTAACATACCGCCAGCTGTCGGCGTTGATAGCAGACGCGATACGAAGCTTGAAGTAGAGGCGGAGGCGTCTCTAGCCTCCAGTCCCTGAAGGAGACGTAATGGGCGAGGCGCTTGGGATGATCGAAACGAAAGGCCTGGTCGCGATGATCGAGGCCGCCGACGCGATGGTGAAGGCGGCCAAGGTCACGCTCGTCGGCTGGGAAAAGATCGGAGCCGGCTACGTCACCGCAATCGTCCGCGGCGACGTGGCGGCGGTGAAAGCGGCCACCGACGCCGGCGCCGCGGCCGCGCGGCGCGTGGGCGAGCTCGTCTCGGTCCACGTGATTCCGAGACCGCACGCCAACCTCGAAGACACGCTTCCCATCGGGAAGGCCACCGCGACCAAGGCCTGATCCGGCGTGATCCTCGCAAAAGTCGTCGGTACGGTGGTGGCGACGCGGAAGGATCCGCGGCTCGTCAGCAGCAAACTGCTCGTGGCCCGCGCCGTCGATCCGAAGGGCAAGGCTGAAGGCGCCTACCTCGTTGCGGTCGATACCGTCGACGCCGGCGCCGGCGAAACGGTGCTCATCGTGAGCGGCAGCTCGGCACGTCTGGCGTCGGGCCTGAAAGACTGCCCCGTGGACGCCGCGATCGTCGGCATCGTCGATACGGTGGATATCAGTGAATAGCATCGGGTAATTGGATAATCGGGTAATCGATTGTTCGATTGCCAGCCAATTCCCCGATCAATTACTCGATTACCCGATTACCAAATTATCCAATGCAGCTGGCAAGAGTGATCGGCGAGGTCGTGGCGACCCGGAAGGACGAGAACCTGACGGGTCTCGCGCTTCTCTTGGTCCAGCCCCTCAACGCGGATCGCCAGCCGGCAGGCAGGCCCCTGGTCGCCGTGGACGCGGTTGGCGCCGGCAGGGGTGAATACGTGTTCTTCGTTCGCGGGAAAGAAGCGAGCTTTCCGTACTATCCCGCCGAGCCTCCCGTCGATGCCGGTATCGTGGGCATCGTGGACCACTGGGACGTGGGATGATCCCATGCTCATAGCAAGGGTGGTGGGCAACGTCGTCGCGACGCAGAAGCACCGCAAGTTCGAAGGCGCGAAGCTCATGCTGGTCCAGCCGCTGAACCTCGACGAGACGCCTCGCGGCGGCACGCTTCTGGCCGTTGACGGCGTCGGCGCCGGTGTGAGCGAGAAAGTGCTGATTGTCCTCGAAGGTCGGGCGGCCGGCGAGGCGCTCGGCCGCAAAGCCGCGCCTGTGGACGCCGCGATTGTCGGCATCGTGGATAGCGTGGACCTCTATGCAATTCTCTGATGCCGAGCTGCGCGCCCTCGTGCGCGAATCGATCGCGCGGCACATGCGGCCGGAGCCGCCGGCAGCTTCTCGGCCCGCACCGCTCGACTCTGCTCACAGGGCTCACGCGAGCCACACACTGGTGCCGCTTGCCCGCGGCGGCGACGGTGACGGCATGTGCCTGATCGAGCCAGCCGTCCGATGCAATCACTGCGGGTACTGCCTGTCGTACGGACATTAAAGTTCTCTACCCTACAGCATGAAGATGGGCGAATCACGGATGAGCCCGCGGGCGAAGCACGTGGAACCCGTCATGCGCGCGCTGGCGCGCGCGATTGACGGCCTCGAGCTGCCCGCGGTCGAGAAGATTTCTGAGAGCCGGAAAGAAGATCCGTTTCACGTGCTCATTGCCACGCTGTTGTCGGCTCGAACGCAGGATGCCACGACGCTCGCCGCCTCGACCCGGCTCTTCGAGGTGGCGCAGTCTCCGCGCACGATGGCGAAGCTGACCGTGAAGCGGATCGAGCGCCTGATCTACCCGGTGAGCTTCTATCGCCACAAGGCCAGGCATGTGAAGGCGACGTGCCGGCTCCTGATCGAGCGGTTCGGCGGCCGTGTCCCGGAAACGATGGGCGAGCTGCTCACGCTTCCCGGCGTAGGCCGGAAGACGGCGAACCTCGTGCTGATCTTGGCGTTCAAGAGCGAGCGCAACATCTGCGTCGATACCCACGTCCACCGTATCTCGAACCGGCTCGGGTGGGTGAGGACTCGAACGCCCGACGAGACCGAGCGGGCGCTGTACGGCGCGACGGCTGCCCGCTGGTGGCCCTCCATCAACCTGTATCTCGTCACGTGGGGACAGAACGTGTGCCGGCCCGTCTATCCGCGGTGCGGCGAGTGCGTCCTCACGGCATGGTGCCCGCGCGTTGGCGTGGCGCGCACGGCGAGGACGACGGCCGCCGCCCCCGGCGAGAAGGTGGCCGTATGAGGCCCGCACGGGTGCACGTGTACGTTGCGTTCCTGGTCGCCGCCTGCGTTGCTGGACTGCCGATCCGGGCGATCGCCCAGCGCACCGTCGATCGTCCCATCGTCGTCGTCGAGACCTCGAAAGGCACCTTCTCGTTCGAGATGTTTCCGAACGACGCACACATCACCGTGGCGCACATCCTGGCGCTGGTGCGGGCAGGTTTCTACGACGGCCAGCGTGTGCATCGAGCGCAGCCGGGGTTCGTCGTGCAATTCGGCGATCCGCAGACCCGCGATCCCGGCAAGCGCGAACTGTGGGGTCGCGGCGCCGCGGCGGGAAGCGGCAAACCCGTGGGGGCGGCCGAGACCAGCAAGAAACGCCCGCATGTCAGGGGCGCCGTGGGTCTGGCGCACATGGGTGATCCGAACAAGGCTGAAAGCCAGATCTACATCACGCTGTCCAGGCAACCCTCGCTCGACGGCCACTACGTCGTCTTCGGCCAGGTCATTTCGGGCGAGGATGTTCCCGGGCAGCTTCAGGTGGGGGACGATATCAGGCTGGTGTACATGCGGTGAACAAGAACATCGATCCAGACCCAGGCCGACGTGGCGGCGGGCCGCGGGAGCGTCGCGGTTGCGAAGTCCCTTCGATCGGCTGTAACGCCGGGCGGAGGTGGCTAGCGGCAGGGCCCGCAGCCACCGCGCGGCCACCTATTCCTGTCTGAATTGGTCAAGCTATGGCGCCAGCGGCACTTGTCTCGCGGATGCGCCGGCACGTCGTCGGTGGTTGGCTGCAGCCGCCGCAGCCAATCCCGTGGCGGCAGTCAACCACGACGACGGTCCAGTAGGCCGCGCCGTGCTAACATCCGCCGCTCCGGACACATAGGAGTGAAGGCGACTTTGGCGGGTGGCGCGGTTGGCCGCGTGCAGGGCCCTGCGGTCCACTTCAATACGCGTTGGGCAGACAGAGCCGGCACAGTCGAGGAAGGTCGAATGACAGAGTTGATCGTCGCCGTCCGCGATTCAGTCGCTGCGCGGAACTGGTATTCGGCGTTGGCGACGACGCTCACGCTGCCAGATATCGCGGCGAAGCTGGACGGCCGGCAGGGCGGTTCGGCGGCTCGTTACATTTCGTGGTTCGGTACGTACCTTGACCCGACCTACACAGTCCACATGGGTGACGAAACGGTCGTGTTTCTGAGCGGAGAAGACTGTTACGCTCTTCGATGCGCGTTTCTGCACGAGGGTGACTTCGATATATCGGGCCAGATGGTCCGAAAGGCGCTGACCAGTTTTACCTTCATCGTCCCTCCACCCGGAATGACCCTCCACAACATCTCTTCCGGTTCACGGCTTGCCCTTCAAGTCGATTGCTTTTGCGAAGATGTGTGCGAGGCCGTGGAGACATGGCTCAACCAGCGAGGCAACGACCCCGTAGTCCGCGCGGCGATAGCCGACATGGCGCGGATCAAGATCATCAAGCCGGGAGAGGGATTCTCGCTTCCGTAGACGTGCTGCTCAACCCGGAATTGCAGCGGACGGGGCTTCGCCCCGCCGCTGAATTCCAGTATCGTTGGGCTGACTGAGGGAACTATCCCTTAACTCGAGAAAACCAGTACCCAGGTTCTCGGTTGTCGTGCGCGAATGCCAGGATCCGGATGGCCGCCGGCATCACCAGGTACGCGATGTGGTAGGGAAAGCCGCTCACCGGCGCTCGACGCGCGGGCACGTCGGAGGGAAGGCCGCCAACTCGTGGAGCGGCATCAGGCCATTGAGCGATTCGATCGAGCGTGGCATCAATGGCATCGAGGAATTCCGCGCCAAGACCCGGCCGTTCGTGTTCGTACCACAGGGCGGCGTGTTCGAGTTCGACGGAGGCTTCAGGCTCGGGACGGAAGGAGCGGTTCATCGTTCGGCCAACCGCCGGGCGACGCGCGCGCGCACGTCCTCCCACGGTTCGCCAGCCGACTCACCCGCCATCACACGCCTGGCGCGTCTTTCAATTTCACGAGCCCACGCCGCTTCAATTGCCACCGGATCCATCGTCGCTGGTTCATCCAAACTCGCAAGGAGTTCAGCGGCCACATCCGCGCGTTCCTCGGTGGGTAAGGTCAAGGCTTCTCGAAGAAGTTCTTGCGCTCGCGACGTCATGTGGCCATTCTAGACCCGAGCGGTGCAGCCCAACAAGCGGCTGCGTGAACGACAGGCGGCCGCGGGTGAGCCGCAACGTTCGGCGGACACGGGAAACGCATGCGCAAGGTCGTAGACGATGGGGACGCTTCTGCCGTGCATCCCCGCGTCGCCGCGACGTTGAGTCGTCTACCGGACGGCGGGAATGGGTACGACGTCACCTTGAGAGGAGGTCGGCGTGGGGTTGCTTGACAGCCTGATGGGGAATGCGAGTGAGGTGGACGTCGTGAAAGCGCAAGCAGACTTCGCGCAGATCTTGGCTGCGCAAGAGCGGATCGAGAAAGCGTACCAATTGATCCGCGATATGTTCTTGTTCACGGATCGACGACTCATTTTTGTTAACCGGCAGGGGATTACCGGTAGCAAGGTCGAGTACCAGTCCATCCCCTACAGAAGCATTACTCGGTTTAGTGTGGAAACCGCTGGTCAGTTTGACCGGGACGCGGAGCTGAAGATTTGGCTGTCAGGCACGCCTGCCCCACTTCAGCTGCAGTTCAACAAGAAGCTCAGCATCTACGAGGTTCAGGCGGTCCTCGCTGGGTATGTGCTCAGGTAGGCGTGCGGCTGTGACGCCGGGCGGAGGTGGGTGGCTGCAAGACCCGCCGCCAGTCGCGCGACCACCTTCTCCTGCCTGAATTGGTCAAGCTATGGCGCCAGCGGCACTTGTCTCGCAGATGCTGCCGGCACGTCGTCGGTGGTTGGCTGCAGCCGCCGCAGCCAATCCCGTGGCGGCAGTCAACCACGACGACGGTCCAATGGGCCGCGGCGTGCTAACATCCGCCGCTCCGGACACATAGGAGTGAAGTCGACTTGGGCGGGTGGCGCGGTTGGCCGCGCGCAGGGCCGTGCGGTCCACTTCAATACGCGTTAGGCGGAAATCCACACCACCTGGAAACGGGCGAGGGTTCGGTGGAGGTAAGAATGAGTCCCAGAGCACGTCTCGTTGCGGCAACACTTCTACTCCTTGTCGTTCCGACGACCGCGCTGGCCCAGTCCATCGTCGGCATTCTGGGCATTGCTAGCGAGATTGCTCCTATCGAAAAGCGCCTTCAAGAGAGTCGTGAAGTCTCTGTCAGAGGCTACGTATTTCGCGTCGGCACGCTAGATGGACAGCAGGTTGTAATCGGGCGTTCCGGCGCTGGCAAGGTCAACGCCGCGATCATTACCACGCTGCTGATCGGTCAGTTCAATCCGTCAGCGCTTCTCTTCTCGGGAACGGCGGGCGCTGTCGATCCGGCGCTGAACCAAGGCGATGTCGTGATTGGTGCAACGGTGGCACAGCACGACGTCGGACTGCAAACAACAGATGGAGTACGGCGGCGTGGGATGAGAAACGCCGTAACAGGCGATCTCGATCCGCTTCTCGTCCCGGCGCCAGAGGCACTGTTGGAGGTGGCGCGACGCTCCGCCAGTGGTCTGCGATTGCCGCCAGTTCGGACGGCGGATGGTAGAGATCACACGCCGCGGATCGTCGAGGGAGTCATCGTTACAGGCGATGTGTTTCTTGCTGATATCGCTCGACGGGGCGCATTGCGCGACACGCTTGGCGCAACCGCCATCGAAATGGAGGGGGCAGCCGTTGTCCAAACCTGCCGCCAATTTGGTGTTGCATGCCTTGTCATCAGAAGCATCACGGATCGCGCTGACGGACAGGCGCTGATCAGCTACGAACAGTTTCTGGCGACGGCAAGCGAGAATGCTGCTGCGCTCGTAGCGACAATTGTCGCTAATCTAAGAGAAGGGGTCCGATAGAAGAACGCTCCGCCTAACACGCGTTGCACCAGACGGCCACTGGCGCCATCATGAGCGGCCGCTGGTGAACGCTATCCGTTAGGCGTTTTGAGATTAGCAACGCAGGCGGTTGAGAATGCTTCCTGAAGCTCTCTACACGGATTGGGCGTCCAAGCAGATCGCCGATTATTTCACAGCAGCTGGATTCCGCGTGCGCTACTCTGCCGTCACCCAGCCCGTGGAGGCGGTCTACCCGTTCGACCGACTCTATGCATTCAATGGGGCCGACGGCCCGTTTGCCGTGTTTGCGCTGCAGTTCAAGTCACCTCAGCGAGGCGCCGAAGGCCTCCTGCGGTTCCGTCTGGACTTGACACAGCTTCGCGCCCTTCAGAAGCCGACGTTTCACGACTGGGTCTTCTACGCGTTTCCTTACTTCACTGACGTACGGTTTCAGCAGGAGTGTTTACACCTGACCAATTTCACCAGGCCACTGCAGATACCATCCCTGGAGCCACGATCCTCCTTCTCGCTTCATTGGCGCGCCCCCTTCCTCATGATTGAATCCGCAGGTGCGGATGGGCCGGCAGCAGAGGAATTGGAACCGTATAAGATGTTTGACGACTTTGCGGCGACCGGCAAAACCGAGTGGGCCCTTGCACGACGCGCATGCACCTTCTCGGACGGTACGCTGCGCTACGAGGTGCCTCATATCTCGTGGGGCGAGCTCTTCCAGGCCTTGATGACGCTTCGGGCCGGGCGCCACATTCTTCAGCCGGTTGACATTGAGCACTTTATCGGTCAGCTCAGAGAAGTGCCGCAGCACGTACAGAACTCGGTTCTGGTCGCGCTCGACTTGGTAAGACGGACCATCGAAATCGTCGCTGTACTTCCGGAGGCCGGCGAGCAAACCGACGAACAAGGCGGTGTCTCATTCTAGGCTGGTTGGCGAGACGCCTAACCACCTATCAGCCCTCCCCGCGTCAAGTGGGCAGATCTTCTCCGTCCGGTCGTCGAGTCAAGAAGACGCGTGACCGTAAGAAATAGCTTCCGAATCAACGCGTCCCGTTCAGTGCCGTCTTCGTTTCCAGAGCAGGCTTCCACACCGATGTGGGTGCGGGCCCAACACCTATTGAGGCTCAAGCTTCGCGTGGCGAAGTGCGAGGGTCGTGTAACCCGCGCGGCCTAGAAACTCATACGGGCCCTCATACCGGCCTCCTCAAGAGAAGCGACGTCGCGTGCGCGCGTCAGTTGTCGCCAGGCTCGGGGAGGGGCAGCTCATCCCGTGAACGCGTGTGCATGGCGGGGGAGAGAGCGGACGTCCCATCAAAGCTGCTCGCTGCCGGACCTTCAAGCTCATGATCGTCGGCTCGTGGCGCTCAGCGGCGCACGCGTGGTCGCGATCGGTGACGAGCTCGGTCCCGACTGGCTCGAGTGAGACGTCTGGCTCGCCCGCTCCCTTGCTCGCTACGCCGCGTGGAACTTCTCCATCGAGAAGACCGTCCCTCGCGAGAGCATGTAAAACACGGCTCGCCCAATTTTGTGGGCGAGGATCGAGAGCGCTTTCCCTTTGCCGTGCTTCTTCTCGATCCCTGCCAGGATCTTCTTGCCGTCCTTCGTATGACGCAGGAACAGCACAGCGGCCTCGGAGAACGCCCATTTCAGATGCACGTTGCCCATCTTCGCGCCGCCTGTGCCGAGCTTCTTGCCGCCGGACTCCTTGGCACACTTGACCAGCCGCGCGTACGACGCGAACTCCTGCACGCGATCAAAGCGAGTAATGTCGTGGATCTCATAGAGGATCGTCATCGCTAGGATCTTGCCAATGCCGGGGACCGAACGGAGGCGGTGGAACGCATCCGCGTCGTGGCGCTTGGCGTCCCGCACGAGGGTCACCTCGAGGTCGTTGATCAGCCCTTCGTACTGGTCGATGAGCGCGAGATCGACGTCGACGCTCTTGCGCACACTCGGATCAATAAAGTGCTCGCCGACGCCGTCGCGGTTCGTGGGGTAGGCGAGCCGCCGGTTGAATTCCGGGAGGTTGTACTGCGCGCGCGTATTCTGAATGTGCGCGAGGAGCTCGCCGCGCTTTCGCACCAGATGGAGCCGCCGCCGCAAGAGATCGCGCGTCGACCGCATCGCGGCTGGGTAGACGTAGGCCTGCGGCACCAGGCCGCCGCGCAACAGGATCGCGATCTTGTGCGAGTCGATCTTGTCGTTCTTGGCCTTGCCGCCGTGGATCGCTTTCATCGCGAGCGTGGCCTAAGACGAACGCGATGCCTTCCGCGGCGCACAGGTCGGCCAGCCAGTACCACGTGAACATGCACTCGACCGCCACGACCAGATCGTCGCGGTACGGCGCGACGATCTCGAGGAACGCCTCCGGTGTCGATTTCACGTTGCGGTGCACCAGCACCTGGCCGGTGACATCGAGAATGCACACGTACGTGGTCTTCACGTGGAGATCGAGTCCGCAATAGTGGCGATGCTGACGGTTGTAGAATCTCATTCGGCTCTCCTCCTGCGCGGATACGCGCATGTTCCTGCGCTGAGCCTACCCAGTTGGTAGGTGCAGGGGGAGGGCTGAATAAGAATCAAGGCGTTGCACCCGACGGCCGCTGGTGCGATCGTGAGCGGCCGCGGGTGAACGCCAACGTTAGCAAGCACATGAACAACCTGCGCTCATCGATAACGATCTCATCACTCGCTGAGTTGCTCAAAGCGGCGACAGAAGCTCGTCAGCGCTTTCCCCTGACTACTTGGTGGAGAGGCCTTCCTCAGGTTACCCATGATCTCGTTCCGGGAGTGTTCCGGCCACGCCCCCAGGGTCTTTCCGAGCCAGATCTGCTTGTTCTGTTTCAGGCATTTGCTCCCACGCGGTACAAGAAGTGCCCGGCTCCGACCGATCTAGATCGCTGGCTCCAGTTGGCCCAGCATTATCGGTTACCCACTCGCCTTCTGGATTGGACGGAGTCAGTTCTGGTCGCCGCTTACTTCGCCACCTTGAATCATGAATCCAATGACGCCGCGCTTTGGTCTCTTGGTCCGTTTAACCTCAATCAGAGAACGATTGGCCAGGGCGTAATCCCGGCGCCGTCACATCCGTCGTCGCTCAGGATGATCAAATCGGCGTTTGGCCAGTCTGTCGGTGATGCTGCGGGGGCCGAGACCTGCATGGCCGTACTTGGCACCGAGATTGACCTGCGGATGCTTCTCCAACATGGTCGGTACACGCTCCACAACACTCCGACACCCTTGAATGCAGAGGCGTGGGCTTCAGAAGTTCTGATTCAGTACGTCATTTTAGGAAGCGCCAAGGAGGAGCTGCGCGGAGAACTCAATGCTCTGGGATACCGTCGGGCTACATTGTTCCCTGACCTTGACAGTCTTGCTGAGTTCGTGAAAAACATCTCGTTGTCATCGGAAAGCTGAAAATGTGGGCTTGCTAACATCAACTGGAGCCGACGGCGCATGGCCTGCGTGCGCCGCCACTCAGTTTGTGGCGTTGGACGGCGAGCGCTTGTGACGGCGGAGCGTGCGCACGCTGAGAAGGAGCGAAGAATGTCGGACCAGCCAATTCGCGGCTTCGAGGTTGCGCTCGCACCGAAGGCTGGCATCCTCGGGCGTCTGTTCGGCCGAGTGCCGCGAGAGACGGCCTTCGTGGAGGTGCGCAACATTCTCGCGGCGACACCGTTCGAGCAAGTTCGCGAGAGCGACATAGCCGGGGCGCTGGCGAAGGCCAAGCTGCTTTGCAGGGACGCCACAAAGGAACTGGCTGGGATCTTCGAACACGCCGCCTTGCTGGTGACGGTGGACCGCGAGTTGAGCGATGGCGATCGGCGCGGGTTGTTCGCTCTTCAACGTGCGTTCGAACTGACAGATGCTGAGGCTGCCAGCGCCATAGAGTCTGCGGTGGGCCAGATTTTCGAACGGACCATGCGCGAGGCGCTATCGGACGGCACATTTACGGAGCAAGAGAAGGCGAGCCTCGAAGCGACCTCAAAGGCGCTCGGCATGAGCGACGTCCAGACGAAGCGATTGTACGAGACGGCCGCAGTCGCCGCCGTGCAGGCGGCCTTTGCAAGCGCCACCGCCGACCGACGATACGCGAAGGATGAAGAGGCCCACGTCGTCGCTCTCGCGAAATCGCTCGGTGTCACGATCAAGCATGACGAATCGACCGTGGCTCTGGTGGCACGGTTCAGACTCATGGGTCAGATCGAAGACGGCGATCTCCCCTCGCTCGATGTCCCGATTCTTCTTCAGCGCGGAGAGGTCTGCCACTTCTCTGGCGCCGCTTCTCATCACGAGATCAAGACCATTACGAAGCGCATCAACTACAGCGGCCCCACGGCGAGCATCAAGATCATGAAAGGCGTCCGCTGGCGGGTCGGTTCGATCGCCGTTCAGAAGGTCACGACGGACGTGATGACTCAGCTCGACACGGGCAATCTGTACGTCACTAGCAAGCGCGTATTCTTCGACGGCACGAAGAAGAACGTCAGTATTCCTCTCGGCAAGATCATCAAGTTCACCGTCTTCAAAGATGGGCTCCAGATCGAGAAGGAAGCCGGAAAAGATCCGTTTTTTCTGGGCGCTTCGGACTGGGAGCTGGCCGGAGCGTGCCTGGACGGCGCCGCGAGGAAACTGCGTTGAGGCGCCGACGCACGGTAAGCGTGTTGGTGGAGTGCGACAAGCTGGTAGTGTTGCCGACTAACACGCGTTGCAGACACCGACGTAGTGACGGAACGCCGCTGGTGATGCGCAGCCGTCATGCCGTCTGAGCTGCTCTGGCCACACCCTTCTCGTCACGACCTATCAGCACTACGTGGCTGTAGGAGTCCGACGTCAGGTGAAGATCGATCGCGGTGCGGCATCCGATGGCGCGGCTGCTGAAGCACCTCGCCGACACGCCAAATGCAATTACTCGGGATTGGTTCGTCGGTCGGTTCGGTCAGAGAGATGAATCATGGCGGAATATGGTGAATGGAATCGTAAAGGGGCAACTCTGAGCGATGTGACGGCTCAAAAGGAGTTTGGTGTGAGCCGCGACTTCATTGTGAAGGGCATCCGGGCCGGCAACCTCGAATGCCGTGAAGGATCAATGTGGGGAAACCCACCTACCGTTTCTTCGCCGCGTACGCCCTCGCCTGCTGCCCAACGAGATCCACCAGGTTGCCCATGGCGAGGTTCACGTCGATGAGATGCAGGCCCCAGTTCGCGAGCGGCGTGGCGCCGCCGACGTCGCCGGTGATCTCGTCGATGCGGGGATCGGCCGGATTGCCGTGCACGATCACCTCCAGGTACGTGGCGTGCTCGTTGGTCGCGCAACGCGCGGTGAGAAGGCCCGGCACGCTCACCCACGGCGTGTCGATCGGCTGTTCAGGGACCACCCACGGTTTTGGCCCGGCGGTGCTCGTGATCGTTCGGCCGACCTTGTCCAGATAGGCGCGCAGCTCGCCGCTCCCGTTCCCGCCGAGCGCCGCCGGATTCGTGCAGGCTGCCACCATGTTCGGGTCGTCCACTTTCCCAAACAGCGTATTGGCTGGCGGCGCCAGCGTCGATCGAAACGACGCGTACACGATCACGCAGCCTGTCCGGGACGCCGCGCGGCAGATCGGAATGTTCTTGAACGCGCCGCCGACGTCTTTGTCCTTTGGCACCGCGATCGTCGTCCCGAGCAGAATCGCCGACACGAGTCGCGCCTGCACCGGCTTGCCGTCGATTTCCTGGCGGAGCAGCTCGGCCAGCACGTACGACCCCTGCGAATGGCCGACGACCACAACGCCTCTTCCCTGGTTGTCGTGCTCGAGGTAGTACCTCCACGCGTCGCGCACGTCGTCGTATCCGAGGCCGCGGTCGAGCACGGCGCGGCCGCCGCCGGCCATCGAGCGCCGCAGGCCCGCGAGCGTGACTTGGCGGTAGAGCGGTGCGTAGGGACGGCACTTCGATCCAAAGCGCGCGAACTGCTGGCGGACGACGTTGAGCTCGGCCGGGTCGGCGTTCATGTCGCTGTTGGGATTGGGATCAGTCGAGACCGTCGGATACACGTAGAAACAATCGATCGACGCGTTCGGATCGGGCGTCCACGTTTCGCGCGTGAGCTTTCCGTCCGCGGCGATCACGGTCGTCGTGAGGTCAACGGTGCACGCGTCGTTTCGACCGGGCCGGCACAGCCAGGCCTTGCCGTCGGCGTAATCGTTCGGCGTCGGCGCCGGAGCGGCGGCTGCCGCCTGCGCTGCGGGTGTGGCTTGTGCCAGAGCGTTTGTCGGTGCCAGGTGAAAGAGACCGGCCGTAGCGGCCGCGATGAGCAGAGACTGCTTCAGCACACGTTCCCCCAATCGTTTCGACGATTCTCGAACCGACCGCTCCAGCTGTCAAGGGCGCGGGGTTGAGCTGTGCTAACATCCGACCGTTTCGCGATACGGGCTGCGAAGTAATTTGCCGTGAGCAACATGTCAGACCGGCTGCGCACGCTCATCCCCTGGCTGCCCTACCCGGTCGTGATGACCGTCGTGTTCGTCCTGTTTGCGTGGCTGCAGTGGCTCGGCACGTCGTTGATCGTCAGCACCTACCTCCCCGTCGTGCTCGCCTCCGCGCTCGTCACATGGCTCGAGGTCGAATTCCCCTATCGCCGTGAATGGCGTCCAGCGGCGGGCGAGGTCAAGACGGACCTGGTCTTCATGACGATCGTTCAGCTGGCGCTTCCGCCGCTGGTCGGCTTCCTGTTCGTCTACCTGCTCATCGGGCCGGCGCGCGCGCTCGATCTGCCCATCGCGGCACTATGGCCGCACGGCTGGCCAATCTGGGTCCAGGCGGTGCTCATGGTGCTGGCGGTGGACTTTCTCCGCTACTGGCTGCACCGCGCGGCGCACGAGAACGACACGCTCTGGCGATTGCATGCCGTTCACCACTCGGTGGAACAGCTGTATTGGCTGAACACGGCGCGGTTCCACCCGCTCGAGAAGGCCTTGCAGATGGCGCTCGACAGCGTGCCGTTTCTCCTCATGCGTGTCGATGA
>MEKT01000055.1 GCA_001767435.1 Acidobacteria bacterium RIFCSPLOWO2_02_FULL_65_29 | reverse complement strand
CCCGAATTGCGAGCTCATGCCGCCGAAGAAGCGCCCGTCTCCGAGCTGGAAGCTTGCCCGATAGAGACCACCCCCAATGGCGGCATAAGGCGCGGCTTTCGGGCCACGAGCCAGCGTGAACAGCATTGTTCCGGTCAGCTCGAGTCCATGGGCTCCTCCGCGTTGCATGAAAATCGCGCGCCCTTCGACGGCGACTCGTTCGGTTGCATCGAAGCCGAGCGCGGCGCCGAGGCTACCGCCGGAGTCACTGGAGCCAGCCGACAGCCCTCCAATCGCGGCCAAGGATCCTGGATGCGACAGCGCCGAGGCCGAAGCCGCGGGCTGCGCAAGCACGGGTGCTGCGATGCCAAGTAGGAACACTGATACGAGCAGTGCGCGAGATCGACCAGTCATGAATCTGGGCCCTTTCGTCAACAGCTATCGAGCGTTATTCAAAAAGCACGGTCTGAAGCCTCTGTGAGGCCGGCGCGTAATAGCCGGTTCGCGTCTCGAGGATCACGCCAGACCGGCTGGTCCGCACGTCGATCGTTCGCCGGCCAGAAAGGAGCGGCTGCCAGGGCGCCCGGATTCAAACACCGTGTCCGACGTCCGATTGGCGTCGGGGAGAAGGAGCCCATGGCGATCTCCGGGTGCAACGACTGTACCGCCACCCGACCCTCTTCGGTCGTTCCGCGAGCTTCTGTCGTGTTTGTTTTCAGCCAACCGCGGACGAGCACTGCCGCATCTCAGCCAACATCAGGAATCATCACTGCAGATTTCATCGCCCTTAAACAGCCCGTGGCTGTTAATCGTGGCACCACGTTTGCTGGGACGTCGCATATCGATTGGCGCGCGCCGCGCGCCGGCAACGTCTTGGACCAGCTGATCAAGAACAGACATTGATCAAGAAGCAACGCTTCGCTAGACTCCTACGTCTCGGATGTCGGTGGAACTCGGGTTCGTTCGGGCTGACCGCGAGACGCTCGTCACTTGAGAAGGGCCATCATGGATGAGAGTCCACCCACCACGCTGACCGAGCAGATGCTCAATCGCATCTGCGGCGAGTACATCGAGATGCCCGGCCTATGGCTCACGTGCAAACAAGCCCAGCGTCTCTGGGGAGCGCGTAAGCGTGCGGGGAAGACTGGCGTTGTGAGCCGCATTCTCAGTGGAGCCTTCGCCATCGTCGCCTGGGCGGCTTCCGTGGGCGTGGCTTCCGCGCAGGTTCAGAAGCCACTCGAGCGTGGCATGAGCGTGTACACGACGCAAAAGTGCTCCGCTTGTCACGCGGTCGGCGGTAGGGGCAACGCCAAAGGAGCCCTGGACGACGCCGGGAGTCGATTGAGTGCCGATGAGATCCGACAGTGGATCATCAATCCGGCGGAGATGACCAAGAAAACCAAGGCCGAGCGGAAGCCCGCGATGAGGGCCTATCCGACTCTCTCGAAAGACGACGTCGAGGCCTTGGTCGCCTACGTGCTCAGCTTGAAGAAGAAGTAGCCCACCCTCCGCATGCGGCCCCGTCTTGCAGCAGCGTTACGCAATCCGATCTCGGCGATCGGTGTCGCGTTGACGACCGCCAGCGCCTTCCTCTTTCTTATCCTGCTTGCGATCCAGGGGTTGGGACTCCTTCAGAATCACGACACTGGCATTCTTGTTTTCGTCCTCGTTCCGGCGGTGTTCCTCGTCGGCCTGCTGATCACTCCCGTTGGTCTGTGGCTAGAGCGCCGCCGGACGCGTGCGGGTATCGCCGCGCCGGCCTGGCCGCGGATCGATCTCAATGACTCCGCCCAGCGACGAACGCTCCTCTTCGTCGCTGTCCTCACGTTGGTCAACGTGGCCATTCTCTCGATGGCCAGCTACGGCGGGGTGAAAGCGGACTGAACCCTGCACTTGGACAATCGCCTTGTCGCCAACAGCGAGGACCATCGCCCGATTGGCGCGATTCACGGCCGCATTGTGCCGCGGACCGATCGGTGTCATGGCGACGACCTCACCGTCGATGAGCTCCACCCGGTCATCATGGTGTGGCCTGGAAGGCCCGCCGGCGGGCTTCGACGCTGCCCGGACAGTGGCGACCCACAAAGCAGCCTAACACTGGCGGGAACCAGACCGTGACTCCGGGTTAATTAGAAAACGTTCATCGAGGGGGAGCGAGGCCTCGCGGCCACCGATCGAGACGGTAGACTGATCGGACAGACGAGGAGAGACACATGAGCAAAGATCCTGTGTGTGGGATGCAGCTCGCCGAGGCATCTGCGGCCGCGAAAAGCGAGTACAAGGGGAAGACGTACTACTTCTGCAGCCCCGCCTGCAAGGCGATGTTCGACAAGAATCCAGAAAAGTACGCGGCGAAGTAGGACACGGATCGAAAGCGGGCCGGCACCTATGCGTCGCCCGTCGACTCGGCCGGTGTCTTTTCGCGCTCGAGACCGAACTTCTGCATGCGGTACAAGAGCGTGCTCCGCGTGATGTCGAGGAACGCGGCGGCGCGGGTTTGATTCCAGTTGTGTTTGTGCAGCGCCGCCAGCAGGAGCTCGCGCTCGACGTCCTCGAGCGAGACGCCCTCGTCGGGCAGCTCCATGCGCAGGTTGGCAACTCGGTGCTCTCGCGTCCGCAGGCGCTCCGGGAGATCGTCCAGCCCCAGAACGCCATCGGCATCGAGCACCAATGCGCGCTCGATCACGTTCTCGAGCTCCCGGATGTTGCCGGGCCAACTGTAGAGATTGAACGCGGAATACACGCCTTTGTCCACGGACGGCCGTGGACGAGTTAACCGCTCGGCGTGCTTGACCAGGAAATGATCCACCAGGAATGGGATGTCATCCGAGCGCTCGCGCAAGGGCGGCACCCTGATCGAGACGACCGCCAGGCGGTAGTACAAATCGTCGCGGAAGGCGCCGTCCGCGACCATCTTCTCCAGATCCCGATTCGTCGCTGCCATGACGCGCACATCGACTTTGATGGGACGGGTTTCGCCGACCTTGTCGACCTCGCGCTCCTGCAACACCCGCAGGATCTTGACCTGCAGCGGCGTCGGCAGCTCCCCGATCTCGTCCAGGAAGATCGTACCGCGGTCGGCCGCCTCGAACTTCCCTCGTTTGTCCGCCACCGCGCCGGTGAACGATCCCCGTCGATGGCCGAACAGCTCCGACTCGAGGAGCTGCTCCGGGATGGCGCCACAGTTGATCGTGACGAAGGGCGATCGTGCGCGTGAACTGTGGAAGTGAATGGCCTTGGCGAGGAGCTCTTTGCCGGTGCCGCTCTCCCCCTCCAAGAGCACCGTGGCGTCACTCTGCGCGACCCGGCTCGCGGTCTCGGTGACCGCCCGCATGGCCCGCGACCCGGCAATCATGTTCGCGAACGAGAAGCGCTCGGCCACGACCTCGCGCAGGTATCGGTTCTCGGTGGTCAGCGCGGCAACTTCGAGCGCCTTGCGGACGGCAGCCTTCAATTGTTCGCGGTCGAACGGCTTGGTCAGATAGTCGAAGGCGCCGAGTCTCATCGCCTCGACTGCGGAGTGAATGGTTCCATGGGCCGTCAGCATGATGACGGGAAGATCGGGCTGCATCGCCTTGATGCGTGTCAGCAGCTCGAGCCCGTCCATCTCTGGCATCCGGACGTCGGTCAGCACCAGGTCGACGGGTTGAGCTTGAAAAGCCTGAAATCCGGTCGCGCCGTCGGCCGCGGTGAGCACCCGGTACCCCTCTTCGTGGAGGTTGTACTCGACAACCCGCCGCAGGCTCTCGTCATCGTCAATCATCAGGACCGTCTTGGGGTTGCCTTCGCGTTTCTGTCCGCCCTGAGTCATGACGCTCCTGCCACGCTATCTGGAAGCGGCAGTCGAATACGGAAAACGCTTCCCGTTGGGGACCCGGGGAGTGCCTCGATCGTGCCGCGATGCGCGATGACGATCCGTTGAGAGATCGCGAGCCCCAGGCCCGTGCCGCGCGGTTTCGTGGTGAAAAAGGGATCGAAGATGCGCAACGCGTGCTCTGGACGGATGCCTGGTCCCTCGTCGATCACGTCAACCACTCCCCAGCCCGGTTCAACGGATTCCCGAATCCGCACGCGGCCGCCCGCCCCTGTCGCCTGAATGCCGTTGAGGACGACGTTGAAGATCACCTGGGTGATCTGCTCCGCGTCGAGCGACAGCGGCGAAAGACCCGCCGGACGTTCAAACACCAGGGTGACTGCCTTCCTCTCCGCTTCCGCACGGAGCAGCGCCGCCACGCGTTCAACGATTTCATGAATGTCGGCCGGCCGCAACGCCGGATCGTGCGGCCGGGCGTACGTCAGAAACTCGCCGACCAGCCCCTCCAAGCGGGCCAGTTCCCTGCCTCCGATGCCCGCAAACTCGGCTTCTGGGGTGCCTTGCTTCACCCGAGAGGCGATGATCTCCAGCGCGCCTTTGACGCCAGCCAGCGGGTTCTGGATCTCATGGGCGAGCCCTGCGGCAATTTCACCCAGGGCGGACAAACGGTCCGCGCGGCGCAGGTGTTCCCGGGAATCCCTTAGCTCGCGGTTGGCCCGCTCGAGCGAGGTGGCGGCGTCGCGATAGCGCGCCGTGAGCCGTCGCTGTGCCCCGACGAGCAGTCCCACCGTCAGGCCGAGCACATGAAAGACGACGACCTGCGCGTACAGGCTGGCTGAGTAGGCCTCGTTGTGGATCCACATCCCACGGATGTGGGGAATGAACGCCGCCGATGTGATTGCCGCGGCCGCTACGCCTCCCCACGCGCCGTACCAATACGCGCCAAAAATAATCGGGACGTAGCACAGGTAGTTGTAGACCTCGTGCAGGACGATGCGCGACGGATCGGTCACGAAGTGCAGGCTGGAGATACCGGCCACTGCGGCCAGCAGTGCACCCCCGCGAATCAGGTGACTGCGCGCACGCGGCCGCTCGGCAGCGTGCCCCTGTTCATGGCCGCTCATGAGAACACGCCGAGATCATGTCAATACGCACGGCCGAGGATGGCATGACCGCCGACCGATCGACAACTCTCATATTCCAGTTCCAGCGACACGGCGACTTACTGGCGCGACAAGCCCTATCACGGGCGGCGATCGTCGGCGGATGCCTTGGGTTACCGAGGAGCCGCGTCTGCGTGCGTGGCCAGCACTTCCTGCTCCGCGGCCACCAGTCGTCCAGGTCGGCGCCGAGTGCACACCCGCGCTCGCAGTAGCGGTAATATGCCCGCACCTGGATTTTCTGTCGGAGCGCGTCCGGGTCCATCGCGCCCGCAACGACCGGTGCCGAATCTTGTGCGTTTCTGTTCCTCTCTTCCGCCGCTTTCTGCTTGTGGGCCATGTCTATTCTCCACTCCAGCGAGTTTCACTGCCCCGAAGGATCCGAGGCAAGCCCTGTGCCAGCAGCCACGGGAGCGAGCACTCACGAATCCTTCGTTGCTGCGCCCCCGCGCTGTGGCTGGCACCGAACAACTGGCTTTTTTCAGACAGGCATCGCGAGTCACCGCGCGATATCAGGCAGCCGCGACCGGCGAGAACGGTGCGCCCGCCCACCGGAAGCGGCGATCATTCACACGGCAGGGACCTGCCGCAAGGCATCGTTCTTGCCCTTGCCAGGAATGAACGGTCATGATCGTCCAAGGAGCCTGATGAGCCTTCTGGCGACGGGCGGAGCGACACGGACGTGCCAATGGTACGAGACAGACTCAAGGCGCTCGGACTGAATCTCTGGTGGACCTGGCACCCTGAGGTGATTGAGCTGTTTCGAGAGCTGGATCCCGAGATCTGGCGCGGCACGAATCACAACCCTATCGCGCTGCTCGCTCGTCTTTCCGACGAGCTCCTCGCGGAGCGTATCGAGCGCGAATCGCTCGAGAGCCGCATCAACTTCCACTCTCGTCGTCTTCACGAATACCTGGTGGACGACCAAACGTGGTGCGCCGCGCACGCCGGCGTGCTGCGGGCGGCGCCTGTCGCCTACTTCTCGGCGGAGTTCGGTCTCCACGAATCGCTCCCCCTCTACTCCGGAGGCCTCGGCGTGCTCGCCGGGGATCATCTGAAGAGCGCCTCCGACCTCGGGATTCCCGCCGTGGGCGTTGGGTTGTTTTACGCGCGTGGCTATTTTCGCCAGCGTGTCGAGCCCTCGGGGTGGCAGCAGGAAGAGTACGGGCCGAGCGACATCGCGACGTTTCCGCTCGTGCACGCTGCGGCTCCTGATGGATCGACGCTCTCGGTTCGGGTCGAGTGCGGGGCCGAATCCTTGCACGCCCTCGTCTGGATCGCACATGTGGGCCGCGCTCGCCTGGTGCTCCTCGACTCCAACGCCGAGGCGAACCCACCTCACGTTCGTGAGCTGACCGCCACGCTCTACGGAGGCGATCAGCTCACGCGGATCCGCCAGGAGATCCTGCTCGGCATCGGCGGCTTGAAGGCGCTACGCGCGCTGGGCATCCGGCCTTCGATTCTGCACCTCAACGAAGGCCACAGCGCATTCGCCATTCTGGAGCGCGTGCGCGAGCGAGTCGAGGACGGCGTCACGTTCGAAGACGCCCTGCGGGACACCGCGATTCACACGGTCTTTACGACCCATACGCCGGTGGAAGCGGGCCACGATCGATTCGGCGCCGACCTCGTGGAACAACAGCTCGGGCGGCTCCGTACGCGACTCGGACTCGACCAGAGGCGCTTCATGGCGCTTGGACGGACCGACGACAGCAACATGCAAGAGCCCTTCTGCATGACCGTCCTCGGCTTGAAGGGCTCGAGGCGGCGCAATGGCGTGTCGAGCCTTCACGGTCATGTGACGCGGCGCATGTGGCAGACCGTCTGGCGGGGGCGATCGGAAGAGGATGTGCCGATCGGGCACATCACCAACGGCGTGCACACCGCATCGTGGCTCGCCCCATCGATGAAACATCTGTACGACCGTCACCTGGGTTCGGATTGGCTGTTGCGCCAAGCCGATCGCCACGTCTGGCAGTCTCTCGCCAACGTGGACGAGGGCGAGCTCTGGGAGACACATACCGTCCTCAGGAGGACGCTGGTCAATTTCGTGCGCCGCCGCACGAACCTGGCGCCAATCCTCGACCCGAGCGCTCTGACCATCGGATTCGCGCGCCGTTTTGCCTCGTACAAGCGCGCGACCCTGCTGTTGACAGACCTCGATCGCTTGGCGCGGTTGTGCAGCGACCGGAACGCGCCGCTCCAGTTCGTCTTCGCTGGGAAGGCGCATCCGCGTGACGATGATGGCAAGCGCCTCATTCAGCAGATCGTCGAGCTCTCCCGCGACGCCAGATTCGCCGGACGCCTCGCCTTCGTCGAGGACTACGACATGAACGTGGCCCGGCATCTGGTGCAGGGCGTCGACGTCTGGCTGAACACGCCCCTCAGGCCACTCGAAGCGTCGGGGACGAGTGGCCAGAAGGTTGCGCTGAATGGCGGCCTCAACCTCTCGACGCTCGACGGGTGGTGGGCCGAGGCCTACGATGGCCAGAACGGCTTCGCGATCGGCGCGGGATCGGTCCACGCGGATCCCGCGATTCAGTGGAGTCGGGATGCGGCCTCGCTCTACGAGATCCTCGAAACCGAAGTCGTGCCGCTGTTTTTCGACCTCGATGCCGCGGGGCTGCCCAGTCGATGGATTCGGTTCATGAAACATTCCATCATGACCCTCGCGTGGCGGTACAACGCGGATCGGATGGTCATGAATTACGTGGATGCGTGCTACCTTCCGGCCGCTGGCGGGCTGACGCACGGATGACACATCAGCTGAGCTCATGCGCGTGCTGCAAGGCTGACGGAACGCGCTCTAATCACGAATGCGGCGCGTAGCACCGTTCCGGGTCGTCAGAGCCCGCCGTCCGATCGTCGTCATGAGGAGCCGACGGTAATCACTCTAGCAATAACTGTACCCTCGCTCGAAACTGAAACACGACCTGCCGTTCAAGGTGCCGCTGATCCTCTTCAAGACGGCCAGCGAGTTCCAGCAGCAGAACGTGATCCCGGGTGCCGCGCAGGAAGGCGTCGGCGCGTTTGCCGAGCCGTCGCGCGACCGGATCGTCATGCCGCTTGACGAGCCGCCGGATCTGCTCTACCGGCTCGCTCACGCGGCGAGGACATCGGCGAGGCGCATCAGTTTCGGATCGAGCGGCTTTCGCTTGCCCACGATCTCCTGAAGAGGCAGACGCACGACGCGGCCGCCACACGAACCGATCACAACGCCGGTGTCGTCTTCAGCGAGGGCCTCGACCGCGCCGGCCGCCAAGCGCGTCGCCAGCAGCCGATCGAAAGCAGTCGGCGTGCCGCCGCGCTGCACGTGCCCCAGCCGTGCTGCGGCGACACTGGTGGCAATGATGGACGGCGCTCTCGTACACGCGCCGATGCTCGGGCGCATCGCGCTGGCGACGCTGCTCGGCGCCTTCATCGGCTACGAACGTGAGCGCGCCGGCAAGCCGGCGGGCGTGCGGACGCACGGGATGGTTGCCCTGGGCTCGGCACTGTTCACGGCCGTATCGGTGTTCGGCTTCGAGGGTCAAGGGGATCCGGCAAGGATGGCCGCCCAGATCGTGACCGGCGTGGGGTTTCTGGGCGCCGGCACAATCCTCCATCTGCGCGGCACCGTGCAGGGTCTCACAACGGCCGCTAGCCTGTGGGTCACCGCCGCGATCGGCACCGCCGTGGCCGTTGGGATGTATCTGATGTCGATCGAAACGGCGGCGCTCGTGTGGGTCCTTTTGCGGTTCGGCCCTCGAGTCGAATAAGGGAATGACGGCTTGGTCATCGCTCGGCGCTGCTCGGTCCCGGCCGAGGTCCTCGACATCTCCGCAGTCGACTATGTCTGTTTTCAGACAGACCGAGCCGCATGAGCGGCAAAACACACAGCCCAAATCCGGTGGGACAAGGCGAGCCCTTCAAAAGTCTCAGGGGACATTGCAGGTGTCCTCCGTCGGTCGCCCGGCATCCGTCTTGCGCATCAAGCTGGGCGCCGAGCTCGGATGATTCGGGAAGACCGCCGCAACGCTGACTGCGGAGGGGCAAACGAACTGCGGCGAGCCAGACTGTGAAGGAGGGCGATCATGTTGAACGTCAAAGTGTGGGCGATGTCTTCAGGCTGCTGGACGGCCATCAGCTTCACGATCTGTGTGCTCGGTGGCGTCATTGCGCCTGGCCTTCCCATTCCACATGGGACGCTTGAACTGTTGCTGCCCGGGTTCACGTGGATCTCGCCAGGATCATTCGTTCTGGGCTTAGTGGAGACTTCTCTCTACGGGGTGTACACAGGGTGGTTGTTCGCGATGCTGCATAACGTCTTTGCGCGCCGCTGGGGAACGACTTCGCAAGCCGCCACAGCGACGAAGGCTGCTTGACGAACGGCAGGCGTGAAGTTCAATCGAGAGGCCGCTATGCAGACCGCCACTGAACCGAACCCGCAACGTGAGCCCTTTCGCATTCCGGTGTGGCTGGGCCTCTGCCTCTTCCTGGCCATCGCGACCTTTTTCCTCTGGGAGGAGCACAGAGCGCACATCCTCGGGGCGTTGCCGTATGTGCTGCTTCTGCTGTGCCCGATCATCCACCTGTTCATGCACCGGGGGCACGGCAGCCAGGATGCTGGGCGCGCCAGCCACGAGCACCACACGCTACAGCGGTAAGGAGCGACATCTTGAGTCATGAAAGCTTCGTGAATCGCCGTCGCGTCGAGGTCGATAAAACGATCAAGCTAGGGGGCGCACACTTATTGCAGCCCACGATTCGAACACCGCGCGGAGGGGCCCCGCATGTTGCAGCCTAGGCCTTGAGTGCGCGCGATCTGTGATGAACATCTGGCACAACACCGACGACGCTCCGCGCACGCCGCGACGAGTGAGCCCCACTCACCAGGTGGAGGTGATCATCGGCACGTGGCCCATCGGTCCAGGCCAGTCGGCCTGGGTCACGTGGCACGCCATCTCCGTGGATGGGAGCCGCACTGAGGGCACGACCGCCGCGCAGTGGCAGCGCAACACCGATGTGAACAGCTATTGGACGGCACGCCTCGGGCCGTTCGCGGACGGCGACCAGGTGACGTACACGGTTCATGGGTCGTCCGGCGACGAAGCGATCCAGACGAGTGCGTTCGCGGTACGGATCAGGCCCGCGTTGTATATCGCGTGGCTGTGGCACCAGCACCAGCCCCTCTATCGCGATCCTGCGGCTCCAGACGCATCCGGAAGTTACCGGTATCCGTGGGTCCGGCTGCACGCGATCCGTGACTACTACTCCATGGCCGCGCTTGCAGCCGAACACGACGTGCACGTCACGTTCAATTTCACACCGGTCCTGCTGCGCCAGATCGATGACTACCTCCAGGGCGGCGCCACAGACGGCGCGCTCGATCTCACACGGCAGCCGGCGGAGAAGCTGACCAGGGCCGAAGTCGAGGAGGTCCTGTCCACGTTCTTCGACGCCGACTGGCACCACCAGGTCCATATCCACCCGCGCTACCGGGAACTGTTCGAGCAGCGGACGACGGGCGCTCGGTTTTCACGCCAGGACATCAGAGACCTGCAGATGTGGTTCAACCTGGCATGGTTTGGACACGAGTTCCGCGCCGGCGACGTCAGGTTGATCACGGGCGACACGGTGAGCGTCCATCGATTCGTCGAGAAACAGCGGGGGTTCTCACACGACGACGTGCTGGACATGATCGACGAGCAGTACAAGATCCTGCGAGCGGTCGTCCCGATGCATCGCGAGTTACAGAAGTCCGGTCGCATCGAGGTCAGCACAACCCCGGCGTTTCACCCGATACTGCCGCTCCTGATCAATACGGACCACGCCTACGTCGACCGGCCAGGCACGTTGCTTCCTACACGGTACGCGTACCCCGAGGACGCATCGGCGCAAGTTGCGCTGGCATGCAACGACTACCTGACCCGCTTCGGCAGGAACCCAGCTGGCATGTGGCCGGCGGAGGGCGCGGTCTCGGCCGAGGCCGCCGAGATGATCGCACGCCACGGGATCACCTGGATCGCGACGGATGCCGGTGTGCTCGCGCGATCGGGGCAATGGGGGTATCGCGCTTCCGAGCCCGACGTCCTGTGCCAGCCGTACCGCGAGTCCGACGATGCCACCGCAGTGGCGCTGTTCTTCCGGGACACCGATCTGTCCGATGGGATCGGATTCCGGTACGGGCAGTACGCGGATGCGCAGGTGGCGGCACAGGACTTTGTGCACACGATCGAGACCAGATTCCTCAATGGGCTCCACGACGACGAGGATCGGGTACTCACGATCGTGCTGGACGGCGAGAATGCGTGGGGCGGCTACCCGGACGACGGCCGGCCGTTTCTGCACGCGCTCTACAGTCGTCTAGCTGCTGATCCGCGACTAAAGACCGTCACGTTCTCCGAATATCTCTTGGGGAATGCGGCTCGCGGGATAGCGGCACATCCGGTCAGCCAGCTCACACGTGTGCATCACCTCGCAACCGGATCGTGGATCGACGAGCCCGGCTCGGCGCCAGGGGTCGACCTCGGCACGTGGATCGGCGAACCCGAAGAGAACGCCGCCTGGAATCTGCTGGGCGCGGCGCGGGCGGCCTTCTTTCGCTCTCCGGCACGCGAGGCAGCGATCGAGCGCGCCCGCCAGTCGCTGTTGGCTGCCGAGGGCTCCGACTGGTACTGGTGGTTTGGGAGCGATCAGGAATCGCGGAACGACGCGGCATTCGACGAATTGTTCCGGGCCCATCTCCGCGGAGCCTACCAAGCCCTTGCTCTCGAGGCGCCGGAGTCACTCGGCGACTTCATCGTTGCGCATCCGATCGTGTGGACGTTCACGCATCCCGTCGCGAAGATCCGTCGTCGGGATCAAGTGTCCATCCGGACGAATTGCCCCGGCCGGTTGACGTACCGGATTGACCACGCGCCCGAACAGATCGCCTCTCTCGTGCCGGTCGGAGGCGTGATGGCCGGCGCCAGGCGTTTCCAAGTCACGCTCGGTCCTTTCCCGGCACCGGTCCAGCGTCTGGCATTTCGCTTCTACTGCGAGCACCCGGGGTGTCAACACGAGGCGCCATGCTGCCTGAGTGGACCGCAGGAGATCACGTTCGATCGCACTCGGCCGCGAACACCTCGGAAAGCATCAAGTGACTCGAGTGCGGCCGAACCGCAAAGCAAGGGGCCCCAGCAGTGGAGGACCAATGGCTGAGTGCGAGTGCGGCGACGTTCATGAGCGACGACGGATCGTGCTGACTGGCGGCCCAGGGGCAGGCAAGACGGCGGTGCTGGAGCTCATCCGACAGTTCTTCTGTTCGCATGTCAAGGTCTTGCCCGAGGCCGCTGGGATCATCTTCGGTGGAGGCTTTCCACGGGAGAGCGACCTGGAGTGCCGGAGAGCCGCACAGCGCGCGATCTACTACGTCCAGCGAGAGCTGGAAACCACCGGAGACAGTCACAACCCAGCGATCGTCCTCTGTGACCGCGGCACGGTTGATGGCGTGGCTTACTGGCCGGGAGGACCAGAGGCTTTCTGGTCGTCCCTCGGGACAACCCTCGACGAGCAGCTCCGCCGATACGACGCCGTCATTCACTTGCGAACCCCTCCGCTGCAGCAGGGGTACAACCATCAGAATCCGCTGCGGACT
>MEKT01000054.1:24279-39847 GCA_001767435.1 Acidobacteria bacterium RIFCSPLOWO2_02_FULL_65_29 | reverse complement strand
TTGGCCTCTTGGAAATGATCGAACAGCGTGATTCCGCCGAGACGCCCCGCGAACGCGCCTCGAATGAGAACTCGGCCGGCGTTAAAGCCGCGCGCCATCGAACCTTCGTAGTCGACGCTCCCAGGGACGAACGCCTGCTGCATGGTCTCAGTCACACTTGCGGGCCCAGGTGCTCCCTGCCGCTCAGGGAACGGGCCGCCGCACTGGACAGACCGCCCCCGAACAATGCGAGCTGCTTCCACCCTACGGCGTTACCCAGGATCTATTTGGGCTCGCGGAGATCTTCCAAGTGTGAGCCCGAGCCGCCCGCGTCAGATTCGCGTGGTCACAGTTGGTCGTGTACACGACGGCGAGCATTCCCCGTCATTAAGCACAAGGGAACCGTCTCTTGTGATTTGACTTTATAGTTCACTGTACAGTTAACTATTAACACGAACGACAACAGTGTGTCTGGAGAGGGAGCAGCGTTGCAATGAAACCCACACCCACAGGCTGGCCGAGACTCTCCCCGTCCGTGTTCTATGACGACGCGGCCACAGCGATTGACTGGCTGTGTCGCGCCTTCGGCTTCGACGTGCGTCTCAAGGTCGAGGGAGACAACGGCCGGATCGAGCACTCTGAACTCGTCTACGGCGAGGGCCTCATCATGGTGGGACAGGCCGGCGCAAACGCGCGCCGCCCGGGTGTGACGTTCCCCACAAGTCCCAGGTCGGTCGGCGGCGCAAATACACAAACGCTCATGCTCTATGTCGATGACGTCGATGCCCACTACTCGCGCGCGCGTGCGGCCGGCGCGACGATTTTCGCCGAACCCGAAGTGCACGACTACGGTGCCGACTACTGGTCCGACCGCAGCTACGGCGCCGTGGATCCGGAAGGGCACCATTGGTGGTTCACACAACGACTGCGCGATCCACAGCCCTAATGTCGACGACCAACCTCGATCAGACCCTGCTGGCGCTCGCTGACCCGACGCGACGACGTGTCGTCGACCTGCTGCGGAGGAAACCACAGCGTGCCGGCGACCTTGCCGAGGCGCTCTCGGTGAGTCCGCCCCGTTTGAGCCGTCACCTCCGGGTGCTGCGGAACAGCGGTCTCATCGAGGACAGCGCGATCGAACAGGATGCGCGCGTCCGCTTATACCGGTTGCGCCCAAAGCGTTTTGCAATCGTTCGTGCCTGGCTTGAAGAAGTCGAGGCGTTCTGGGCGGCCGAACTGTCCGCGTTCAAGGCGCATGCCGAGCGGCCACGAGCCCGTCGACGATCATGAGCGTCTCCAGTGTCTTACCGTCGGGCGACCAGGCGACGGTCTCGGTGACGGTCACGGTGGAGCCGGCCGTCGCGTTCGAAGTCTTCACGCAGGAAACCGATTTATGGTGGCGGCGCGGCTTGCGCTACCGACTGGCCGGACGACGCCCAGGCTCGCTGTGCTTCGAACCCAGCGTTGGCGGTCGGTTGTTCGAATCGTTTGAAACGCCATCGGGAACTCATGTCCACGAGGCCGGCCGTGTGACCGTGTGGCAGCCTCCTTCTCGTCTCGTCTTCACCTGGCGAAACGCGAACTTCTCGGCCGAGGACGACACCGAGGTCGAGGTGCTGTTCGAACCGACCACCTCCGGCACCAGAGTGACGGTGCAGCATCGAGGATGGTCAGCCCTCAGGCCGGGCCACCCGGCGCGGCACGGTCTCGACGGCGCGGAGTTCAGTCGCATGATCGGCCTCTGGTGGGGCGAGCTTATGACCGGGCTGCGCGAACGCATCGAGACACGCGGGGCCGATTGACTGCGGAGCACGGCTCCCTGCTGCAGCGATTCGAACGTTGTTGCTGCGGTGGGCGGATTCGGGCTCGATCCGTCTGTTCGTAGGGGACGCGAATGAACAACTCGACGAACTTGCGGCATATTCCTGACACGGCCCGGTGGGTGTGGTGATGGTGTAGAACCGCGCCTTCCGATTGTTGTCGGTCACGCCCCACGCGGCACGCACGAGCCCGCGCTGCTCCAGGCGCATCAGCCCTGTGTAAAGCGTGCCCATATTGAGCTGGAGCGAGCCGCCGGAGACCTGCTCCAGGCGCGCGGCGAACGCGTAGCCGTGCAGCGGGCCGATGGTGACCAGCGTTTGCGGCACCATGAGGTCGAGCGTCCCCTGGAGAATGTCGGCCTTCGCCAGCTCTCTGTTAGGCATGCGAATGGGGCATAGCCGGCTCTATTGGAATGTCAAATAAAGGGACCGGACAATAAAGTCGCCAGCCGTTCCTCGCTACGTGATCACGACGACGCCGATTCAGATCAGCGAGTTTCGACAGTGCCTGGCTGTGGACCCGGCCGACCCGACAGGCGTGTGGCTGTGGTCGCCCGGTCGGTCCGGCTGCTCCAGCCGCAGCACGGCCCTGGTCTTTGGCATCCCGATGCTCCAGTCGTCGTGGCAGCCGCTGCACCAGCTCTGGGCGCGCCACCCCTGATCCAAGTCCGCTTCCGATTGCAGCGGAGATTTCCGCAGGCTGATTTCGACGTTCACCTCACGATCCATCAGGCCGACATCGTATCGGCTGCCGGCGCCAGCGCACCGATCGAGCGGCGAGACGATCTCAAGATTCCGGGAGATGACGAAGGGCGATAGAACAGACGTCGACCTGTGCCAGGTCCCAGTCCTGGCTGTCTGACGAAGAACCCGAAGAGGCCGCGGTATGATCCACTCGTGTCCCAGGTAGCGGCCGTTGTCTTCGACTTCGACGGCGTCGTCCTCGACAGCGAGACTCCTGAATTCGAATCCCATCGGCGGATCTACGAGCGCTGCGGTGTCGCCCTGACCGTAGACGAGTGGTGCAATAAGATCGGTGTGTGGGCGGAGGGAGATGACGACCGCTGGGCGATGCAACTGCGCGAACGCTGCACTTCGGCGCCAGAGCCCGAGGCCTACCACGCAGAGAAGCGGCGGGTCTTCCTGGAGATCTTGCCGCGCGAGCCGATGCGCGGCATTCGCGAGCTGCTCGAGACGCTGACCGCCGCCGGCGTCCTCGCGGCGATCGCGTCGACGTCCCCCGCGCGATGGGTCGTGCCGGCGGTGGAGGGTCTCGGCCTGCGGCCAACGTTCGGCGCGATCGTCACGGGCGACGAGGTGGCGCGCCGCAAGCCCGCGCCTGACGTGTACCTGGAAGCCGCGCGACGCTTGGGCGTGGACCCGACGCGATCGATTGCCATCGAGGATTCCGGTCCCGGCATCACGGCGGCAAAGGCCGCCGGCATGAAAGCCATTGCCATCCCACACTGGCTGACCGAGCGCCACGACCTGCGCGCCGCCGATCTCCGTGTGACGCATGCCGGCGAGCTGACGCTGGATCGGCTGGCGGCCCTCGTCGTGTAGCGACTACGTGGAAGCTCGCAGAATGCGGATAAGCTTGGCCCTCAATCCGGTCGGGTCCTGGATGGCTTCGAACGTCACTGCCGCGCCCTCAGGGAGCTCGTGAAACCACGCGTCCTGAAGAGCACCGCGGTGAAACAGGTAGGTCTTCCCGTCGACCCCAACGAGATGGCCGACTCCCCGATCACGCTGCAGCTCGGTAATCGTGCCATCCACAGGGCGACCTATACGTCGTGGCCCACTTCTCGGAGGAGATGCCGCAACGCGTCGACTCTGGCGGCGATGTCGCCGGCAGACGCTTCGTCGCCCTTGATGGCTCCGGCGCTCGCGGTCAGGCTGTTCAACACCCGCTTGATCCGAAAATCGTTGACGAGGAAATCCGTGCGCGTCTCCGCAGCGCCTTCCTCGAAATTGTCATGATCCGACATGCCTCTCACAATACGCACCGCGGCGATTGATTGCCACTGATTTTTGTCCCCGTCCGCAGGACGGCATTTCTCTCAGTGACCCTCCCCTATCAATGGCGGTCAGGGTTTCTCTTGGTGCCGATTGTGATGCCTGGCTCGACGACGCCACCACGTTGGAGCGTGCGCTCCAGCAGAGACGCCAACGCTCGAAGTCCGTAAGCTCGGGCAGCACGATCGAGGCATGATTGGCTTGTGGGCGGGCAACAACAGCGCGCGGCGACAATTAGATCTGCCGGTCGTGTTGACACCGCGCAAACAGCGACGGCGACTTCGCGAACCTCCGCATCACTCCGATGAAATGAGCATGGTCACAAGACGGAGGCGGCAGCCGCATTGCAGTCAACTGCTCGTAAGCCGAACAATCGAGGCGTGCGGTTCGTCTGCCCCAGTCGGGAGTAGTCCCATGGAGGCCGACACCGAAGCCCGGCGCGTGGACGACTCCGTTTCTTGACAGTTGGCCGTATGTTCGCTATATGTTCGCCCATGAAAACTCTCGAAGGCCATGTCGCCGTCGTCACCGGGGGACCTTCGGCGTGGGCCGCGGGATCGCACGCGCGCTTGCTCACGACGGGGCGCGGGTGTTCGTGACCGGCCGCTCGGTGCACGATGGTGCACCCATCGATAAGAACATCGAGACACATCACCGCTATTCGCTGCGACCACTGGCTGGATGCAGAGGTGACGGCCGCGTTGGAGCGCGTCGCTCGGGAGACGCACGGGATCGGCATCCTCGTGAACAACGTCTGGGGTGGATACGAGCGGATGGTCGAGGACGGGGCATTCACGTGGGCCACGCCGTTCTGGGAACAGCCCCTGTGGCGCTGGGACGCGATGTTCAGCGCAGGCGTGCGCGCGCACTACCACGCGAGCCAGCTGGCGGCACGGACGATGGTCGCCAGCCGGCGCGGGCTGATCGTGAATATCTCAACCTGGACGGCACAGGAGCACATCGCGAATGTCGCCTATGGGGTGTCGAAAGCCGCGACCGACAAGATGACCGCCGATATGGCTATCGAATTGCGGCCCTATGGAGTCACGGCCGTGTGGCTGTACCCGGGACTCGTGAGGACGGAGAAGGTCATGGAGGCGGCCGCGTGGCTCGACCTCACCAATTCAGAATCCCCTGAGTTCATCGGACGTGCCGTCGCGGCGCTTGCCGGGGATCCCCACGTCATGCGGCACACCGGAACCGTGCTGGTGGCCGCGAGCCTTGCGGTGGAGTACGGCTTCACAGACATCGATGGCAAGGCTCCGCGCCCCCTCACGCTGGCCGATGTATGAACGCGCCGAGGCTCGCCGTTCAGGGGCGAAGGCACGAAAACACGGCCGATCCCGACGCCACGGTGAAAGCACCACGAACCGGCCGCGACACCGTCCCTCGGGCATGGCCGCAAATTCACGAAGTCTTCGAGGAGCAGGTCGTGACGCAATCGGCAAGGACACGCTTCCTGCACGTGGCGAACGGCACGTGCACGACGCGCATCATTGAATCGGCAGGCATTCCAGGCACGTTGTCCATTTGGGCGGACCCACTCTATGAAGGGCCGGTTCCAGACGGTCTGACGGACGCGGAGCTCCTCGACCTACGTGCACGCCATCTCGCCGGGCCACCGGAGCAAGCGCATATCGATGTCGTGAACGACCTGAGGCAATGGCGAGCCGCGATCGAACGTCACGAGTCCTACGATGAGTTGATCTTGTGGTTCGAGCACGACCTCTTCGATCAACTGAATCTCATTCAGCTCCTGACCTGGATTCGAGATCGCGTACCTACCGCGAAGGTGGTGAGCCTCGTGTGCATTGGAGCCTTTCCCGGTCACCCGAGATTCAAAGGGCTCGGCGAGCTCACACCAGACGAGTTGGCATCACTGCTCGAAACGCGGCAGCGTGTCGGCGAGGCACAGTACTCGTTGGCGGAGGCCGCCTGGCAGGCGTTCCGGGAGCCGACGCCTGAGGCTCTGGACAACCTGCGCCACACTGACACTGGGGCATTGCCGTATCTCGCGGCTGCCGTCACGCGTTTCCTTCAGGAATATCCATGGACCGCTGACGGACTCTCGCGCACCGAGCGCCGGCTTCTGGAACTGGCAGACGCCGGACACGTCGAACTATCGGCGGCGCTCCCGCGCATGCACGACGACGAAGACGTCTACTACATCACCGACACGTCGATCGCGGAGCTCGCCGACACCTTGTCTCGCACCTCACCTCCGCTGCTCACGCTTGCGCGGGAGCCGATTGCCAAGGGCGGACTGCTTCAGGGATCGGTGACGCTCACGGATGCCGGTCGGGCCGTGCTCAGGGGTCAGCGCGACAGGGTCGCCACTTGCGGAATGGACCGGTGGCTGGGTGGCGTGCACTTGCAGAGCGACGCGGACCTGTGGCGGTGGGACGACAAGCGTCAGAGCATGACCGTCGCTTCCCATTGAGGACGCCAATCACACAACCAGAGGTTTGCACATTGCGCGGAGCGGCGATTGATTTTACAAAGCCGACAAGGCACTATGCCAGGTATGAACCTCCTCGAACGCATCACGGTGGAACCGGACAAGTGTGGCGGACGACCGTGCATCCGAGGGTTGCGCATTCGGGTCACGGACATTCTCGGGATGTTGGCTGAGGGCGTGTCGCACGACCAAATCCTGCGTGACTTCCCCTACTTGGAAGCCGATGACATCAAAGCAGCACTGGCCTACGCGGCACGCCAGGCCGATCACGCAGTTCTGCAGCAGTCTTGAATTTCCTGGTTGACGCTCAACTCCCGCCAGGGCTGGCACGATGGATCTCCAGCCAGGGCCATCGGGCCACGCACGTCTTCGACATCCACCTACACGCGGCCGCCGATCCCGTCATCTGGGAGCACGCCCGCAACGAGAAAGCGGTCATCGTCAGCAAGGATGAGGATATCGATGGCTGTTGAGCGAGACACCCGTTGCGTTGATTTGGATCCGGAAGGGCAATTGTTCAAACGAAGCGTTGATGGCGTGGTTTGAGCCGCTCTGGCCGGAAACGCTGAAGCGACTGGAACAGGGCGTGCGACTCGTCGAGTTGCGCGGCTAGCGGCGAAGTAGTCACTGCCCCGACACTAAGGGGACCGATCAGCACGCTAGCAGGAACTTCGGAGTGCGACGGCGGGGTCGACGCGCATCGCGCGCCACGCCGGAATGGCGCAGGCAGTCAACCCCACCAACACAAGCATCGCGGACACGGCCAGCCAGGTGACCGGATCGGTTGGCTCGACCCCGAACAGCTGGCTCCGCACAAATCGCACGCTGGCGAAGGCCCCGACGAGGCCGAGCGCCACGCCCATCACGACGAGGCGCGCGCCGCGAAACACGATCAGGTTCAGGATCGACACGGGAGTCGCGCCCAGTGCCAGCCGCAGACCGACCTCCGTGGTTCGTTGCCGGGTTCCGTACGCCATCACGCCGTACAGACCGACGGCCGCCAGCAGGAGCGCCATACCGCTGAGGATCCCGACGAGCGTCGCCATCGTCCGCTGGCCGGTGATCGATCGATTGAACTCGTCGACAAGCCGGCGGGGCCGTGTCACGGCGATGCGAGGATCGAGGTCGCGCACCACTTGCCGCACCCCAGGCAGGATCGCGAGGGGATCGCCGTCGGTTCGCACGTGGAGCGTGACGGCGTACTCGTAGTTTTGGGACAGCGGCAGGTAGAAGAACGGCCGCGGGTCACGTTCGGTCGCGCTGAGATACACGGTGTCGGGCACGAGGCCCACGACGATGAGCGGCGACGCGGACAGAAAGCGCTGGCCGATGGGATCGGCGTTCGGCCACAGACGATCCGCCAGCGAACGGCTCACAACGGCGACACGAGGCGAGGCCGGCCCGTCCGAGGCCTGAAAGCCCCGACCGCGTAGCAATGGGATGCCCATGGTCTCGAGGTAGCGATCGCTGACGACGTTGGCGCGCACCGGAATCACGTTGCTCCGATCGGGGCGGATCGGCTGGCCGTCCACGCTGACAGGCACCGTGCGCGATGCTCCACTCAAGACGGTCACGCGTGCGGCGCCGGCCGCCACGACGCCCGGCAGGGCGTTCAGCCGATCCAGCACCTCGACATAGAGCGCGTATCCGGTGACAGGTGAATAGCTGTCACCGGGACCGATCTCGGCCACGAGCGTGCGATCCACGCGGTAGCCGAGATCGACGGCGTACGCCTGCTGCAACGTTCGGATGAACAGGCCGGCGGCGACGAGCAACACCAGACTGAGCGCCACCTGCAGGACCACGAAAGCGCTCCGCATGCGAGTGGCTCGAGCACCAGTCGTCACCGCGCCTCCCTCGTCTCGAAGCGCGGCAACGGTATCTCCCCGGACCATCTGCAGAACAGGGGCCAGTCCGAACACAAGGCCCGTGACCACACCGGTGGCCAGCGCAAAGGCCAACACGCGCAGGTTGATGCTGAGGTCGAGATCCTCGGGAATGCCGAACCCGTAGAGGATCGGCGTGCTCCAGCCGGCAAGGATCAAGCCGCCGGCCGCGCCAAGTACGCCGAGGATCACCGCCTCCGTCAGCCACTGCCGCACCAGCTGCCCTCGTCCTGCGCCGATCGCCTGACGAACCGCCACTTCGCGACGGCGCGTGACCGCGCGTGCGAGCAGCAGGCTCGCCACGTTCGCGCAGGCGATCATCAGGACGAGCGTGACTGCCGCGGTCAGCAAGGCCAGCACGGGCCATGTCTCCGTGCGCACACCTGGCCCTTGGCCCAACGGCACCGCGGTCGCGCTCAGATCGCGGTTCGAGTCGGGATAAGCCGCGGCCAGCCGGCGGCCGACCACGTCGAGCGCAGCGGCTGCTTCGGTGAGCGCGGTGCCATCCCGCAAACGGCCCACCATCTCGAGCCACCGCACATCGCGGAAGCCGAGCATGTGAGTCGTCCCGAGCCGCTGCCGCAGGGCGCCGGCCGACGGCGGCCGCACTTCGTCCTGCAGCGCCATGGGGACCCACGCGTCCGGCGCGTCGCCCAGGACCGGACCTCCGAACGCGCGCGGCGCGACGCCGATGACCGTGTAGGCGACCGCGTTCAGCGTGATGGACCGACCCACGATGTTCGGATCGCTCCCGAATCGCTGCTGCCACATCTTGTGGGACAGCACGGCCACCCGGACCGGCGAGCCGGCGCGGTCTTCTTCTAGACTGAACGCTCGGCCGACGACCGGGCGCACCCCGAGCACGTCGAAGTAGTTCCCGCTGACCACCACGCCGTCGATGGGCTCGGTGACGCCCTCGGTGTCGAGCGACAGCCTGATATCCGCAAACGCCGTGAGGCCGTCGAGGACGCCGCTGTCGCGTAGATCGACATAGTCCGGATAGGACGAGCTGCCCAACTGTGGACCACCGTTCGGGTTTGTCGTCGCCCGCGCGGACGAGACGGTGTACACGTGGACGACGCGACTGGGTTCGGCAACCGGCACGCTCTTCAACAACACCGCGTCCACGGCGCTGAAGATCGCGGCCGTTGCCCCGATCCCGCCGGCCAGCGTGATGACGATGACTGCCGTGAAGCCGGGCGCACGGAACAGCGTCCGGAGAGCGTATCGAACATCGCGGCGCAGATCGGTCAACATCGCGAACCGTGCCTCGCGAGCCGGCACGGGTTCGTCGAGCGCGGCGCGCCAGCGGTCCGCCACGCGTCCGGGCGGCGTTCGACTGGCCGATCGGAGCGCGCGGGCGAGATCGTCGGCAGCCGCTGGCAGCGTCCCGACGGCTTTGGCCCAGGCGGCCGAGTGATCGAGACCCTCCTGACGAGCGTCTCGGTACACGTCCTCCAGGTGCTGCGCCAACTCCTCGACGATCTCCGCCTCGCGAGCGATTGTCAGCGACGGCAGGTGCTCGCGCACGTAGAGGCGGAAGTCCATGAACACTACCTCCCTGGTTCGAGGCCGGCGACTCGATGGAGGGCGGCCAGCAGCTCGCGCCATGTACTGCGCTGTTCCGCCAGTGCCTTGCGACCGTGGGGCGTCAGCCGGTAGTAGCGGCGACGCCGCTGTCCCGCCTTCTCTATCCACTTGCCGTCGATCCAGCCGCGGCGCTCCATGCGATAGAGCATGGGGTACAGGGAGGCGACGTGGAACCGGAGCACGCCATCGGACTGCTCGTCGATGAGGTTGGCGATCTCATAGCCATGTCGGGCGCGACGCTCGATGACCGAGAGCACCATGAGCTCGGCGCTGCCTCGCTTCACCTCAGTGTGTGGAGCCATATATGGTCAGACAATATATTAGCCACGCCAGGGACTGTCAACACGTGTCTGGCTCGCCATCCCGAAGCGCCGATCAGCGAATGGGTCACCGAGGGTGTCCCCACAGCGGTCCCTGGGCCGCTGACTCACGGGGCCAGAGTCCCGAAGAGTTGCCGCACCTCAGTGACGGAACCTCGCCCTATCCTATTCAGTGGGCGTAAGATCACTTCGTCCTTCCTCGGAACGTCACGGTCGGGTGCGGCCCGGAGCGATGAGATGGATGCCTCGGTGGCCAGAATGTGGGCGGCATATCGAGTCAAGTCCCGAATGTCACCAGCCTCGCCGCCACCGCCGGCATGGCACTTCTGCGACAACGAGTCGGATGCCAACACGTGTGCCGCCCTCGTGTTGTCCGGCCACAAGCGTGCGACGACGCCGTCATTGTGGTTTTTGGAATCGCGGGGGTTGGCGGTGCCCGTCGGCGGCGACCTGGATATCGTGGCCGACTGGGACGGCGTTGCGCAATGCGTCATTCGGACGACGGACGTTGCCATCGTTCCGTTCGAAGCGGTCACCGCCGCGTACGCCGCGGCTGAAGGTGAAGGCGACGGTTCGCTCGAATCGTGGCGCGCCGTGCACTGGGCGTACTACGAGCGGGAATTGGCCGGAACTGGATTTCTCCGGACGGAGGACATGCCGGTCGTGTGCCAGAGATTCGAAATGGTCTATCCGTAGCGCCAGGCCTTCCATCGGTCATCGATGGGGCTTGAAAGCGGGCTCCAGTATCACTTTTTCGGCGTCATGCGAAGATTCGCAAAGTCGCCGTCGCTGACGTTCCCCGGGGACCGCGATGTATTGCACCGCGTGCATATACCTGACCGGATCGGTGGACCAGCACTTCCTGATGAGCCGAGGCTCCCTTCCTGAATCCCGCCCTCTCAGGATCAGATCGCGACCTGTGTCGTGACCCCGCCGAAGGTCGCTGCCGACGACGCTGGCCCTGGACGGAGGCTGTTCATTTCTTGGTTGTTGTCGCTGACGACAACCCATACCTCGCCTGAACGCACGCGGCTTCCTGCCACGGATAGCGGTCGCCACGTCTTCATTCGACGGAGTAAGATCGCGCGGTGAACGGAGCCGGGAAGACGCTCTATCGATGGACCCGCGATCTGCATCTCTACCTCGGACTGTTTGTCAGCCCATTCCTGGTCGCCTTTGCCGTCAGCGTGTTCTTTCTCAACCATGCGAAGGTGGACACGAGTGCCGTCAGCTCGATCGCGACCGTTCGCGACATCGCTGTTCCCGCCGGGATGGAGCGTACCCAGGGTCGCGAAGCCGTCGATCTCGCCAGGAAGATCGTCGACCAGGTCGGCGTGACGGGCGAAATAGGCTTCGTCCGCTATCTCGGCAAGGAGCGGCGTCTCGTGATTCCGGTATCCAGACCCGGTGTCGAGACGGTTGTCGACGTCGATGTCTCGAAACGAACAGCCGTGGTGTCACGGCGAATCACCAGTGTCATGGAATCGATCGCCTATCTCCACAAGAGTCCAGGGCCGCACAACGCCGTTCTGCGAGGCAACTGGTTTTGGACCCGGGTTTGGAAATGGCTGACCGACGGGACGGTCTACCTGTTGCTGTTCAGTTCGGTGAGCGGATTGTATCTGTGGCTCACTATCAGAGCGGAACGCCGCGTTGGCTTGGTTCTGCTTGGCGCAGGCGCGATGACGTTCGTGGCGTTTCTCTATGGCCTCGCCATCTGACCGCGGACAGCGGGCTGGCACCGTCCTCGAGATGTGGAACCGCCAGGTCCACTACTACCTGGGCCTGTATTTCTTCGTGTCTCTCTGGCTCTTCTCTCTCACGGGCCTTCTGCTCAATCATCCTCAGTGGGCGCTCTCGCGCATCCCGAACGACGCGAATCCGGAATATGCGATCGCCATCGAACCGACCTCTGGCGACACAGACCTGGCGCGCGCCCGCGACATCGTCCGCCAGCTGGGCCTGAAGGGCGAGATCGATTGGCCTCAATCGGCGCAGGCGCCGGGCAGGCTCGATTTCAACGTCACGTTCCCGAAGCGGGCGATGCAGCTGAGCGTCGATCTGCGTGAAGGACGCGCGACGGTTCGCCAGATCGATCGAAGCCTCTGGTCGGCAGTCAGGATCACGCACACCTTCAGCGGTTCGCGGTACAACACGCCGGGAATGTACCGCGACTGGCTCCTGACCTCGATGTGGGTGACCGCGATGGATGCGCTCGCAGCCGGACTGCTGATCATGGTGATCGGCAGCTATTACATGTGGTATCAGCTCAAGACCAAACGAGCGTCGGGCTGGATTGCCCTCGTTGCCGGCTTCCTGAGCTGCGGTTGGATCGTCTTCGGGCTCGCCTGAAGTGGCCTGCCAGGCCAGTCACTGACTCGCCCCGGGGCGCTGGAAATCTTTCTCATACCGGGGAATGAACCGTCAGCCGGCTTCGAGCGACTTTAGATTCGAGTCGTGGGAGCATGACTCGACGTGGACCAGACGCCCGAGCGACCCCTCGACGAGTACCTCGTTTTGCTGAGCCAGGCGGGCTCGACTGACGCCCTGGACGGTCTCGCGCGGCGCTGGACCCCGCGGCTACTGCGGTATGCCGCGCGGGTGCTCGGCGGGTCCACGGAGTCGGCCGAAGCGGCCAGAGACGTCGTGCAGGAAACGTGGGTCGGGGCGATCCGCGGTTTGCGCGGTCTGCGCGACCCCGCGCAGTTCCCCGCCTGGATCTACGGGATTGCGACGCGCAAGTGTGCCGACGCGATCCGGACCAACATGCGCCGGAGGCGGCTCGACGCGCATTCGGTCGCGGGCGACGCAAGTCTACGAGAGGCGACTGTGAGTGTGGAGCATCAGATCGACGTGGCGACTGGCATCCGGGAACTGCCGCCGAAGCAGCGTGCCGCTGTGCACCTCTTCTACGGTGAGGATCTGACCGTGGAGGAGATCGCGTCGGCGCTGGGCATTCCCACTGGGACGGTCAAGTCGCGTCTTCACCATGCGCGCGAGGCCCTGAAACGCCATTTGGGAGTCGGCCGCGCCGTCGCGCCAGATCCTCAGGAAAGCGAGTCACGCACACGGAGGACCTTATGAACGACCTCGATCGAGCCATTCGTCAGTCGTTGTCGGCGGAAGACGCCGAGCTCCTCGATCGCCTCGGCCAGAATCAAGCGCTCCACCAGCAGGTGCTTGCCACGTTCGAAGGGCAGCTCCGGTGGGTGAATGTCGCCGGCTGGATCTTCGGCATCCTGCTGTTCGGTGTGACCTGCGTGATGGCGTGGCGGTTCGTGCATGCGCCGGAGCTCGAAGACATGCTGCGATGGGGCGCCGCGTCGGCGCTCGGGTTTGCCGGCGTCGCGCTGGTCAAGGTGTGGTTCTGGATGGAGCTGCAAAAGAACGCCATCATGCGCGAAGTGAAACGGCTCGAGCTCCAGGTGGCGAGCCTCGCGGCACAGCTCAGGCGGCCCTGACGCAACCAGCGGGACGCAGGGTCGGAAGCCCCTTCGGCGTTACGCAGGAGTAATTTCGTTCTCGCCGGCGACTCCCACGCAAAGAACGAGCCTGCGCCCTCCCTTATAGTCACGAATATGTTACCTTATCGAGGTGACGCTTCGCGTCCAGGAGTTACGACGCGTTTCACCCGAGACGCACAAGAAACGGTGAACAACCGTGGCGTTGACTCGACACTTCAAGAAAACGGTGGTGGAACGGGTCCGTCGCGACCCGAAGTTCGCACGGGCGCTCCTGGACGAGGCGGCCACGCTGTTTCTCAACGGCGAACCGGAAGCGGCGCGGCTGCTGCTACGCGACCTCGTCAATGCGACGGTGGGCTTCGAGGCACTGGCTGGGATGACCGACAAGCCTGCGAAGAGCCTGCATCGCATGCTGTCCCGGAGCGGAAATCCAAGCATGGACAACCTGGCCGCCATTTTTGACGCGGTCAGACACAGGCTGAAGGTCGGCCTCAAGGCTCAGACGGTGAAGGCAGCGTAGCCGGCTGCGTTCACTCACGGCCCTCAGGGCCGCCGGAGCTAACGGTTACTCGGAACTACCAGCGCTGCCATGAGTGACACGCGGTGTGGCACACCGGGTCACGGGCTCTGCAGACGGGCACCTTGAGGCAGCCTGTAGCGAGTGGCAGGCGGTTGTGGTTTCATTTTCAGAATTGAATGGCGCTCGAGGAATGGCGGCGTAAACTGGGAGTCATGACTGCGCGGATCATCAGCCTGCTGACAGCGTGCGTCCTCGTTGTCGCCCCTTCGGCCAGCCCGGCCCAGCAGGGTACGGCCGAATCCTTTGACTCCAACGGCGTCCAGATCCACTACGTGGACAAAGGACGCGGCGTGCCGGTCGTGCTGCTTCACGGGTTTACCGGCTCCTACGCGCGACACTGGGAAGCACCAGGCGTGATGGAGGCGCTCGAGACGGCCGGCTATCGCGTGATCGCCATGGACTGCCGGGGTCATGGGCAGAGCGGAAAGCCGCTCGATTCCAGCCAGTATGGGTTGGAGATGGTCCGAGACGTGGTCCGCCTCCTCGACCGCCTGCATATCGAGCGCGCCCACATCGTCGGCTACTCGATGGGGGGAGCGATCGCCAACCAACTCCTCGTCAGATACCCTGGCCGCCTCATGACCGTGACTCTCCTTGGTGCCGGATGGGAGGGAGAGGACTTGGAGGTCGTCACGTCGCAGATGCTGGCGCTCGCCGAGGGCTTCGCGAATAAAGACGCCAGTTGGCTCATTCGTGGGGTGACGTCGTCCGGACAGAATGGACCAACGGATGACGAAGTGGCCGCGCTGAACGCTTCCCTGTTCGCTCGCAATGATCCCCAAGTGCTGGCGGCGGTGGCCCGAGGCCTCCTGCCGCTCTATGAGATTTCGGGTGACAGTCTTCGGGCCACCACGCTGCCCGTGCTGGCCATCATCGGCGAGCACGATAGCGGCCTCGAAGCCGTCAAGCGGATGGCGGGCGTTGTGCGCAGGCTCGAGGTGGTCGAGATCCCGGGCGCCAGTCACGCGACGAGCGTCAGGCCCTCTGCCAAGCCTCTCGTGGCGTTTCTCGACAAGCACCGGCGCAACTGAGAGTCTCCGCATGTGGCGGTCCGGCCGGTCCTTTGTCCTGCGGAGAGTCTATTCCGTTCGTATCGTGATGGCGGGATCGATAGTTGCCGCGCGTATCGCGGGCCGAAGGCTGCCCGCAAGGGTCATCACCATGGCCAGGATCGCGACCGACACATAGATCAAGGGATCCGCAGGCTCGACGCCAAAGAGCAGCGCGCCAATTCCGCGCGCAGCTAAATATGCGAGCGGCAGTGCCAGGGCCACGCCAGCCACGCCGAGCACGACCCCTTGTCGGAGGAACATGCCGAGGATGTTGCCGCGCGCCGCACCAAGGGCGACCCTCACGCCGATTTCCTGCGTGCGCGCGGACACGGTGAACGCCAACAGCCCGTGAATGCCGACTGCGGCCAGCAAGAAGGCCATGGACGCGAAGGTCCCGAGCACG
>MEKT01000054.1:0-24265 GCA_001767435.1 Acidobacteria bacterium RIFCSPLOWO2_02_FULL_65_29 | reverse complement strand
TCGAGGCGCGGTCTGAGACGCGACAACGTCCTCGAGCAGCCGCACGTCCGCGACTGCCTGCTCCGGATCGGCCTCGCGAATGATCCTCCTGAGCTCGGGGCCCAGCGTCGTCGGATTGCCTGACGCGCGGATGACGAGATCCCTGGGCGCGTAGTATGTCGACGTCGTTCCCAATTGCTCGGCTGGAAAGTAGATCTGCGAATCGGTGGGCGATTCGAGGCTGCGCACCGAGATATTGCCCGCCACCCCCACCACGGTTCGATCATAACGAGCAATGTTCAGTCGGCGCCCGATCGGATCCTGACCCGGCCACAGGCGCTCGGCGAGCGAGTCGCTGATCACCGCGACGAACGGCACCGTCGCATCGTCGTGATCGCTGACATCACGCCCGCGGAGCAGCGGTATCCGAAGTGTGTCGAAGTAACCTGGCGTGACGAAGTGAATGACCGCCTCCGGAGCGGACAACGGGTCGGCGGCGACTCCGGGCGCGGTGACCGGGAGCCTCCCGCTGGCCCGCTCCATGGGGTGATAGCTGACGTACGCAGCCGCGATGAATCCCGGGAGGGCACGGGATTGGGACATCACGCGTTGATAGAAATCCCGGCGTGCCGCGGCCGTCCCGTATTTCGGCGTGGGGAGCGCCGTTCGCAGAGTCAGCACGCCCTCGGTGCGGAATCCCGGATCCAACGCTTGCACGCGCCACAGTGCCTTCACCAATAGTCCCGTCCCTATCAGGAGGATGACCGTTCCGACCACCTCGGCGAGCACGAGTGCGGCGCGTAGGCGACCGGTTCGGGCACTCACCGCGGATCGTGAGCGCAAGGCATTCAGATCCGTCGTGCGACCCGATTGCAACGCTGGTCCGACGCTGAATGCGATGCTGGTTGCCAACGTGAGGGCAGCCGCGAATGCGAACACGCGCCAGTCCATTTCAGGTGTGGCCCCGGCCGGCAGCGCGGCCGGAACCAGTCGCGCCAGTGGGGGCGTCACGATGGCTGCCGCCAGCAATCCGAGCACCCCACCGAGAGCCGCGAGAAGCAGGCTCTCGGTCAGCAGCTGTCGAAAGAGCCGCTCGCGAGCCGCGCCGACGGCCATTCGTACTGCCATCTCCTGCCGCCGGAGCATCGCACGTGCGAAGAGCAGGCTCGCCAGGTTCGTGCAGGCGATCAGCATCAGGCAGAACGCCGCGCCGAAGACGGCGATCACCAGGGTCCGCGACTGGGGCGACATCATGTCGCGCATGTTCGCGACGGCGATGCCCGAACGCGCGTTGTCTTTGGGATAGGCGCGCTGGAGTTGCCCCGCGATGACGTCCATATCGGCGCGCGCCTCTTCGATCGACACTCCGTCGCGGAGTCGGGCTACGACGTAGAGGAGGTGGTTACTGCGCAACGAGAGGAGGGCCGGCGAGAAGCGGAGGGGCCGCCACAATTGGGTGTCGCGTGACGGAAATGCGAAGCTCGCCGGCATGATGCCGACGATCGTGTGCGCCTGGTTGTCGAGGCTCACCGTCTGGCCGACGGCATCGGCCGCGGCGCCGAACAACGCCAGCGCGAGACCGTGGCTGAGCAGCACGACGTTGGCACCGCCAACACGATCGTCCTCTGCGGTGAAGACGCGTCCGGCCGAAGGCTGGACGTCCAGGGTCAGAAAGACATCGGAATTGACCATGGACGCGTCGAGTCGAAGCGGATCACCCCGGCCGGAGAGATTCACCGGAAAGAAGACCGAGATATACGCGCCCATCGACTCGAAGCTCCGGCTCATCTCCCGCCAGTCGAGGAAATTCGGCGGAGAGGTCTGGGTGCGCGGGACGCCGTTTGCCGGTTGCGTCTCGTACAGCATCACCAGTCGATCGGGATGGGCGAAAGGCAAGGGCCGGATCAGGACGTGATCGAGCAAGCGTGAACGCCGCAGTGTTCGCGCCGATACCAAGGGTGATCACCGACACGGCAGTGGCCGTGAAACCCGGCGACCGGCGCAGGAGGCGAAACCCGTAGCGGAGATCGTGCAGCAGCGCCTCGATCCGGTTGAACATCCACGCCTCCCGGGTCGATTCCTCGATCATCGTGCGATTGCCGACATGGCGCCCCGCCGCCTCGCGCGCGGCTGTCGGGGTCATGCCTCGATCCATGTGGGATTGCTCGCCGACTTACTCAGCAGGGGAGGTATGCTGGCGTGTGTTGAACCCCTGAGTTTCCAGGAACCGGCGCGAAGCGATGCGGCGTCAGATCGTGATGTGTCGTGCCAGAGCCAACCCGCGACAGCCCCGGCGTCAACTTTCCACCGCCTTTCCTGTACGCGATCCCGATTCTCGGTGGCGTCTTGCTCGACCGCAAGTGGCCGCTTCGGATTCCATCGTCGCTTGGACTTGATGTCATTGCGACTGTGTTGATCGGCGTGTGGTTGGCGCTGGTTGGCACCAGCATCCTGCGGTTCCGCCTTGCAGGTACCAGCCTCCTACCCTTTCGGCCCGCCACGACGTTGGTCCTCTCCGGCGCTTACCGGTTCACGCGGAATCCGATGTATGTGGGGTTCGCGTTCCTGACGATCGCGTTCGGGTTGTTGTGGAATACGTACTGGCCGATTGTGCTGCTCTTCCCGACCCTGTACCTGGTCCAGACGCTGGTGATTCTCCCAGAGGAAAGATATCTGCGACGGCGTTTTGGTCCCGACTACGAGGCATACACCCAAAGAGTGCGCCGATGGCTGTAGCTTCCCATTGGGCACGTCAGAAGATCGCGAGGGGGTTGACAGGCGACCCAGTCCCTCCTTCGACCGGCAGCGGCGCGAACGTGATCACGAACTCGTACCGGTTCAAGCGTCGCGCGGTGGCCGCGGCCTGCTCCAGATCGAGGCACTCAATGATGTTGATGCCCATCCAGTTGAGGACGGCCACATGGACCGGATTGCGCAGGCCTTCCCAGCCCGGGCGAGGGTTCCAGTCGATGTTGAAGTCGTGCCCGATGAACGCCGGCGACCGTTCGTGCATCCACGGAATCGTGTCGGCGTAGTAGCCCGCCACCTGTCCGGTCCACGGGCCGAGCGCCGCGCGTCGCTTCCATCGGCCGATGTAGAGCAGGGGTATGTCGCCCGGTCCCGCCTTCACACCGGATTTCTTCTCCCAGGCGACAAGATCAGCCCGCGTGATCGGTGTATTGGGGTCCACCCAGTCGACGCCTTTCAATTGCGCGATGTCATACAGGACCGCGCGCGTGGTGACGCCGTCCTTCCAGTTCATCACGCTGCCCTTGATGCATCCGGTCTCCGCCGACAGGTTGTCTTTCACGGGAATGCCGTTGTACATCATCCCGTTCTCGAAGAAGTGACACCACGTATCGATGTGCGCGACGGTCTGCCCGTGAAAGCTCACCTGATAGTTGTCGCTGGTACCGCCTTCGGTGATGTTGTTCGTGACGCGGTGAAAGATCCCCGCGGCTCCGACGTCGGCTGCCACTATCTGCGGCTCGGCATGCGCGAGCGACACGACGATGCCGTCCTTCGCCAGCTTCAGGGCACTCTGCACTTTCCGGGGCGTGATCAGCGTCGAGGTGCCCTTGCTGTCTTGTCCCACGGGCGCCCATTTTCCCCACGTCTTGAAATCCTTCCGCCACTGCTCGTACTGCGCGCGAAGCGCTGCGGTATCGGCTGGCGCCACGGCTGCGGGCGTCTGTGAGGGGACTGGCGCCTGCCCCTGTGCCACCTGCCATCCACCGGCGAGTCCAGCCATCACCACCGCGGTCCACGCGGCGGTCGATTTCATGTGTCCCATGTTTTCCTCCTTGCGAAACATCATGACTCTCGGGTCCAGTTGTTAGCCATGCGGGCTTCGTTTCCCGCTACCGACGGATGCCAGACGCTGTGGATTATATGGACGCGATGGGAGTGCGGAGGATTACCCCCGCCTGACGGCGAAGTATATGCCGACGCCAGCATTCGTCCCGCGCCGGAGCTCGCGCGAACACGAGAGGACCGCAAGTACGTTGACATCGAGTCGGAGTTCGATAAGCTCTTCGATCGAGGTCCACTATGAGCCGAATCGCCAGAATCTCCTGCTTGCTATCGCTCCTGGTCGCTTGTGGAATCGGAGTCTTTGCCGAGCGCGGTGTGAGCGCGCAAGGCGCGAATCCCCAACCAGCGACGCCCCAACAACCGACGCCGGAGGGCTACGTCCCTCGAGGGACTCGTCCTGGGAAAGGGCTCGCCCCCGGAATGAGGGTCACCGACCTCGGCAAGGGCGCCCGTACGTTCCGGGTCAACTTTGCCAAGGGCGACGAAATCATGTCCGGGATGACCGAATTTGCTGAAAAGCATCGCATCAAGAATGGCCATTTCACCGGGCTCGGGGCGATCAACAAAGCCATCTTCGGCTGGAGCGATGTCGAACGAGGGCTGGGCCAGAAGAAGATCCTGCTCAACGAGGAAGCGGAAATCATTGCCTTCCTGGGCGCCATCTCCACGGATAGCCAGGGACGGGCCAACGTGCACGCCCATGGCGCGGTCGCCCTTTCGGACGGCTCCGTCAAGGGCGGCCATTGGTGGGAAGCTCACATCAGCATCATCGGGGAAGTGTTCGTCACCGAGGAGGAAGGCGCGACTGAGCCGCCCAAGTAACAGGTGCACACGTGCGAGGTTGACAGTCGACAGTTCACAGTTCACAGCAGCATCTGCCCGCAGCTGTCGACTGTGAACTGTCAACTGTTGACTACGCTGAACTGAGAAACGCTTTAGACCACCGCGACCTTCACGCAGTGGATCGGCGGCAAGGACTCGAACAAGCAGCTCCACTCCTCGCCGCCGTCCCGCCCGATCCAGAGCTGACCGGTCGTCGTCCCGAAGTAGAGCGCCGGCGATTTCAGCTCGTCGATGGTCATCGCGTCGCGCAAGATCGTGAAATAGCTCTCCTTCTTCGGCAATCCGCGCGCCAGACGCTTCCACGATTCGCCGGCGTTCTCGCTGCGCCAGACCGCGGGCGCGCTACCGGGACAGGTGCGCGTCGACGCATCAAGCGGCATGACGTAGACCGTGTCGGCGTCGTGCGGATGCACGACGATCGGAAAGCCGAAATCGGACGGAAGCCCCTTGGCGATCGACCGCCACGTGCGGCCGTGGTCGTCGCTGCGCAAGACGCCAATATCCGGGCGCTCGGGGAAGCCACCATGGTTCTGCATGTACAACCGGGCGGGCGCATCCGGGTGGCGTGCGATCTTGTGCACGCACTGGCCGAACTCGGGGAACGGGTCGGGCGCGAATCCGACGCCGACACCCTGGTTCGACGCCGTGAAGCTCTTGCTGCCATCCTCGCTGAGATAGTGGCCGCCGGTCGAGATCCCCAGGTGCATCCGATTCCCGTCCCGCACAATCGTGTGCAGGCAGAGCCCGCCGTTTCCCGGCTGCCACTTGCGCGCGTGATCGTGGTTGCTGATTCCCGGAACCATTTCCCAGGAATCGCCTCCGTCCTCGCTCCTGAAGAGCGACGCCGGCTCGACGCCGCACCACAGATCCTTCCTGTCGCCGCCGGCTTCGAGCGACCAGATGTTGGCCAGCGCGCGGCCGTCTTCCTTCGGAAAGGCCGGCGCCGACTTCGTCTCCTTGAACGTCTTTCCGAGATCGGTCGAGCGCAGGACCTTCATGCCGAAGAAGGCGTTGCAGCTCGAGGCCAACACACGTGGCGTGCCGCGCGAGTCGATCAAGGTCGAGTAGACAGCCACGCCCGGGCCGAACGGCCCTCGCAGCGCGAATGTGCCGCGGGACTTCCGTGCCTCTGCGACAAAGAGGCCCTTCTTGGTTCCGATGGTGAGAATCACGCGGTCCGGCATCTTCAGCCTCCTGAAACGGCGGCGAGAATGGTCACGACGTCTCCCGGCGCCAGCGTCGTGTCGATCCCGCCACGGTCGCGCACGTGGGACGCATTCACGAAGACGTTCAGGTGCCGGCGTACGGTGCCCGTCTCGTCGCAGAGGTTGCGGTACAATGCAGGGTGGTTCCGTTCGAGCTCCTCGAGAGCGGCTCGCACGCTCGGGGCCGACACCCGGAGGTCCGAGGCCCCGTCGCAGTATTGGCGCAGCGGTGCGGGAACCTGGATCGTGACGACCGTGGCTGGGGACATGAGCGGGAATCATGACACACGGGCTGATGATCGCTCAAGCCTTGAGGCCGCTCACGAGTAGAGCTTTTTGCGACGCAGTGTGGTAGAAAAAGCCCGTGGTCGACCCCGAGATCCTTGCGGACGTCCAGTTCTTCAAGCTGCACGACGAGGACGACCGCAAGGCGCTCGCGAAGCTCATCACCCAGATCGATCTCAAGCAGGGTTCGCAGCTCTTCGAGACCGGCGATCGCGGCGAGGAGCTGTACATCGTCCGAAGCGGCAAGGTTGAAATCTACATTCGCAATGTCGCGGGCGAGAAGATTGTGCTGACAGTCGCGGAGCACGGCGATCTGTTCGGTGAGCTGGCGATGCTCGACAGCGGTCCCCGTACCGCCACCGCCGTTGCGCTCGAAGACACGCAACTGATCGTCCTCAACCGCGACAATCTTCAGCTCTTCTTTCAAAAGAAGCCAGACGCGGCTCTCGACATGATCGCGGCCATGGGCGCCATGATCCGCAAGGCCGACGACATCCTGCGCAAGAGTGTCTCTCGGAACGTGAATGAAGAAGTCGAAGAGACGCTCACCGGCATCCAGCGCGCGGCCGACTGGATTGCCTGGTTCAGCGGCAGCATGCCGTTTCTCGCGTTGAACACCGCCTGGTTTGGCGTGTGGATCTTCGTGAACACCATGGACATCGGTATCCGGCAATTCGATCCATTCCCGTTCGGACTCCTCACGATGATCGTGTCCCTCGAAGCGATTTTTCTGTCGATTTTCGTCCTCATCAGCCAGAACCGCCAGGCGGAAAAAGATCGCGTACGGTCGAACATCGATTATGAAGTCAACGTGAAGGCCGAAATGGAAGTGGCGCATCTCCACGAAAAGACCGACCGGCTGCACGAGAAGATGCTGGAAGAGTTTTTGAAGCTCCGAAAAACGATCGCGTCCGACCGCGGTGACGATCGCGATCAGCAGACCCGTTTCGGAAGACCCCACTAATCCCGAACAGGCCCTTGAATCGACGTACCGCCGCGCACGTCGCACGGGCCAAGGGCCGCGTCAATGCGTGGTGTGGTCGAAGTAACACAGACGTGGATTACGAATCCGTGTTTCTGCCGACAAAAATCAACCTGACAATCATTTCGATTTATTTTGATTGCCTCGCACACCCAAAGGGCTGAAGATCCAATGAGTGCCCCTGAAGGAGGAATTCGGATATGTCTCTACTCTCACGCCCGAGTGTCATCGGCGTTCTGGCCGTCGGGCTCGTGCTGGCGGTTCCATCTTTACCCTTAGCGAATCACTCCTGGAACGGGTATCACTGGGCGCGAAGCGCGAATCCCTTCACGCTCGAACTCGGAGACAACGTCAGCCTGGCCTGGGACGGCCATCTCGCCACCGCGTCTTCTGATTGGAGTCAGTCCAGCGTTCTGGACACGTTCGTTGCGAGCGGAAAAGCCAAGTCGATCAAGACCTGCCGCCCTCCCGTCGGTCGGATCGAAGTCTGCAACAGTAGCTACGGCAACAATGGCTGGCTGGGGGTTGCGCAGATTTGGGTGAGCGGCGGTGAGCACATCACACAAGGCGCGGTCAAGTTGAACGACACGTACTTCAACACACCGACCTATAATTCGTACGCGTGGAGGCAGCTCGTCGCCTGTCAAGAGATCGGTCATACGTTCGGTCTGGACCATCAGGACGAAACCTTCAACAACGGGAATCTCGGCACCTGCATGGACTACACGAGCGACCCGAGCACCAACCAGCACCCGAACCAGCACGACTACAACCAGCTCGAGGCCATCTACGCGCACCTCGACTCGGGGACGACGAGCCCGAGCGCGCGGGCCGGGTCCGGCGTGGATCTGGATTCGCCGTCCGAGTGGGGACGGTTGATGAAGAGTTCGCGCGGCGGCCGTCTGCAGTTGTTCGAGCGTGACTTTGGCAACGGTCAGCGCATAGTGACGTTCGTGTTCTGGGCGTAGTCTCGCGGGTGACGTGAATCGTGAAGGGCCGGACTTCGCGCGGCGGGTTCGGCCTTTTTCTCCGTAGAGTCTCTAGACAGCTGGACGCCGGCGAGGGTCGTTTGGTCTAGCTCTAGCCGGCCGCCTTGAGCCCATCGTCTCGTGGCCGGGCGGCCGCGGCAGACGGAAGCGTCATCCGGAACGTGCAGCCGCCTCCCTGCGTTTTCTGCAGCGTCAACCGTCCGCCGATGGCTTCGATCGCCCATTTCGCGATCGAGAGGCCGAGGCCGGCGCCGGTCGTCGAATCCGACGGCGCCGCGCGATAGAACCGGTCGAAGATGTGCGCTTCGCGCGATGGCGCGATGCCGGGTCCCGCGTCGCTGATGTCGATCACGGCGTTCGTGGGCGTGGCCGAGACGCGGATGTCGATCCGTCCGCCCTCAGGGCTGTACTTGATGGCGTTGTCGACGAGGTTGGTGAACGACTGGCGAAGCAGGACTCGATCGCCCAGGCACTGGGGTTGTCCGACGCTCGCGATCTCGATGGTCTGGAGTTTCTCTTCGGCAAGCACACCGAGCTGTGCCGCAACGTCGGCGACCAGCCCGTGAACATCTATCACGTCAATCGACAGCTTCGCCTGGCCCCTATCGACCCGCGACAGCGTGAGCAGCCTCGCGACCAGGCACACGAGCCGATCCACTTCCTCGAGCATGCTGCCGATGATGTCGCGATACGCACGCTCGTCGCGGCGTTCGCGCAACCCGACCTCGCCGACGCTTCGAATCGCCGTGAGGGGCGTTCTGAGCTCGTGCGACACGTCCGAGGTGAACCGCTCCATCTGTCCAAACGACGATTCGAGCCTGCCAAGCGTGTCGTTGAAGACCGAGGCGAGGCGTCCGAGCTCGTCATGGGGATTGTCGACCGGCAATCGATCGCTCAATCGAGCCGCGGTAATCGAACGGGCCCGATCCGCCATCCGCTCGACGGGCGCGAGGGCGCGGCGAGCCATCGAGTAACCGCCGAGTCCCGCGACGAGGACGGCCAGCGGCAGCCCCAACGCGAGGAAGAGGACGAGCTCGCGAAGCTCCAGCCACATCGAGGCTTCGGATCTCGCGACCTGGATCACCACGGGACGGTCGTCGAGCCGCGAATGACCGGTCAGGACGCGGAACACCGTCTTCGTCCTGGCCGACGACACCGCGACAATCCGGCCATCGGGTTCCTCGGCCAGACCGGCGCTCTCCCGGATCGGGTACCAATCCGCGACGGTCGTTCGATACAGCAGCCGGCCGTCTGGTCCCCACACCGTCAGCCAGGGGCTGTCCGCCTGTCCGGGCTCGCCCTCGAACCAGGTCAACGTCCCGTCGGGCCGCCGCTCCCACATTTCCGCAGCCCAGCGGAAATCGCTGCGCACCCGTTCATCGAGCGCCTGCGACGCGCCCCGCTTGACGAACGTGAAGACCCCTGCCGCGTACACGGCCAACACGACCAGCATGACGCCGAGGTTCCACAACGTCAGCTGCGCGCGGACGGTCGCCCTGCGTGGACCGCGATTCATGGCTCACCCTCGCCTAGCATGAAACCAACACCCCGTATCGTGTGAATCAGCCGCGTCGGCCGATCGAGATCGATCTTCCGGCGCAGCCTGGCGATGTGTACGTCGATGACGTTGTTCAACGTCGAGCTGCGCGCGGTCTCCTTCCAGACCTCGCTGGCCAGGGTGTCCCGCGAGACCAGCTCGCCGTCGCGGCTCATCAGACAGTGGAGCAACTGGAACTCACGTGCCGTGAGCTCGATGCTCTGGCCGCCGCGGCTCACCCTGCGCGTGACGAGGTCGACGTCCAAATCGTCCACCTTGAGCCGGAGCGGTTGGGGCGCCCGGCCTCGCCGCAGCAGCGCGCGAATCCGCGCGAGCAGCTCAGCGAAGGCGAACGGCTTCACCAGGTAATCATCGGCCCCGCTGTCGAAGCCGACGACGCGATCGTCGGATGTGTCGCGCGCTGTCAAGATCAGCACCGGCGTTCTCACATCGCGCGCGCGGAGCGTCCTCAAGATCTGGACCCCGTCGCGGCCAGGCAATCCCAGATCCAGCAGGATCACGTCGAACGATTCGGTGGAGCCTCGGTAGAACGCCCCTTCTCCAGTGTTCTCGACGACGACCGTGCAGCCTTCGCTGTCGAGCCCTTCCCGAAGAGCGTTCGCGACCTTCTGCTCATCTTCCACGACCAGAACACGCACCCCTGAGAGCTTGGTCTGTTGGGTGTGACGGGGCTGTTCACCGCTCATCCTGAGCTTGTCGAAGGATGAGAGCACGCTAGTCCCGGGCGTCGAGCAGCTTCCAGCCGTCCTGAGGGCGAACGAGCGCCCTGAGGCGCAGGCGATGGTCCGACGAGATGCGCCCGGGGCTGCCGGTGACGATCACGCGCTGGCCCGGCCGCAACGTCGCTTCCGTCACGCCCTGCCGGCTCAACTGGACCGCGCCACGGCATTCCACGATCCATTCCTCGGCCTGGCGTTGCGCGTTCCTGGCGACCACACGCACGAACGAGTGAGGGTTGCGGTAGTGCCACTGGACGACGTCGCCTTCGATCGTGATCTCGCGGTTCTCCGCATACACCTCCGCAAAACGGTGGTGGGCATCGGCCCGGATGCCCCAGGCGACTGGCGCGCCCACGGCGGCAAGCGTGAAAAGAATGAGTCTGAGCTTCACGGCACGCTCCAGAAACAACGAGAAGCGCCGACTGCGTCCGATGCTACCACTTCCTCTCGTCGAAACCTGTCGGGTGTGACTCTGACCAAATATTCAGAAAGTCTTCAGTTCGAGGCCGCTCATTTCTGGTAAGCATAGTCCCGATCGGAAGGGGGGCTTCACGGAGGGCGCCGATCGCCCCATGGCCGAGGCCCTGGAAGGACGTCGATCATGATGTGCACCGGCATGAACCGGTTCACCAGTCTCATCGTTCCCTGGGGGCTGCTGTCGTGCTGGGTGCCGGCCGCCGTGGCACAAGCGCAGGCCGTATCCGGCCAGATGAACATGGCCGATCACCGGGGCGGGATCTCGGGGACCGTCCGGAACGCCGGCGGGCTCGCCGTTGCCGGCGCGACGGTCATGTCGAGGAATGCTGAGGATGGCGCCCAGGCCCAGGCTCTGCCGCCGGCCATGCCGGGGATGCAGGACGCAGAGCGTCAGGCGTTGCTCGACCGCATCGCGGCGCTCGAGCGACGGATTGCCGAGCTCGAGGCTCGCGGCACCGCTCCCCAGCCGGGCACCTCGCCGGTGGCGGGAGCCTCAGCCGACGGGTCGCTGGCCGAGCGGCTCGTGTCGCTCGAACGGCGCCTGACGGATCTCGAGTCGTCGACCGTCCTCTCCGAACCGGAGACGCGGGTTCGCCAAGTCGAGGTCTGGGTCGATGCCGATGGCGTCGAGCACGACCAGCCGGTCCCAGGCGCCCGGCGGGTGATCACCTATCAGCGTGAGCGCGTGTATCGCCGGCAGACGATCAACGAAAAGCTCGGGGAGGCGATCGAGGACGCAGAGAATCGGCGCGTGCGGATCGGCGTCGATTCGACGATTGTCCCCCAGGGCGCGCGTCGAACGGAAGGGTCGGACACTCGCACGACTGGAGACGTGTTCGCGCTGGCATCCGCCGACCTGTTCTTCACGGCGGGCCTGGCGCAGTACACGGTCTTCTTCGCGGATATCGTGGGCCTCAGCGGGTCGCCGCCCGACGCCGAGATTCCGTCGCTCTCGCTGATCAACGGCTACACGGCTCGTCTCGTGCGACAGAACGAGTTGAGCCTCCGTGAAGCATGGCTCAGGACCGAGCTCTTCGGGCAGCGGCTGGCGCTCAGCGCCGGCCGGCTCGACCTGACCAACTATTTCGATCAGAATGCGTTCGCCAACGACGAGAGCACGCAGTTCCTGAGCGACGCGCTGGTCAATAATCAGATGCTGGGCCTGGCGGTCAACGGCACCGGCCTCGCGGCGGAGCTCGACGCGAAGACAGGACTGCGCCTCAAGTTCGGGTTGCAGCAGAGCAACACCGATGCGCCCAATCTGTCAGACTCGATCTTCACGTTGTCGGAGGTCGGCTACACCATGACGCCGTTCGCGCTGCCGGAAGGGAACTACCGCCTCTGGTTCCGCACCGACAACAGCACCGGCAGTCGAGCCACAGCGGTTGGCGTCAGCCTCGATCAGAAGCTGACGCCGATTGTGGGCCTCTTTGGGCGCTACGGCTCTACGGACGTGGAAGGCGGGCGCGACCATCAGTACAGCTTCGGTGTCGGCTTTCAGAACGGCCTGGTGTTCAGTCCCCGCGATACGTGGGGCATCGGTTACTCGCAGCTGACGCTCGCAGCCGGAGAGCAGGAGAAGCTCACCGAAGGGTATTACAACGTCCAGCTCACCGAGCGCCTTCGGTTTTCGTTCCACCTTCAGCACGTCTTCGAGTCGCCGTTGAGCGAGAGCTCGTTTGGATACCTGCTGCCGGGCGTGCGCCTGCAGGCCGCGTTCTAGAAGGAACACACCATGATAGCCACCCGTGCTGCGGCGCTCGGTCTCATCGCCGCCGGTCTTTCGCTCGGAGTCCCTGCCACCCGGACGGCCGCTCAGGGCGCCAGGATCACCGATCCGACGTCGGTCGTGTTGATCGTGAACCGCGATTCCAACGACATCGCGTTCATGGACATCGCGTCGAAGAAGATCGTCGGGAAGGTGTTCCTGGGGAACAACGTGAACCCGCACATGGCGATGATGTCGCACGACGGCCGCTGGGTCGTGACCGGCGGGACTCGCGCGAACAAGGCGTACATCATCGACGTCGCCAATGTCCGCCTGGCGAAGACCATTCCGGTCGACCTGGCGCCGGAGCATCTGGCCTTTACACCGGATGGCCGGTTCTACTATCAGGGGAATCCGGACGGCGACACGATCTCGGTCATCGACATGGCGTCGCTCACCGAGATCAAGCGGATTACCGGGCTGGCCGAGCCGCTGAACATTACCTTCACGCCGGACGGATCCAAGGCGTACATCGGCAACTATGGGGCCCACTGGGTCGGTGTGATCGATGCGCGGCGTCACGAGTTGCTGAAGAAGATCCAGGTTGGCCAGGTCCCGGGCGTCTCCCGGCTGGATCCAGAGAAGTATCTCGGCGAGATCAAGGGAGTGTCGAACGCGAGCATCAGCAACGATGGACGCTATATCTACGCGGCGGATGGCGATCTGGCGATCGTCGCGGTCATCGACACACGCGACGACAAGGTCGTCAAGACCATCCGGGTCGGTCCCGATCCGTGGCGTGCGTTCATGAGCCACGACGGCCGCCATGCGGTCACCGCGAACAACGGCGACGAGACGATCTCGATCATCGACACGAGAACGAACAGCGTCGCGGCGACGCTCGAGGCGGGCCCGGACATGACGGGGGTCAACTTCGCCGCCGGCAAGGCGTTCGTGGTGAGCGCCACGAGCGGATTCGTCTACGTCTACGACATGCGCTCGCTCAGACCGGCTGGCCGCATCAAGATCGGCACGAACATCCAGCTCGAGACCGCGACCACCGATACGGCCGACGAGAAGCTGTATCTCGCCAGCTCGACCGACAATTCGATCTACGTCATCGATGCCAGGACGCATGGAGTCGAGCGCGTGACCAACGTCGGTCTCTATCCCTGGGGCACGCACATCATGGACAGCAAGGACAACTACTGCCATTGATGCCTGGCCATCCGATCGACACAATACGAAGGGGTGGGTTGATTGCCCGGATTATTGATGAATCGACAGGTCGGCCCGGCCCATTCGCTCCGGAAACCCTCTCCGCCGGCCGGAAAACCGCGGCTCCGGCTCACCGTCTCTAAACGAGGCGCGGGGACCCCCATCCCCACGCCGTCGCCTGGCCTGCGCCGCGGTTTTCGTGCCGTCGCGACGGCCGGCTCCGAAGGGTTTCCTCCGCGAACGGGCCGAGCCTCTGACGGTCGTTCATGAATAGACCGGGTTCTAGCGTGAAGGTGGCGTACGCGATTGCCGTTAGCGCGTTGTTCCTGGTGCCATGCGCCAGTCCATTCGCCCGGGCCCAGGATGTCCGCGCACGCACGCGGTTGAAACAACCGGACGGTACCACGGTCACCAGGTCGCAGGCCGTTGATCTCACGCTGACGGTCACGCCGGTCTCGGTCCGAACGGTGCAGACGTGGGTGCGGACGGCAGGGCCAATCGATCGCACGCGCCGGATCGTCACCGCCCATGTGCCCCCGCCCGATTCGGCGCTGATCGAGGTGGGCCAGCGGGTTCGTGCATTCCCGGTGGAGTCGCGGTCCTCGGTGAATCAAGCGCGGGTCACGCGCGTTGTGCCGCGCGACGATGGGGTGCTGGTCGAGACGACACTCTCGGCGCAGGGCCGCGACGACCATTCGCAGTATCTGCTCGAAATCATCGCCGACAGGGGCGAGCTCCTTTCGATTCCGAGCGAAGCCATCATCGACGACGGAGTGACACGCACCGTGTACGTCCAGCGGGGCAGCGACGACTACTCGCCTCGGCCGATCCGCACTGGCGTGCAAGGTGAGTTGTACACGCAGGTGCTGGACGGCGTCAGCGACGGTGACCAGGTCGTGACGTTTGGCAGCTTTTTCATCGACGCTGAATACAAGCTGAAGATCGCCGGCCTCGGCGCGGTCCGATGATCGGCGGCATCATCACCGCAGTCATCCGTCACAGGCTCGTTGTCTCGATCCTTGTGGCCGCTGCGGTCGTACTCAGCGGCTACGGGCTTCGGACCGCCGCGCTCGACGCAATTCCCGACATCTCGGATCCTCAGATTCTGGTCTACACCAAATGGCCGCGCAGCCCGCAGCTGCTCGAGACCGAGGTCACCGAGCCCCTGATCCGCGCGCTGTCGGGCGCCCCCGATGTCGAGGCGATCAGGGGCACCTCGCACATGGGGTATTCCTTCGTCTCGGTCGTGCTACGCGACCCTGGGCGCCGCGCCGAGGTCCGTGCGTTCGTGCTCGACCGCATCACTGCCATTCGGTCCGAGCTGCCGCCAGACGCGAGCGTCACACTGGGGCCCGATGGCACCAGCATGGGCTGGATCTACCAGTACGCGCTCGTCGATCGCGAGCAGCTGCGCGATTTGCGCGAGCTCCGCCTGCTCAACGAAGGCCAGATCAAGCCGGCGCTGCAGTCGGTTCCGGGCATCGCCGAGGTCGCATCGGTGGGCGGCCTGGAAAAGCAGTACCAGCTCAAGCTGTTTCCGCCGCTCCTCGCCAATGCCGGCCTCTCGCTGCGCGACATCATCGCGACGTTGCAGGCGCTGTTTCAGGAAGTCGGCGGGCGCACGATCGAAGTGACCGGCCGCGAGTACCAGCTGCGCGGCGCGGCCGGCACGGCTTCTCTGGACCAACTGGAGATCGTCGTCGTGGGCCGCGATCGGGCGGGGCGGCCCGTGCGGCTTCGCGACGTCGGCTACGTGCAGGTTGGGTACGACCTTCGGCGAGGCATTGCCGACCTCGACGGCACCGGCGAGGTCGTCGGCGGCATCATCGTCATGCAGCAGACGCAGAATGTGCTCTCCGTCACGAGGGCCCTCGAGGAGAAGCTGACCGAGATCAGGGCCCGACTGCCGCAGGGGCTGGACATCGTGACGACCTATGACCGATCGGCGCTGATCTGGGACACGCTGGGGAATTTCTCTCGAGCGCTCGGATACGAACTGCTGGTCGTGACGATGGTCATCGGCGTCGCGCTGAGAAGCGCGCGAGCGGCCGCGGCCCCGATCGCGGTGCTCCTGCTGGGCACGTTGTTCTCCTTCCTTCCACTCGTGGCCCTCGGTCACACGATCAACCTGTTCTCCCTGGCGGGACTGGCGATTGCGATCGGCGAAATGGCGGACGCCACGATCGTCATTGTCGAGAACGGCACGGCGGAGCTGTCGAAGCGGGCCGGCCTACGGGCCCAGGAACGACGGGATGCGATCATCGGCGCCACGGCGAGGATGACGCGGCCCTTGCTGTTCTCGATGCTGATCATCCTGACGTCGTTCTTGCCCATCTTCTTCCTGGGAGAGCGGGAAGGCCGTCTCTTCAATCCGCTCGCCTACGGCAAGACGTTTGCGATGGCCTTCTCCACTCTGCTGACGCTCTTCGTCTTGCCGATCATCATCATCTGGATCTTCAAGCGCGCCGACCCGGCGTCCGAGGAGCCGCGCGAGAACGCGTTCGTCAGGAGTTATCGCGGAGCCTTGCACACGGCCATCCGCTTCCGCTACGGATTCGTCGCCGGCAGCATCGTCCTGCTTGTCGCGTCTGGCGCGCTCCTCGCTTCGTTTCAAAAAGACTACATGCCGGAGATGGAGGAAGGATCGATTCTGTACATGCCGACGACCCTTCCCGGGTTGCCGGCGAGAGAGGCCGGCTGGATCCTGCAGCAGATGGACCGGAAGCTGAAGGAGTTCCCAGAGGTGGCTCGCGTATTCGGAAAGCTCGGGAGAGCCGACAGCGCCACCGATCCTGCGCCGGTCAGCATGATCGAGACCACGGTGATGCTGCATCCGCGGTCCATGTGGCGCGACGGAATGACGAACAACACGCTCGTCTCCGAGATGAACCAGGCGATGCAGATCGTCGGGTACGTGAACAGCTGGACGCAGCCGATCGCCACGCGGGTGATGATGCTCGAGACCGGGATCCAGACATCGGTGGGCCTCAAGGTGAAAGGCAGGGATCTCGCGGGCATCGCGGAGCTGTCCACGCGCGTCGAGGAGATCCTGCGGGACGTGCCGGGCACGCAGTCGGTCCTTGCCGAGCGCATCGCGAGCGGCTATTTCGTCGACGTGCAACTCGACCTCGAGCGGATGGCGGCGCGGGGCGTGATGGTCGATGAGGCGATGCCGACGGTGCGTTACGCGATTGGCGGGGACAACGTCGTGATGGTCCGAGAACCCGATAACACGCGGGTGCCGCTCGCGGTGCAGTATTCACCCGAGTACGTCGACACCCTGGAGAAAGTCCGCGCCACGCCCGTGGTGACCGGGGACGGCCGCGCCATTCCGTTGAGCGACATCGCGAACGTGGCCGTGCGCAACGTGCCCGAGATGATCCGGAACGACAACGGCGATCTCGCGGCGTATGTGTATGTGTACGTCCAGGGTGTCACGGCGCCGGAGTACGTCGACCGGGCGCGCGACGTGCTCGCCAGAGGCTTGAATCCGCCGGCGGGCTATTCGGTGGAGTGGACCGGGCTGTACGTCTATGCCGAAGACGCCCGGGCACGGCTGGTGTGGGTCGTCCCGCTCGCGCTTGCCATCATGTTCGGATTGTTGTTGATGTTCTTCAGATCCGTGACCGATAGCGCCTTGATCATGCTGTCTGCCCCGTTCGCGCTCGTCGGCGGCGTGTTCCTCCAGTGGATGCTTGGGCACTCGATGACGACCGCGGTGGTCATCGGCTACGTGTCCCTGTTCGCCGTGGCGATCCAGACGGGCATCATCATGATTGAGTTCATCCGCGAGGCGCTGGCCAGAAGGCCCGAGACCCAGCCCTACATCGGTGCCGTCATCGATGGGTCTGTTGCACGACTGCGGCCGAAGCTCATGACGGTCGCGACGACCGTGTTGGGCCTCCTGCCGATCATGTTCGCGACCGGGTCCGGCATGGACATCACCAAGCCGCTGGCGGCGCCGACGTTCGGCGGCATGATCAGCTCGACGATCTACGTGCTGTTCCTGATTCCGTGCCTGTTTGCGATTGGCCACGACCTTCGCGGCGTCCAGTGGCTGAGGATGCGGCGAGCGGCGCACGTCGCCGGTCTCGCGGTGATTAGCGTGATGTGCCTGGCGACGGGCGCGTGCGGCGGCCGTCCGGAGTCTTCACCCGCGTCCACCACGAACGCGGCACCGCCGCTGAACACTGTCCGCGCCGATTCGGGCGGCTCCGTAGAAGTCACCTACAGGAGCGAGCCGGACCCGCCTGAAACAGGAGACAACGTCCTGGAAGTCACCGTGAAGCGGCCGGACGGGACACCCGTCACCGACGCCGCCGTGACCGCGGTGTTCTCGATGCCGGCGATGCCCTCGATGAACATGCCGGCGATGCGCACGGACGCGACGTTGACACACGCTGGCGACGGGAGCTACCGGGGCACCAGCCAGCTGGCGATGGGCGGCACATGGAACGTGACCGTGAGCGTGGCGCGGGCCGGCGAGCAGGTCGCCGTCAAGCGATTCAGTATAGTGGCGAAATAGAACGTTCACGATCTCGGAGCGGCCAGCCAAGTACCATGAAATCTGATTGTCACACGGTCATATTTCATGGACATCCGATCCGGCTCAAACGCCGCTGGTCAGAGATTCGACGTCAGCGTCGAGGAGCCAATTCGGCGGCGTGGCGTCGCCATTCGTTGCTACCATGTGGGCATGGCCCTCGACGAACGCGCCCTCTTCACGGACAGACCGGAAACCCGAGTCGGACGGTACCAGTGCCCCAAATGCCGACGGACCGGTGAATACAGCATCCGGTGGGTGCGGCGCTCGAAGAAGGACCGGCTGCCGCCCGGAGCCGACGAGGGCGACCGGGCCCGGTTCGCCAAGCTCCGCGACTACCTGCTCCGCCTCGACGACGAGGTCGCGTGCAAGACCTGCGGGAAGAAATTCGAGATCCCGTCGCAGCACTCCCTGATGTTCGTGGACCAGCTTGCGGGCCTGCCAAACGAAGCCGACCTCGAACGAGAGATCAACCTCGCATCGGGAGAGCCGGAACCGGCGCCCGACAACAAGCCGGCGCTGCCCGCACGGTTCACGCGCAAATCGAGTGGCTGGAAGTAGTAGACTTCGTTACGTTCCGGAGGGTTCCATGCACCGACAACAGACTGACGCACTCCATGCGGGCTTCATCGCGGGCCTGTTCTCGATCGGCCTGTCCGCGGTCACCGCGTGCTCACCACCGGTGGCCCAGGCGCCGACCTTGACACCCGTCACGGTGTTCGAAGGAGCGCGGCTCATTGTCGGCGATGGCAACCCGCCCATCGAAAATGCCGTCTTCATCGTCGATGGCGCGCGGTTCACCCAGGTCGGCAGAACGGGTCAGGTGCAGGCGCCCTCTGGCGCGACTCGCGTGGACCTGACGGGCAAAACGGTCATGCCGGCGATCATCGACACACACACGCACCTCGCACAAACGCGAGAGGCCCTTGTGAATCAACTGCAGGGCAAGGCGTACTACGGCGTCGCCGCGGTCTTGAGCCTCGGCCAAGACACGGATGACGCGCCGTTCCAGGTGCGGAACGAGACGATTCCCGGCGCCGCGCGGCTTCGCACGGCGGGACGCGGGATCACCATGCCGGAGCCCGGTCGTACGGAAGCGCCCTACTGGATTACGACCGAGGCGGAAGCTCGGAAGGCCGTGCAGGAGCTCGCCGCGAAGAAGGTCGACCTGGTCAAGATCTGGGTCGACGACCGCGACCGCAAATACAAGAAGCTCACGCCGGATCTGTATGGCGCAGTGATCGATGAGGCCCACAAGAACTCGCTCCGCGTCACGGCGCACATCTTCACGCTCGAGGATGCCGTGGGGCTGCTGAAAGCCGGGCTCGACGCCTTCGCCCACGGGGTGCGCGACAAAGACATCGACGAGGCATTCGTCGCGTTGATCAAGGCGCGGCCGGACGTCGTCCTCGTGCCGAATCTTCCCGACCGAGGCATCGCGGCCGACCTCAGCTGGTTGAGCGGCACCGTGCCGGCCGAGGAGCTGAAGAAACTGCAGGACGCGGCCACCGACCGGCCGGACGCCCAGAAGGCGTTTGGGATCCAGGCCCGCAATCTGGCGAAGCTCTCCGCGGCTGGCGTGCGGGTCGCCCTCGGCACCGACGGCAGCGCGGCCTGGAGTCCACACGCGGAGATGGCCGACATGGTGGCGGCCGGCATGACGCCGGCCCAGGTGATCGTGGCATCGACGCGCAACTCGGCCGAGTTCCTGCGGCTCACGGACCTCGGCACGGTGGAGGCCGGCAAGAGCGCCGACTTCATCGTCCTCGATGCGAACCCCCTGGACGACATCACGAACACGCGGCGCATCGCCTCGGTATACTTGCGCGGAGCAGCCGTCGATCGGGCGGCGTTGAGCGCACGTTGGACGACGAGGGCGACTCAATGAAATATGAAATCTCAGAGCTCAGAGTTCAGAGTTCAGAGTTAATCGGAATCTGAAATCGTCAATCTGAAATCTGAACCAATCTGAAATCTGAAATCTGAAATTTCGAGTTGAGGTAAGGAGACTGTATGCGGATGATGTTCATCGCCCTGCTGTTCCAGGTCCTCGCGGCACCTGACCCGGCGCAGATGGAAAAAGCGCCGGACCTTGGCTACAAGCCGGTTCCGCACGGGTTGCAATTGCCGCAGGGCGTGACCATGGGCGCTCCTTCCAGTGTCGACGTCACCAAGGACGGGCACCTGCTGGTCTTCAACCGAGGCCCCTTTCCCTTGTTGGAATTCGATCGAAACGGCGCGTTCGTCCGCTCGATGGGCGAAGGCCGCTACGTCAGGCCGCACGGCTTTCGCCTCGATCCACAAGGCAACATCTGGACGACCGACGTCAACGGACACACGGTCACCAAGATGAGTCCGCAAGGCGACGTGCTGCTGACCATCGGCGTCAAAGGACAAGCGGGCGAATGGAACGAAGCCGCGAATTCACGTCTCTTGAACGAGCCGACCGACCTGGCGTTCGGCGCGGCGGGTGAGGTCTTCCTCCTCCAAGGTCACGGCCGCGGCGAGCCGCGCGTGTTGAAGCTCGACAGGAGCGGCAAGCTCACGAAGTCCTGGGGCGGGCTGGGCAAGGGACCCGGACAGTTCGACACCTCGCACTCGATCATCGTCGACGCCAAGGGACTGGTGTACGTCGCCGATCGGCAGAATCGACGAGTCCAGATATTCGATGGCGAGGGCAGGTACATCAAGGAATGGAAGTACGCCGGGCTTCCCTGCGGCCTCTACTTCGGGCCGGGGCAGCAGCTGTACTTGGTGAGCGGGTTTGCGGGCCAGATCCTCAAGCTGGACGCAAACGGCAAGGCGATCGCCGCCACCGGGCAGCCCGGCAAGGGACTCGGAGAGTTCGGCGAGGCGCATTACATGTCGATGGGCCCGCAGGGAGAGATCTACGTTGCGGACACCGTGAGCGCCAGGCTCCACAAGTTCGTGAAGAAATGAGCTAGGCGGGTCTAAAGACCCGCACTACATTCTGCCGCGCAGACTCTTGGGCGGGTCTGAAGACCCGCACTACATTCTGCCGCGCAGACTCCTGGGCGGGTCTGAAGACCCGCACTACATTCTGCCGCGCGGACTTCTAGGGCCTCACCCTCACATACTTTTGCAGCCTCCGCGGCCGTGGCTCGCCTCCGTACAAGTTTCCGTCACGGTCGACGGCCACGAACTCGGCGCCGTTCCCCGCCGTCTCGCGCGGATCGCCCCACGGATATTGAATGAACGCGCTGATCCATCCGGTCCTCGCGTCACCGATCCTGATCCCCATCTCCCAGCCCGGGTTCTGCTCGTCATCGGACTCCGAGTCGGCCACGTAGATCTGGTCCTTGTTGTCGAAGGAGATCCCGCTCGGCCGCCCGAACTGCGTCCACATGGTCAGGAACTTTCCCTCCTGGTCGAAAATCTGGATCCGGTTGTTCGACCGATCGCCGACGAACACCCGGCCTCTCGAATCAATCGCGATGGCGTGCAGCGTGCGGAATTCGCTCGGCGCGTACCCGGTCTTTCCCCACGCCTTGATGAACGCCCCGCTCCTCGAGAACTTGACGACGCGGTTGTTGCCATCCAGGCCATGTCCATCGGCGACGAAGATGTCGCCGTTCTGGGCCACCACGACGTCGCTCGGAGCGTTGAGGCTTCCGGGGCCGCTGCCGGGCGTTCCCGGCGTACCCAGGGTCATCAGCACCTTGCCGTCCGGGCTGAACTTGACAACCTGGTGTCCTCGCTTCCCGGGCGGCGTTCGGTTCGGGGCCACCGCGTCGGTCACCCACACGTTGCCATCCCGGTCGACATCGATCCCGTGGGGCCAGATGAACATGCCGCCGCCGAAGCTCTTGACGACATTCCCCTTCAGGTCGAACTTGAGGAGCGAGTCCAGATTGGAATCGAGGCACTCGTTGCCGAATCGATCCGGGGCGGTCGCGATGCATCGCACCACGGCCCAGATGTGCTGGCCATCGGGGTCCAGCGTCGCGTCGCCGACCGCGCCCATGGGCCTGCCGGCCGGCATCTTGGCCCACCCGTCGACGGCGCGATACGGATTCGGGAGGGCCTGGGCGAAGGGCTCGGTCCCCGTGCCAAGCGCAACGACGAGGGCCAGCGCGGACATCAATCCGAGTCGACGTATGTCAGTCATGGCTGCTCCTCCAAGTGCGTAGGATACTCCGCCTGGGAGAGCTGAAGGCCCGGGAATCGTGGATCGCCTAGCAGCCCGTGGTGAAAGTCTGGCGTCGCACCGAGACGGGCGAGGCGCCCCACCGGCAAGGCGCGACGACCGAGAATACCGGGAGTATTTGAGCGAGGAGCAACGCAGCCGGCGGGGATGCATCGCCCGTCGAATGCAGCCAGACTTTCACCACGGGCTGCTAACGGCCAAGACCGATCGAGACGACGAGCGAGGGCGCGTAGCGACGATCGGTCGTTGTCACAAGTCCGGACCTCGAAAAGGTTTCCGAGGTGACCTCATAGAACGGAAGAACGGCGTCGGCTTGCAGGAACAGCCGGAGGCTCGTGGCTCGCGCAAGCTCGTACCCGACGGTCAGCTCGCCCTGAAGCCCGCTTCCATCCCAGTCCGTGCGGTAGCTCCCAGGCGTACTGTAATTCCCGCCGCCGAAGCTCGTGCTCCCATAACTCAAGCCTCCACCGAAGTACCCGGTGAGGTTGGCCTTTGGCTCCAGGAAATACAGCCCCGAGAGCTTCACCAGCGACCCCGCGGACGCGCCGGAGGACGAGTAGTCCGACGTGCGGAACTGATAGTTCAGGAACGACACGTCGATGGCGAACGGATCGAGCTCGGCGCGATAACCAAACCCCAACGCCGGTGTTCCGTAGGCCAGATCGCCAAGGACGGTGCCGTATCCGAGGCGGGCGTACCAGAGCGAATCGGAGTGGACCCGGAGCGCGGACGCTTGAGACGCCGTCACATTGGTTCGATCCACGACGCCCATCGCGTCCATGGGCTGTCCAGTGACAATCGATCGGACCATCTGACTGTAGAGCGCGGGCAAATCGTCCAAGCCTCGAGCCGTGCCTTCCCGAAGGCTCAGTGGTCCCGATAGCGTGACGGTGATCGTGTTGCCGAGCCTGACGTGGGCCAACGTGTAGGGTGTCGAACAGTCCCCAGACACGCGCTCGCCAGCCAGCTCGAACTGCCTCGTCACCAGCAGGAGCGCCGCCGTCTGGTCCTGCCGCGGAAACGTAATACCCCGCGGGCTCCTAGTAGCCGTGTCATAATGTCCCCGCGAAGGAGGGTGATATGAGCCTGCGGTTCTTCCGTTCCCTGGCAGCTCTAGCGATGGCGGCCGCCATGGCCAGCCTGATGGCGACGACCGTTGAAGGTCAGGCGCCGGCCAATGCCAAATCGGCGGCGTCGAAATGGACGGCCCCCCGGACGCCAGACGGCCGCCCGGACCTCCAAGGCAATTGGGCGAACAACAGCGTCACGCCGCTCGAGCGGCCGAAGACGTGGGCCGGCAAACAGGTCCTCAGCGATGCCGAGCTCGAGCAGTTGAAAAGGCTCACCGCCGAGGTGACCGAAGAAGGCGGCGACGCACAGTTCGGCGACAGCGTCATCGAGAACGCACTCGCGGGGATCAAGAACGCCACGTCCACAGACGCCGGCACCGGCAACTACAATCAGTTCTGGCTGGTCGAACGCGAGGTCGAAGATCGCCGGACGTCACTGATCACCGATCCGCCCGACGGCAGATTGCCAGTGACCGAGGCGGTACGCGCGCGACAGGCGGCCGCTGCAGGGCAGCCCCGAGAACGCCGCCTGGACAATCCCGAAGATCGCGGCCTGGGCGAGCGCTGCGTCAATTTCGGCGTGCCGAAGCTGGGCGCGGGCTACAACAGCTACTATCAAATCGTCCAGACGCCGGGGCACATCGTGTTCATGAGTGAAATGGCGCACGACGCGCGCATCATCCCCGTGGACGGCCGGCCACATCTCAG
>MEKT01000053.1 GCA_001767435.1 Acidobacteria bacterium RIFCSPLOWO2_02_FULL_65_29 | reverse complement strand
CGAGGGACGACAAGCTCAGGGCGTGCTGAGCCCGCCGAAGCACGGCCGGCGGGCGGGGTCCCCGACGCGCGGACTGTGCGCGTTGGGGTGCCGATGAGGGCTTCCGAAGCGAATGGGCCGGGCCGATCTGGCGATTCATGAATAATCCGGTTCAGGACCTTTACTGCTGCGGCTTTGCGGGCTTGAATCGCACGCCCGACGAAAACGTCCACGAATGGCGCGGGCGATAGATGCCCACGTCGGGCGTCCGCGACTTCACGCGGAACGTATAGAGCAGCCGGTGGTAATCGTACGGATAGCCGTCGCACGTGTGCACGGCGACGTCGATTTTATACGTCCCTTCCACCAGATCCAGGCTGTCGATGGCCAGCGTGACGTCGACCGTTCCCTCGAGCCGCTCGGGATCCATTTCCTCGATGAACGTGTTGGTGCCGTAGCAGCAGACGCCGTCTGCGTTGAAGACGCTGAGGCCGAACACGAAATCGGTCGCCGGCGCGTGGGCCGTGACCTTGAGACGCACCGACATCGGGTCGCCGGAGTGAAACACGAAGGACGGATGGCCCGAGCGATCGAGCAACGCGACGTCTGCGATCTCGATCTCGCGAGAGCCCCACCGGCCTTCGACGGCTTCGAACATATTCTGAAGCTTGGACTGCGGTTCGGCGGCAGGAGAGCGTTCTGCGTTCTCCGTGCTCCGTGCTCCGTGCTCGTCTCGTTCGACGTGCTCGGTTCGACGTTCGACGTGCGGTGGCATCGCCGGGGCGGCACTCGAGACGGCCGCCACGGCCTTTGCGGTCGTCGTGGCGAGCAGGGCGTCCTCACCCTTTTCCACGGCCGCGAGGTACGCGTCGATCACGCGGCGCGGGTCGCCTTGCGCCTGCACGCGGCCGGCATCGAGCCAGAGCGCCTCGTCGCAGAAGCGTTCGACCAGGCCGAGCGAATGCGTCACGAGAAGAATCGTCCTGCCCTGCCGCCGAAACTCCCCGAACTTGTCGAGGCATTTGTGGGTGAACCCTTCGTCGCCGACGGCGAGCACCTCGTCGACCAGGAGCACGTCGGGATCGACGTTGATCGCCACGGCAAAGCCCAGGCGCATGTACATGCCAGACGAGTAGGTCTTGACGGGCGCGTCGATGAAATCCTCGAGCTCGGCGAATTCGACGATCTCGTCGAAACGGGCGGCCACTTCGCGCTTGCTCAGGCCGAGCATGATGCCGTTGATGAACACGTTCTCGCGGCCCGAAATCTCGGGGTGGAAGCCCGCGCCGAGCTCGATGAGCGCGGAAATGCGTCCCGTCACGTCCACGCGCCCCGACGAGGGCTTGGTAATCCCCGCCACGACTTTGAGCGCCGTGCTCTTCCCCGATCCGTTTCGGCCGATCACGCCGAAGGTCGTGCCTTTCGCAACGGTGAATGACACGTTGGTCAGGGCCGAAAACGTTTCGTTCGGGCTGAGATCGCGCAGCAGGCTCCGCCTGAGGAGCGCGCTCTTGAGCGTGGCGAACTGCCGGCCGCTATAGCGGCGGTAGACCTTGGTGACGTCGGTGAGGGTGATCGCGTTCATCGAGTCAAGAGACCTGTCTGGCCAACGTTCCACGAGGCACGAGACAAATGGAGCTTTTTATCACACGACCTCGACGAACGAGTCCCGCAACCGATCGAACAGCCAGTACCCGGCGAGAAACAGCGCAACCGACGCCGCACCGAGCGCGAGCAACCATCGCCAGTGATCGAACGGGCCTGGGAAGAACAGGATTTCCTGGTACGACACGGCGAGGTGTGTGAACGGATTCACGTTGAACAAGGGGCGGTACGGCGCCATCTCCTTCTGGAACCACGCATAAATGATGGGGGTCGAAAAAAACCAGAGCATCAGGACGTTCGCGAGGATGTCGCGGATGTCGCGGAAGTGCACCGTGAGCGCCGCCAGCACCAGCGCAAGCCCGCATGTGAACACGAGCTGCACGAGCACCACGATCGGCAGCCACAAGAGACCGCCGGGGTCCGGCCAGTGGCGGTACGCGACCAGGACCACCGCGACGATCGGCAGCGCCAGGAAGAAATGCACCATGTTGGCCAGCACGCTCACGATGGGCAGGACCTCGGCCGGAAAGAGGACCTTCTTGATCAGATTGCCGCCGGCAATGAGCGATCCGCCGGCTTCGGTGAGCGACGCCGAGAACCAGGTCCACGGCAGGATGCCGCACAACATGAACAGCCCGTAGGGCTGCAGGCCCTCGGTGCGATTCGGCATGATGGTCGTGAAAATGAACGAGTAGATCGCGAGCAGGAGCAGCGGGTTGATGAACGACCAGAGAAATCCCAGCACCGATCCGCGGTAGCGCGCCTTCAGCTCGCGTGCGACGAGGCTCGAGATGAGCCCGCGATAGCGAATCAATTGCCGCAGATTGGCGAACATTGGAGGGCTAGACGGAATTGATCTACTGAATCATCACAGATCGGCCCGGCCCATTCGCTTCCGAAACCCTCTCCGCCGGCCGGAAAACCGCGGCTCCGGCTCACCGTCTCTAAACGAGGCGTGGGGACCCCTATCCCCACGCCGTTGCCTGGCCTGCGCCGCGGTTTTCGTGCAATCGCGACGGCCGGCTCCGAAGGGTTTCCTCAGCGAACGGACCGAGCCTTACTGGTCATTCATGAATCCGCGTCTAGCTTTCGTCTAGCCCCTACGATCGAATTCTCGCGCGGGTGGCCACCTGAAGGCGGATGAGCGATCTGAGGAGCGCCAGGCGCGCCTTCTCGGCGTCTATGTCGATCGACGGCTTTGCCAGCAGCTCCTCGGCCCGCCGCCTGGCCGCTTCGGCGCGGGTGATGTCGATGTCTTCCGGCCGTTCGGCGACTTCGGCCAGGATCGTGACGCGATCGGGCTGCACTTCGGCAAAGCCGAAAGACAGGAGCACGTAGGTCTTGGCTTGTCCTCGCCGATACCACAACTCACCCATGCCGAGCGTCGCAAGCAGGGGCGTATGCCCCGGCAATACGCCGAAGTACCCGTCGGCGCCGGGAATCTCCACCTCGTCGACGCGCTCGTGCACGAGCGACCGGTCGGCCGAGACGATGTGCAGTTGGAGCGATGTGGGTAGCGCCATGTCTTACGTTCAAACGCAGAGACCGCGGAGCCCGCAGAGAAAAACCACCCGAAACCACGAAACCAAATATCCCGGTCTGCCTCTTCCGAGTCTTCGTGTTTTCATGGCCTGTGTTCTACGCGGTCTCTGCGTTGATCGTCGTCTTCGTGTCTCTGGGTCTTGGCCTTTTCGTGCTTTCGTGTTTTCGTGGCTCTTCTTCGTGTCTTCGTGCCTTCGTGGCCCTTTTCGTGCTTTCGTGTTTTCGTGGCTTGTCTTCTCTGCCCGATCTGCGGTAATCGTCTTCGTCCTCACGCCGCCTGGCGCTTCTTGGCCTTGGCGACGACTTCGTCGATCGTGCCGGCCATGTAGAAGTCCTGCTCCGGGATGCCATCGTGCTTGCCCTCGACGATCTCCCTGAAGCCACGGATGGTGTCGGCAATGGCCACGTACTTCCCGTCGAGGCCCGTGAACTGCTGGGCGACATAGAAGGGCTGCGACAGGAACTTCTGGATCTTGCGCGCGCGCGACACCGTGAGCTTGTCGTCTTCCGACAGCTCGTCGATGCCGAGAATGGCGATGATGTCCTGCAGGTCCTTGTACCGCTGCAAGATCTGCTTCACCTGGCGAGCCACCGAGTAGTGCTCGTTGCCGATGACGCGCGGATCGAGAATGCGCGACGTCGACGCGAGCGGATCGACGGCCGGGTAGATCCCGAGCTCGGAAATCTGCCGCGACAGGTTCGTCGTGGCGTCGAGATGCGCAAACGTTGTCGCCGGCGCCGGGTCGGTGTAGTCGTCGGCCGGCACGTAAATCGCCTGCACGGAGGTAATCGAGCCGTTCTTGGTGGACGTGATGCGCTCCTGCAGCTCGCCCATCTCGGTGAGCAACGTCGGCTGATAGCCGACCGCCGACGGCATACGGCCGAGCAGCGCCGACACTTCCGAGCCAGCCTGCGTGAAACGGAAGATGTTGTCGATGAAGAGCAGCACATCCTTGTGTTCCGCGTCGCGGAAGTACTCGGCGACGGTCAACGCCGAGAGGCCCACGCGCAGCCGCGCGCCCGGCGGCTCGGTCATCTGTCCGTAGACGAGCGCGGCGCGCGACTTCGTCCAGTCGTTGACGTCGATGACCTTGCTCTCCTGGAACTCATGCCAGAGGTCGTTGCCTTCGCGCGTGCGCTCACCCACCCCCCCAAACACCGACACGCCGCCGTGCTTCAGCGCGATGTTGTGGATGAGCTCCATGATGACGACCGTCTTGCCGACGCCGGCGCCGCCGAAGAGGCCAATCTTGCCGCCTTGCAGGTACGGCTCGAGCAGGTCGATGACCTTGATCCCCGTCTCGAACATCTTGAGGTCGGTCGACTGATCCTCGAGGCTGGGCGGCGCACGATGAATCGACCAGCGCTCTTTGGTTTCGACCGGCCGATCCGGGAAATCCACCGGCTCGCCCAGGACGTTCATGACACGGCCGAGCGTTTCGGGGCCGACCGGCACGGTAATGGGCTCGCCGAGGTCGACCGCGCTCATGCCGCGCTGCATGCCGTCGGTCGGCTTCATGGCGACCGCGCGCACACGATTCTCGCCAAGGTGCTGCTCGACTTCCGCGATGACGACATTCGTGACACGCGTCACCGGCGCCCCTCCGCCTCCCTCCGCCGTGGCGCTGACACTGTCGTAGGTGATGCGCAGCGCGTTGTAGATTTCCGGCAGCTGCCCCGCCTCGAACTCGACGTCGAGGACCGGCCCGATGATCTGAACGATTTTTCCCGCTTTTTTGTCTGCCATGTTCCTTGTCACGACGATCAACGCAGAGACCGCGGAGACCGCAGAGATTCAAAAGGGAACGTTCTGCGATTCGTGCGAGTTCTACGGTTGTTCGTCGTCTCCGTAAAGGCCGCGGCCTTCGTGGCCGCCCGTCGCGTCTGTCAATCATTCTCTGCGCGCTCTGCGTTGATCGTCGTCTTCGTCGCGTCGTCTTCGTCGCGTCGTCTTCGTCGCGTCGTCTTCTTCGTGTCTTCGTGCCTTCGTGGCCTGTCTTCTATCCGTCCGTTTCGTGCTTTCGTGTTTTCGTGGCCTGTTTTCTCCGCGTGCTCTGCGTGTTCTGCGGTGATCGTCGTCTTCGTGGCGTCGTCTTCTTCGTGTCTTCGTGCCTTCGTGGCCCGTTTTCTATCCGTCCATTTCGTGTTTTCGTGCTTTCGTGGCCCGTCTTCTCTGCGGCCTCTGCGTTGATCGTCGTCTTCGGTTACAACGCTTCCGCCCCCGACACGACCTCGATGATCTCGCGCGTGATGGCGGCCTGGCGTACTTTGTTCATGTACAGCGTCAGGTCGGCGATCATACTCGCGGAATTCTTCGTGGCCGTGTCCATGGCCGTCATCTGCGCGGCGAAAAAGGCCGCGTTCGACTCGAGGAGCGCGCGCCACACCTGGACCTCGACGTACCGTGGCAAGAGCTGGTTGAAGATCTCCTGCGGCGCCGGCTCGTACAGGTAGTCGACCGTGCCCGCCGGTCCGGCGCTTTCGCCCGCGTACGCCGGGTCGGCGCCGGTGGCCTCCTCGCGCGAGATCGGCAGCAGCTGAGCGACCACCACTTTCTGGGACATCACCGACTTGAACTCGTTGTAGGCGAGCATGACGCGGTCGACCTCGCCCGCGGTGAACAGGTCCTTGGCGATGTCGGCGCTCTCGCGCGCGTCCTCGAACTTCAGCTTCTGAAACAGGCCCACCTGCTCGAACGCCACGTCGAAGCCGCGGCGGCCGAAGAAGTCGCGGCCCTTGCGGCCGACGAGCCCGAGACGACAGTGCTCGGCGCTTTCGGTCACGAAATGAGCGGCGCCCTTGATCACATTGGTGTTGAAGCTGCCGCACAGTCCCTTGTCGCCGGTGACGATGAGCACGAGGGTGTGGCTGTTGGGGCGGCGTTCGCGCACGGCCAGCAGCGGGTGCGCCGACGGATCGACGCGCGAGGCGAGGCTCGCCAGCACGCGCTGCATCTGCAGCGCGTAGGGCCGCGCGCTCATGATGCGCTCCTGTGCGCGGCGCAGTTTCGACGCGGCCACCATCTTCATGGCCTTCGTGATCTGCTGCGTGTTCTTGACCGCGCGGACGCGGCGCCTGAGGTCGATCAGTGACGGCATGGTCGCAAACTCTCCACCACAGAGGACACAGAGGAAAGGAGGTCCAAGCTGGCTCGAACCTCCGTCTTCTCCATGGTGGCGAATGTGTCATGTCGGAGATCGTCGAATGTCATGGCAACTGGGCTTTTCGTGTTTTCGTCGCTGTCTTCGTGTCCGGGGTCATCTTCGTGTCTTCGTGCCTTCGTGGCTGTTTCCGTGTCGGGGTCTTCTTCGTGTCGTCGTGCCTTCGTGGCCTGTCTTCGTGTCCTGGGTCTTCTTCGTGCCTTCGTGCCTTCGTGCCTTCGTGGCTATTCTCTGCGTGCTCTGCGGTCTCTGCGCTGATCGTCTTCCTCACGCGGCGGCCGATTTTCTCGCCGCGAAATCACCCGCGAACTCCTTCACCGCGCGATCGAGCGCGGCTTTCAGCTGGTCGTCCAGCACTTTCTTCTCCGCGATGTCCCGGAACAGGGCCGCGTAGCGCGTTTCAATGTACTTATAGAGCTCGCTTTCGAACACGTGCAGGTCGGCCACGGCGATCGCGTCGAGGTAGCCGTTGGTGCCGGCGTAGATAATCGCGACCTGTCGCTCGACGGGCAGCGGCTCGTACTGCGGCTGTTTCAGAATCTCGACGAGCCGTGCGCCGCGCGTGAGCTGCGCCTGCGTGGACTTGTCGAGGTCGCTGCCGAACTGCGCGAACGCGGCAAGCTCGCGGTACTGCGCGAGGTCGAGCCGCAGCGTGCCGGCCACCTGCCGCATGGCCTTGATCTGCGCCGACCCGCCCACGCGCGACACCGAGTTGCCGACGTTGATGGCCGGGCGCACGCCCTGGTGGAAGAGGTCCGACTCGAGAAAAATCTGTCCGTCGGTGATCGAGATGACGTTGGTCGGAATGTAGGCCGACAGGTCGCCGGCCTGGGTCTCGATGATCGGCAGCGCCGTGAGGCTGCCGCCGCCGAGCGTCGCGTTCAGTTTCGCGGCGCGCTCCAGCAGGCGCGAGTGCAGGTAGAAGACGTCGCCCGGGTACGCCTCGCGGCCCGGCGGCCGCCGGAGCAGCAGCGAGATTTCACGATACGCCTGCGCGTGCTTCGACAGATCGTCGTAAATCACCAGCGCGTGGCGGCCCGAGTCGCGGAAGTACTCGCCGAGCGTGCACGCCGAATAGGGGCTGATATAGAGAAGCGGCGCCGGATCGGCCGCCGCCGCCGCGACGACAATCGTGTAGCGCATGGCGTCGGCTTCTTCGAGCGTGCGCACGACCTGTGCGATCGTCGACTGCTTCTGGCCGATCGCGCTGTAGATGCAGATGACGCCCGTGTCCTTCTGGTTGAGGACCGCGTCGATGGCCACCGCGGTCTTCCCCGTCTGGCGGTCGCCGATGATGAGCTCGCGCTGCCCGCGTCCGATCGGCACCATGGCGTCGATCGCCTTGAGACCCGTCTGCAGCGGCTCCTTCACGCCCTGCCGATCCACGACGCCGGGCGCGAGCCGCTCGATCGGCGAGAATGTCTTGGCGGCCACGGGGCCCTTGCCGTCGATCGGTTGGCCGAGCGCGTTGACGACCCGGCCGAGCATTTCTTCGCCGACCGGTACGGAGATGATGCGGCCCGTGCGCTTGACCAGATCGCCTTCCTTGATCTCCTTGAACTCGCCAAGGAGCACCGCGCCGACGCTTTCCTCTTCGAGGTTGAGCGCGATGCCCATGACGCCGTGCGTGAATTCGAGCATCTCGCCCGCCATGGCGCGCTCGATGCCGTGCACGCGCGCGATACCGTCGCCGAGCGAGATGACGCTGCCCACCTCGGCCACGTCCACCTCGACGGCGTAACTGCCAATCTGTTCGCGGATGATCTTGGATATCTCTTCGGCTTTGATGTCCATGTGTGTTCCGAATCCTGGCAGAGGCTAGAGGCTGGGGACTAGAGGCTAGGGACTTGGGCCGAAAGACCCTCGCACGCAGCCGCGGCCCCGCAAACCGTGAAACTCCAGCTCCTACCTCTAGCCCCCAACCCTAGACTAGCCTCTAGCCTCCCTCAGCGAGCTTGCTTTTCAGACGCGCGAGTTGCCTGACGACACTGCCGTCGTACACCGTGCCGGCGACGCGCATCACGAGCCCGCCGATCATCCCGGGGTCGACGCGCGTCGCGAGCGTCACGCTCTTGCCGGTGACCTGCGCAAGGCTGGTCTCGATGGTCTTCGCGCGATCGGCCGACAAGGGCGCAGCCGTCGTGACCTCGGCGCGAACGACCTTCCGGTGGTCGAGGAGCCGGTCGCGATAGGCGTCCGCCAGATCGGGCAGGAGCACGAGGCGGTCGCGCTCGGCGAGGAGCACGAGCAGCTTGCTCAGCACCGAGGGCAGGCCCGAGCCCTTGACGAGCTCGTCGACGGCGGCGCGTTTCCGCGGCGTCGGAACCGCTGGGTTCAGGAGCGCCTTGCCGAGCGTTGGGTGCGCGGTCAACAAGGCGGCAAACGCCTCCAGGTGCTGGCCCACGGACGACAAATCGACCTGCTCTTTGACGGCGACGTCGAAGAGGGCACGGGCGTAGCGGCTGGCGGCGGTTCTGTTGGTCACGGATTCGGCTTGTTCGCTACTTTCACAAGCGAATATCCTACCTCAAAGCCGGGGGAATTTGAGGATTTGAGGATTTGAGGATCTGAGGATTTGGCGCAATTTGAAGATTTCGCACCCATTTCGGGATTGACGGGCACCTAGGTCGCAAGATCCTCAAATTCTCAACTCCTCAATTCCTCAAATTCCCCCAGCAATTCCTCAAATCCTCAGATCCTCAAATCCTCAAATCCTCAAATTCCGCCTGTCATCTGCTCGTAGATTCGAATGAGCTCGTCCTCCGACCCAAAATCGATCTCAATCCGCCCCCTGGTGCCGTGGCGCACGATGCGGACGCGGGTGCCGAGCAGCAGGCGCAGTTTGTCTTCGGCGGCGCGCGTGTGGACGTCGACCGGCGCGGGCGGCTTGGCGTCTACCGGGCGCGCCTCTTCCGTGATTCTCTTGACGAGCGACTCGGTTTCGCGCACCGATAGGTGACGCGCGATGACGTCGCGTGCCGTGCGCCGTTGATCGCCCTCGTCTTGGAGCGCCAGCAGCGCCCGCGCGTGGCCCATCGACAGGGTGCCGGCGGCCACTTCGGCGCGCACCTCTTCGGGGAGCTTCAGCAGTCGCACGTAGTTGGCCACCGACGCGCGGTCCTTCCCCACTCGTGTCGCGATGTCTTCCTGGGTGAGGCGGAACTCCTCGCTCAGCCGGCGATAGGCGTGCGCCTCATCGATCGGGTTGAGGTCCTCGCGCTGGACGTTCTCCACGAGCGCCATCTCGAGGAGCGACCGGTCCTCGCCGAGCGGGACCTCGCGAACGACGACCGGGACGCGGTGGAGACCTGCCTGCTTGGCCGCGCGCCAGCGGCGCTCGCCCGCGATGATCTGGAACGCGTCGCCCGCTCGGCGGACGATGATCGGCTGGATGACGCCGTTCGATTGAATCGACCGTGCGAGGTCGCCGAGGCGCGAGTCTTCGACGTGACCGCGCGGCTGGAACCGGTTCGGCGACAGGCGATCGATATCGATCTCGAGCGGGCCGAAGCGCGGCTCGGGGACATCGGGGATGAGGGCGCTCAGGCCCTTACCGAGTGCGGGGCGTTTTTCCATAGAGGTTCCAACTCAGGAAATTGAATCACAACGATCGTCGTCCTTCTTCTTCGTGCCTTCGTGTCTTCGTGGCTCTTCTTCGTGCCTTCGTGTCTTCGTGGCTCTTCTTCGTGCCTTCGTGCCTTCGTGGCTCTTCTTCGTGTCTTCGTGCCTTCGTGGCTCTTTTTCGTGTTTTCGTCTTTCGTGGCCTGTCTTCGCGGCCTGCATTCTTGGCGGTTGACTCTCTGCGGTCTCCGCGTGTTCTGCGTTGATCGTCGGTCTCTACGCCGCCCGTCGCGCGAGCACCTCGCGCGCCAGGGCGAGATACGCCTCGGCGCCGCGCGACTTGACGTCGTAGAGGATCACGGGCAGACCGTGGCTCGGTGCCTCACCGAGGCGGACGTTGCGCGGGATGACCGTGTGAAACACTTTTTCCTTGAAGAAGCTTCGGACGTCGTGTGCGACCTGCTGCCCGAGATTGGTGCGCTCGTCGAACATGGTGAGCAGGACGCCTTCGATGTCGAGCGCGGGGTTGAGCGCGGCCCGGACGCGCCGCATCGTGTCAACGAGATCGGCGAGGCCTTCGAGAGCGAAGTACTCGCAGTGCAGGGGGATGAGCACGGCGTCGGCGGCAACGAGCGCGTTGAGCGTCAGCAGCCCGAGTGAGGGCGGACAATCGATGAAGAGGTAGTCGTAGCGATCGCGCGCACCGGCAACGAGCGCGCGGAGGCGTTCGTCGCGGCGCGGAAGCGCGACGAGCTCGATTTCAGCGCCCGTGAGATGACGATCGGCGGGCACCAGGTCGAGGTGATCGATGCTGGTCCGGATGATGAACGGGGCGAGGTCGGTCGACGGCTCGGCGGTCGTGATCGCGTGGTAGATGGTGCCGGCTGGCGCGGACTGGCCCCTTTGTCCCACGCCGCTCGTGAGGTTGCCCTGGGGATCGATGTCGACGAGCAGCACGCGCTGGTCGGCGAGCGCGAGTGATGCGGCGAGATTGATGGTGGTCGTGGTTTTTCCGACTCCACCTTTCTGGTTGGCGATGGCGATGACGCGGCTCATCAGACGTGCTGCGTGCTGCGTGCTCTGTGCGACGTGCTCATCGTTCGACGTTCGTTATTCTCAACTTCGTGGTATGTGGCCTTGGTCTTCTTCGTGCTTTCGTGTTTTCGGGGCCTTTTTGAGACTCTTCTTCGTGTCTTCGTGCCTTCGTGGCTCTTCTTCGTGCCTTCGTGGTTGTGTGTCGTCGAATGCTTCTCTGCGGTCTCTGCGTGTGCTGCGTTGATCGTCGTCGTCTTTTTCGTGTCTTCGTGCCTTCGTGGCTCACTTCTTCGTGCTTCGTGTCTTCGTGGCTGTTCTCTGCGCGCTCCGCGGTCTCTGCCGTTTAATCGAGCGTTAGTCGTCGTCTCTTCTTCGTGCCTTCGTGTCTTCGTGGCGTGTTTTCGTGGCGTCCTTGTTCGTCGGTCAGGTCCTCTGCGGTTTCTGCGTTCTCTGCGGTGCCTTCGTGTCTTCGTGGCTCTTCTTCGTGTCTTCGTGCCTTCGTGGCTCTTCTTCGTGTCTTCGTGCCTTCGTGGCGTGTTTTCGTGGCCTGTCTCTCCGCGGTCATCGTCGTTTGCGGGAATGCGAATGGCGATCATTTGGTCGATTAACCAAATCGTAGCTCGTGGCGCCTCGCAGCTGGACAGTTTCGGCTTCGGGCCGCGCTGAAAGATGAGGATAAGGCTGTTCCACGTGGAACACAAGGGCTCGTGGTAACACATGATTGCTCACCAGTAAGGCCCGAATACGCCTTTGCCGTGATCGTCTTGACCCGGCGGAACAATAGATCCTCAGATCCTCAAATCCTCAAATCCTCAAGTCCTCAAATTCGGGCTCAAGTCCTCACATCCTCAAATTCGAGGTCGGCCCTGAGCACCAGGAGCTCTCCGCCCGTCGCCAGGCGTCGCCGCTCCACTTCGCGGAAACCGGCGGGAACGCGCTCGGACGCCGACCCGAAGCGGAGGATTCGTCCGCCAGGCTTCAAGAGCTTCGCGAGAATGGTGGCGAGCGGCTGATCGGTTCGCACGCCTCGTATGAGAACAAGGTCCGCACCCCTCAGCCGGGGTACGACCTCCTCTATTCGAGCCGTGAGAACCTCGGTCTGCACTAGCCCAAGCTCTCGAACGGCCTCTCGCAGGAAAGCCGTCTTCTTCGCCACGGATTCCACCAGCGTGAGGCACAAGGACGGCCGCGCCAGCTTCAACGGAATAGCCGGCGAGCCGCCGCCCGAACCCACGTCAACGCAGGCGAGAGGGGAGTCTTCCACCAGTTCCGCCGCCTGCAGCGGCTCCACGAACAGTCGATCGAGAGTGCGAGCTGGAAAGTCCTCCAGAGCCAGGGCCGTGAGGTTCGTGGTCGCATTCCATCGGCCAAGCAGGCTGTAATACCGCTCGGCAGCTCGAAGGAAGTGTGGTTCAGCGCTGAGCCCCACATGCTCCAGTCGGGACCGGAGTCTGGACTCGAAATCCCCGACGGTCACGCGCCGCGACTCGCAGAAAAGCGTCCGACATACGCCGACAGCACCGCCACGGCAGCCGGGGTCACACCGGGAACGCGCAGAGCATGCCCGAGTGTATCGGGCCGCACCTGGGCAAGCCGCTGGACCACTTCCCTCGAGAGACCGGGCACGCGATCGAAGGGGAAGTCTTGTGGAATTCGCCGGCGCTCGTCCCGCCTGGCGCGTTCGACCTCGCTTTCCTGACGTCTGAGGTAGCCCGCGTACTTCACCGACGTCTCGAGGCTCGCGATGTCCACCGCCGCACAGTCCGCAGCCACTTCAATTGGCGCCAACCCACTGCCGATCATCGTCTTCAGGGACGTACCCGGCTGGCGAAGCATCTGGCTCGCGGGAACGCGATCGCCAGACTCGGCGCGGACGAGCGTGCGGTCCAGCGTGACACGGTTCCGCTCGAAGCGCTCCCGCCTGGATTCGAATCGCGCCCACCGCTCCTCGTCGACCAGTCCGACGCCGCGGCCGCGCGGCGTCAGTCGAAGATCGGCGTTGTCGATGCGGAGCACCAGCCGGTGCTCGGCGCGAGACGTGAACATGCGGTACGGCTCGAGGCAGCCCTTTGTGATCAGGTCGTCGACGAGGATCCCGATGTACGCCTCGGAGCGGGACAGCTCAAAAAGTGGCTCGGCACGGCGGACAAGAAGAGCCGCATTGATGCCGGCGACCAGGCCTTGCGCGGCGGCCTCCTCGTATCCGGACGTGCCGTTGATCTGCCCGGCCAGAAAGAGCCCGGCCACTCGCTTGGTCTCGAGCGCGCGGGTGAGCTCGGTCGGCTGGATGAAGTCGTACTCGACGGCGTACGCCGGGCGGAGCAGCACGGCATCCTCGAGCCCGGGCAGCGCGTGCACGAGATCCGCCTGCACATCGCGCGGCAGGCTCATCGAAAAGCCATTGACGTAAATCTCGCGTGAGTCGATCCCCTCGGGCTCGAGGAAAATCTGATGCCGCTCTCTGTCGGGAAACCGGACGATCTTGTCCTCGAGCGATGGGCAGTATCGCGGACCGATGCCGCGGATCTGCCCGTTGAAGAGTGGCGAGCGATCGACGTTCGCGCGCACCAGATCGCGGACGCGATCGTTGGTGTGAAGCAAATAGCAGTCGATCTGCGAGCGATCGATACGGCTCGTCAGAAACGAGAAAGGGACCGGTGGATCGTCGCCGTGCTCGGGTCTGAAGATGCCGCGCGACACCTGCAGGTCGAAGTCGATGGTCGTACGATCGAGTCGCGGCGGCGTGCCCGTCTTGAGCCGTCCGTGTTCGAAGCCGAGCGCCTTCAACGACTGGGCGAGCTCGTGCGACGAGGGCTCGCCGGCGCGGCCAGCCGGATGCTGTTCGGGACCGATGTGAATCAGCCCGTTCAGAAACGTTCCCGTGGTGACGACGAGCGCGCGACAGCCGAACGCGTTGCCGCCGTCTTCCATCGCAAGGCCGACGATCCGTCCGTTTTCGACGAGCACGCGTCCGGCCTTGCCAAAGATCCACTCGATGTTCGGCTCGGCCTCGAGCGCCCGCCTGACCCACTGGCCGTAGATCTTCTTGTCGGCCTGCGCGCGTGGCGACCACACGGCTGGGCCCCGGCTCCGATTGAGCAGCTTGAACTGAATGCCCGTCGCGTCGATCGCCCGGCCCATGAGGCCCCCCAGCGCGTCGATCTCGCGCACCAGGTGCCCTTTCGCCGTGCCGCCGACGGCCGGATTACACGGCATGTGCGCCACCGTGTCGGGCGCAAGCGTACAAAGCCCGACGTGCGCGCCGAGCCGCGCCGCGGCATACGCAGCCTCGCAGCCGGCGTGCCCCGCGCCGATC
>MEKT01000052.1 GCA_001767435.1 Acidobacteria bacterium RIFCSPLOWO2_02_FULL_65_29 | reverse complement strand
CTGCGCGCCGGCGGCGAACGCCTTCGCGTCCTGCTCCACGCGCGCCAGCTCGTCGGAATGCGGAATGGTGGCGTTGTCGGGCAATCCCGGCCGGTAGACCCACTCGTCGAGCTTGAGCGTTTTTTCCAGCGCCTCGTCGCCACGAATCAGGTTCGATCGAAGATCGGAGAGGAACGTGGCCGTCGTGATCGACCGGAAGGCATGCCGATCGAGATAGCCCTTCAGATACGCGTCGAAGCGCTCACGCCCGACGGTGTGTTCGACCAGTCGCAGCAGCGCCGCGCCCTTGTCGTACGGAATCGTGGTCGCCCCATCGTCGGGATTACGGCCTTTGAGATCGACGTGAAGGATCGTGTCGGGCGATCCCGGACCGCCAACTCTCGTGATTTCGTTCTGTAGCTCGCTGCGGGCTATGACTTCGAGCATCGCGGCGCGCCCCGGTCCGTACAGCGCCTCCATGATGCGCAGCTCGACGTAGCTCGTCACGCCTTCGTTCAGCCAGAAGTCGCTCCACGTCGCGTTGGTGACGAGATTGCCCGACCAGGAGTGCGCGAGCTCGTGCGCGACGAGCGACACGAGCGATCGATCGCCGGCGATCACGGTCGGCGTCGCGAACGTCAGACGTGGATTCTCCATGCCGCCAAACGGGAAGGACGGCGGGAGGACGAGCACATCGTATCGGCCCCATCGGTACGGCCCGAGCAGCGCCTCGGCCGCTGCGACCATCTTCTCGAGATCCGCGAACTCGCCGGCCGCGGCGTCGACGACGGGGCCTTCGGCGTAGACACCCGTGCGCGGTCCGTTTGCGCGAAATGCGATGTCGCCCACCGCGATGGCAATGAGATAGGGCGGGATCGGGTGCGTGAGGCGGAATTCGAACGCGCGGCCGCCCTCTGTCGCGACACCGTCGGGCGTGAGCTGCTCGGCGCTCATCACCGCGCGCAGGCCGTCCGGCGCGACGATCCGGGCCGAGTAGGTCTGCCGGATGCCGGGACTGTCCTGCGTCGGAATCCACGTGCGCGTCAGAATCGCCTGGCCCTGGGAATACAAATAGGGGCGCTTCTTGCCGGCCGTCTGCGCGGGATCGAGCCACTGCAGCGCCTCGGCTGTCGGACTCGTCTGATAGGTGACGGCGATTTCCGAGGTGCCCGCTGGTAGCACAACCGTAAGCGCGCGGCCAAGGATCGGATCGGGAGGCGCAAGCGCGAAGGCCAGCTTCTGCCCGGAAGGATCGGCAACCTGCTCGATCGTCAGGTCGCGCGTATCGAGGACGATCTGGCTCACGTCGGGCCGCCGGTCGAGAGTCAATTTCGCGGTGCCGCTCAGACGCTTGGCGTCGAAATCGGCTTTGAGGTCGAGCGCGACGTGGGTGACACGCGCCTCTGCGGGCCTCGCAAACGAGTGGATGTCGGTATCGGCGTTTGACACGGCAGTACTCGCAGGGGCGGAGGTGGACGTCGGCGCCGGGCTCGAGCACGAGGCAGAGACGACCGAGAACGCGATGAGCCAGAGCGCGAGGAGAGGCAATGTCGACCTCATTATTGTCCGACCTTCGTGGTAGACAACGTCCGGAAGCCGCAGGTGCCGAGTAGATCCTGGAAATCACGCGGTGGCGGCGCCTGAAGAACCAAACGGGCGCGCGTCGTCGGGTGGGTCAATCCAACGCGCCACGAATGGAGCGCCTGCCTCGGGAAGTCACGCAGTGCTGCCGCAAGATCCTGATCGTCGATCGCCGACCAGCGCGGTTCGCCGTACGTCGGATCGCCGACGAGAGGCCAGCCGCGCGCCGCAAGATGCACCCGGATTTGATGCATGCGGCCCGTGAGCAGCCGGCAACGGAGAAGGGCGATCCCCACGCGCGGAGCCGCGACGCGGTCGATCCGTTCGAACGCGGTGCGGCTCGGTGCGCCTTCGGTGGCCGAGGCCACGACGCGGCGGCGGTCGTGTCGGTCCCGGCCGAGGCGAAGGTCGATCACACCTCGAGCGACGCCGACCCGTCCGTAGGCGACAGCCAGATAATCCTTCGCGCTCCGACCGGACGCCAGCGTCCGCTGCAGTGCCGCGTGAACGGCCTTCGTCTTGGCGACGATGGCGATGCCGGAGGTGAGCTTGTCGAGTCGTTGCACGAGCGAGGGCCTCTGGGGCGCCGGCCACGAGCGCGCGTGCCACAGGAGCGCGTTCATCACCGTGCCGTCCGGGTGTCCGTAGGTCGGATGCATGACCATCCCGGCGGGCTTGTTGAGCGCGATCAGGTCGTCGTCTTCGTACAGGATGTCGAGATCGATCGGTTCGGCCGTCATCACAGCGCGCGACGTCCGGCCGCGCACCGCGGCGGGGAGGACGACCGCCAGGACGTCGCCCAGCGCGGCGCGGCCCGACACGCGGCGGACCGTCGCGCCATTCACCGACACACGTCCGCTCTCGATCCACGATTGGACGCGGGTGCGCGTGGCCGCCGGCACATCGGCGAGATGCCGCCGGAGCACGAGATCCAGGCGGATACCCGCGTCACCGCGGTCAGTCGTGACGCGTCTCGATGTCGATGTCATGTATGGCTGCGTTTCGGGACGGTCAGTGCGACCACTTCCCTAGAATGCAGAGGCATCGCAAACTCCATCGTATCAAGTCTGAATCGCGCCCGTACGCGTCGAAAGAACGTATTGACGCCGGCCACGCGATGGCTCAATATCCGCGGTGAACGGAGCCACACGCCGCGTCACGACGGTCAACGCAGAGCTCGCACGGACCGCAGAGCCGAGGGAATCGAGTGCCTTGCAAGGGGTGATGATCATGATCAGTCGAGCTGCCAGCCGCGCCACACCCACCGCGCTCGTCATCGCGGCTGCCGTGCTGTGGTGGACGAGCCCCAATCTGCCGGCGCAGTCGCGCCCCTCGGGGACGGCCAACGGCGAGTGGCCGGCGTATCACGGCACCTACCGGAACCACCACTACTCGCCGCTCGCGCAGATTGATGCGAGCAACTTCAACTCGCTCGAGGTGGCGTGGCGGTTCAAGACCGACAGCCTCGGTAACCGTCCTGAGTACAAGCTCGAAGGCACGCCGCTCATGGTCGGCGGCGTCGTCTACACGACGGCGGGCACGCGGCGCGCGGTGGTGGCGCTCGACGCGGCGACGGGCGAGCTGCGATGGGTGCACGGCGAGCCCGAAGGCGCGCGCGGCGCCGCCGCGCCGCGGCAACTGTCCGGACGCGGCCTGTCGTACTGGACTGATGGCAAGGAGGAGCGAATCCTCTACGTCACACCAGGCTATTTCCTTGTCGCCCTTGACGCGAAGACCGGCATGCGCGTGCAGTCGTTCGGCAGGAACGGCAGCGTCGATCTGAAGGCCACCGCGGTGTACGGCAGCGGCCAGCCGATCGATCCGATCGGCGGTGAAATCGGGCTCCACGCGACACCCGCCATCGGCAACGACACCGTGCTCGTCGGCTCGGCGTTCCGCGAAGGGCACACGCCGAAGACGCACAACAACACGAAAGGCCTCGTGCAAGCGTTCGACGTGCGCACCGGCCGCCGCCTCTGGACCTTCAACACGATTCCCCGGCCTGGCGAGTTCGGTAACGAAACGTGGGAAGAAAACTCGTGGGCCTACAACGGCAACGTGGGCGTGTGGAACCAGATGGCGATCGACGAGGAGCTCGGCCTGGCGTACCTGCCGGTTGAAACGCCGACGTCAGACTTCTACGGCGGCCATCGGCCAGGCAGCAATCTGTTCGCCGACAGCCTCGTGGCCGTCGATCTGAAAACCGGCAAGCGGCGATGGCACTTTCAGCTGGTGCATCATCCGCTCTGGAACATGGACGTCTCGACGGCGCCCATCCTCGAGGACCTGACCGTCGGAGGTAAACCGATCAAAGCGGTCTCGGTGATGGGCAAGCAGGCGATGGTCTACACCTTCGATCGGGTGACCGGGCAACCCGTGTGGCCGATCGAGGAACGGCCGGTCCCGCCGTCCGACGTCCCCGGAGAGAAGGCGTCGCCCACGCAGCCGTTTCCCACCAAACCTCCGCCCTACGATCACCAGGGCGTCACTGAAGGGGCCTTGATCGACTACACGCCGGCGCTTCGGGCCGAAGCCGTGAAGCTGATGTCGCGGTACAAAATGGGGCCGATCTTCACGCCGCCGCCTTTGAGCAGGGCGGACGGTCCGATCGCCGGGTTCCGATCGTCGGGCGGGACCAACTGGCCTGGCGGCGCGTACGATCCCGAAACACAGATTCTGTACGCCCCTTCGTACACGTCGCTCGTGCCCATTGGCTTGATGCCTCCGCCGAGCCGGGAGTTCTCGGACATCCGCTACGTCCTTGGGGATGCGCGGACCGGCGTCCGATACATCACAGGGCCTGGCGAGAACGCCGGCGCGGACGCGCCGCCGCCCAAGCCCGCGGCTCCGGCCACGGGCGGGGAGGGTGGTGGCGGCGGAGGACCGAACCCGCAAGGCCTGCCCTACTTGAAGCCGCCGTACGGCCGTATCACCGCGATCGACATGTCGAAGGGCGAGCACGTGTGGCAGGTCGCTCACGGCGAGACGCCCGACTCGGTGCGCAATCACCCCGCGCTCAAGGGCGTCAACGTGCCGCGGACGGGCCAGGCCGGGGCGGTCGGCGCGCTCGTGACCAAGACCCTCGTGATCGCCGGCGAGCCCCAGGCCACCACGATGCCGGGCCGGCCGCGAGGCGCGATGCTGCGCGCGTATGACAAGGCGACGGGCGCCGAGGTCGGAGCGGTGGTCATGCCGGCCCAGCAAAGCGGATCGCCGATGACCTATATGCTGGGCGGCCGCCAGTACCTCATCGTCGCGGTGAGCGGCGGCAATTACTCGGGCGAGTACCTGGCGTTCGCGCTGCCGCAGGCGCGGTAACGTGAGGCGCTGACCCTGAGCGGGCCTTTCGCTGGTGACGGGCGAGTGGAGACGTCGTTGCCGGCGAACCCATTACCGTGCGGAACGCCCCTCTTTTTCCCAGCGCGTAGGACTGGGTGCCCGCGCCTGGGCCGTGTGCGGCGAGCGTCTGCTCGCTCCATCGGAACGGCACCCAAACGTCTGCTGCCTCCGACGCTCGATGAGATGGGCGAGTGAGCTTCTTTCCTCGATCGGTTGAACGCTCCAAACACACGCCAACCGTCGAACATCCTCGCCCTATGCAGCCGGGGGCGGAAGGGCAAGGGCCGGTACCCGGAATCAGGACCGAGGTCAGCGGTGATGGCCAAGCATTCGGATCTCGACTCGCTGATCGAGTTGCTTCTCAAGACGAAGGAGTTCGAGCGCCTCGCGTCTCTTGTCCGCTTCGGCCAAGCCACGCGGCCAGTGTGTTTCGACAGGCCTCAATGAATCACGCGCCCGGCCCCGGCGCCAGGCGCCGCGATCAGATCCCGCAGCTTGGCAGCCTCGGCCTTGGCGAACTCCGGCGAGCGCATCAGCTGCATCCGGTCGAATGCCTCGCGTTCTCCGGTCCGATGCTGCTCGTGCCACCTGCGCACGACCGTGGCGCTTTCGTCGAGGAGCCGCATGACGCGGGCGTCGCGTATAAGGGCGCTGAAGAACCGCTTGGACGCCCGCGGTTGGTCTCGCAGGAAGGCATGCAGACTGCGGAGCAGCGACACACCCATATTGTGATCCTCGGCGTCGTCGCGCGACGTTGCCGCCTGCCTCCCGTGTGTCTTCGCACCCGCCAGCATCCGCGCGGCTCTGGGGTGAGTGAGGGCCGCGTACAGGAACGCTTCCAACGCCCTGTTGCGCTGGCCGAGTTCGAAGTACGCGAAGGCCGCGTGGAACCCACCCGCGGTATCGAGTCCCACCGTTCGCTGCGCGGCATCGGCCGCTTGCTCCCACCGACGAGTGTTGAGAGAGACGACCGCGCGGTACCATGTGGCCGTCCGCTCGTCGCCGCATTCGTCGGTCAGTTTGTCGCAGAGGGCAAGTGCGTCCGCGAAGCGCCCTGCCTCGTTCATCGTCAGGGCCAGATTGGATAGGCCGCGCATGTACGGGCGCGTCGAGTGGTCGCTCCAGTAGCGCTTCTTGCTGATGCGCGCGGGAAAGCGCTTGCGTCCCAGCTCGATGGTCGTCCTGAAGTGCTCGATGGCCTGGTCGAGCTTGCGGTGCTCGAGCGCGATGAGTCCGAGGTAGTTGTAGCCCTCCGCGTATCCATCGAAGCAATCGACGAGGAGCCGGAAGACCGCCTCTGCCCGCTCGTACTCACCACGCTGGTACAGACCGGCCGCGTGCTCCTCGGCATCGGGCGGCACCGCGCGACCCTGCAGGGCGAACCTCCAGTAGAAGGGATTATCCATGTTCCACTCGCTTTGCGGCTGGTCTCGGAGCTTGAGCCGCCAGGCGATCAGGTCCGCCAGATACTCGAGCTCGTGGTGGTGCTCCTGGATGACATGCGCGGCTGATGCAAGATCCTGCGGGTCGGAGAGGATAAGCTGTCGGGTGAACGCGCAGAGGTCGTCCCGAAAACGCGCGCGTAGGCGCTGCGAGCGGTACTCGTAGGTGTCCGGCAGCGCGTCGAGGTGCTCCTCGATCGTGCGCCGGATCTTCTTCCAGGTGAACTTGAGATCCGGGTACTGCCGCTCGAGGAGGTCGCGAAAGCGCTCCGCACCGCCCTTGGCGCCGCGCCCAAGGACCTCGATCGCCTCGGCCTTGGAGTAGAGCGTAAAGAGGATCCGCTGCTGGACCTTTCCGCTCGTTGGTTCCCTTTCACCGTGGACGATGGCCAACTGGTTCCCTCTGCGACGGACGTATGCCATGCAGTTCCTCCGTTGTGTGCTATTACTATCACAACACAATAATGTTGTGCAAATAATAGATAATGGACACAACACAGTCGGCCGCCCGGCGGCGCGGGTGGGCGGTTCCCTGTCTCCGCCTGCAGGTCCAGAGGACTCACGAAGGCTGCGCACGAAACTCGGCGCCTCGCGGGGTTGACGGTCAGTCAACCCCCAAGGCCAGCTCAGTTGCGTCTTCGCCAGTCGCGGCGACCTCTCGCTGTCGGCGCTTCAGAAGATCCTCCACGTGCTTGGCGCGGCTCTGGTCATTCAGGCAGAGGACACAGTGGAGGCGAAGGCCAGCCCGGAGGAGGCGAGTTGTACGTTGGCGGCCGTCACAGCGTAGGTGTCGAAACCCTCTGGGCTCGGTGACCGCTTGGCTTGACAGTTGTGCGACGACGATGCCATCGTCGTCGTCCGACGCGAACGGCGTCGAGCCAGTGGCGAATCGTTTGACTCAAATCACCCTCAATGGTCATGACGCTCATGGGAGGTGCTCTATGACGTAGATGGAGGAACAGTCATGCGAAGAGACATGGCCAAGGTGGTCACCGAGGCGCCGCGACGGGGGCATCGGAACCCGAGCCGGAAGTGGGGTCGCCGTCTAACCAAGGTCGAGTACGACTTAGACGACCATGGTCCGAGGCGCGCGCCAGTCGCACGTCACCGGCAGTACAGCGGAAACGCGAAAGAGTTTTCGGACGTGCTCGGGCCGCTGCGCGGATATCTCCGGAAACAGGTCGGGCGTCCCTGGGACAAAATCTGGTCGGAGATGACGCAGACGCTCGATACTCGGTCGCTGACCGGGCAGCACATCTTCGATCACATTCGCTGGGAAGTGGAGCAGGACAGCTGGTTGGGCGACGATGGTCGTCTGTACCACAAGCGCCGATGGGGCGCGATCGAGCTGGTGAGCGGCCTCTATGTCCACCCCGTCACCCGAATCCTGTGTTACAAGACCAAGCGGCGGTTTGGGTTTCGGGGCGGGCCGTTTCTGCATGCGCAGGCGGCTCTCCTTGAATTCGGAGTCCCGGTGTCGGCTGCTGAAGATATTCGGCGTTACCGGGTCGATGGCCTCCGCGTCTGGGAGCAACGAGACCGCGGCTGGTTCATTCATACGTATCGGCAGGTGCCCGAGCAGCTCATTCGCGTGATCACTCGGAGCGACGGGCGCGAGGTGCCCATCTACAGTTCGGCGCGCCGGGAGCGGTTGGAAACAAAACAGGCCAACAAGAAAGAGATCCGGGACGCGCTGCCGTTGCTGAAGCGAGATCCTCTGGCCCGCGTGGCAGATTCAATCCATGCCCGCGTGGCAGATTCAATCCAT
>MEKT01000051.1:12331-13312 GCA_001767435.1 Acidobacteria bacterium RIFCSPLOWO2_02_FULL_65_29 | reverse complement strand
ACTCGGGACTCGGGACTTTGGGACACGCGGCGACTGAGACTGGCGACTGCCGACTGTGGAGTGGGCGCTGTTGACACCCCAGGTCCTACCGCATCCCGAATCCGAACACGACACCGGCGGCAAACCGAAGCTCGCCGAAAGCTTCTCCTTCATCTCGAACCGCCCGATAGTCTCCTTGTAGCCGAATCGCGACGTGAGGGCGCACGGCGATGTCAACGCCACCTCCCGGTTGAATGACGAACGCCGTACTCAGGATGCTGTAGCCGATGGCAACGTCGGCCTTGGGCGTGTCGGCCGCGGCCGGCTGAGCGAGCCAGGGCACGAGTGCCAATGCGATCAGCAACCTATTGATAATCATTGGCTGGATTCGCACAAACACCCCCTCACGATCGTTACTGGCTGTTCGCCAGATGCGCTCGCACCAATTCGTCGAGCGCGCGCCGGTCCGTCTTGCCGCGAGCCGTCAGCGGAATCGCCTCCACGAAGACGACGGCTCGAGGGATCTTGTACGGCGCGAGTCGTCCCGCACAGTAGCGCCGGACTTCGACGGTCGTCATCTGCGCGCGCGCCACGAGGCACGCGGCGATCTGTTGGCCTCGCCGTGGGTCCGGCGCGGCCAGTACACGGACGTCCGCGACGCCGGGCATCGACCTGAGCACCTCCTCGACCTCCTCGGGCTGCACCTTGCGGCCGGCGATATTCACGAACGAAGAGACTCGGCCCGTCAACGTCAATCGCCTGTCATCGTCGAATTCGCCGTAGTCTCCGGTGAGAAACCCGCCGTGCGTGAAGCTCTCGTCCTCCGCGGCGTCGACGTACCCGTGGCACACCGCGGCGCCCTGAACGAATACGCGGCCGCCGCCTCTCGGTGCGCCCTCGTCCGGCTTCAGGGTGATGGTGACGCCAGGCAGGGCGCGCCCATGTGCCGGGCGATCGTCGACCACGTCGGTCTCATCGTAGGTGATGCCGCCGGTTTCGCTC
>MEKT01000051.1:0-12295 GCA_001767435.1 Acidobacteria bacterium RIFCSPLOWO2_02_FULL_65_29 | reverse complement strand
CCGAGATGAACAACTGCAGGCACGGAGGCCAGCCGTCGGCGGGCGGGTGTTCGTTGAAATACAGAAACATGAAGGGCACGCCAGGGAACACGCGGGCGCCGAACTTCCGCGCGTCCGCAGCAAGACGTTGGGGCACGAATGACTCGCGCAGCACGAAGGCGGTGCCTTGCAGCAGGAGCGGCATGACCAGATTGCCGATCGCGTACGCGTGCGACAGCGGGATGGCCGCGATTTGGGTATCGCCGGGCTCGATGCCCATCCCGAGCATGATGCTCTCGGCGTCGAGGATCAGGTGCGACTCGCCGGTGAGCGTGGCTTTCGGAAGGCCGGACGAGCCGGATGTGAGCTTCATCACGGCGGCATTCCGGTACGAACCCGGATTCTGATCGTCGGTCAACACGACGCTCACATCAGCGAACAACGGAAGCTCATCGGCCGCGGCCCGAGACGGCAACACGACAGCCGCGGCGCGGAAACGTGCCGCGAGCTCGAACACCTCGGCTTGGGTCGTGTCCGCATCGACCGGCATCAGCGCCGCGCCGAACGCGCGGCAGGCGAGAAACAGCGCCAGGCCTTCAGCTCTGTTGCCAAGAGCGGAAATCACCAACTGCTGTTCCTGCAGGCCGAGGGAGAGGAGACGATCGCGCACGATCCCCTGACGCATCCAGAGGTCAGACGCGGTCCACCGCGTGCCGGAAACCGGCAGGTGAATAAGGGGGCGGTTCGGCGTGTCTCGTTGGATTCGAGCGAATCGTTCGATGATGGCGCTCATGTGAGAGGCCGTTCCGCCGGGCAAGAAACAGCCGGCGGTATAGTGTAGCGCCGGCGAGATCGGCGCCGGGCATGCGCGCCTACTGTCGGCGTCGTGCGCCGGGGCTCGTGACCGCGCCCGTGTCAGTGTATTGTAGCCCTCGACGCCATGGATCGACTGCCTGCCGCACCAGCCCGCGATGCGGCTCCTGCAAGTTGTCGTCGACGTCGTGCCCGGCGAGAGCGCGATCGGTCGACGCGTCGCTGACGCGGCCGATTTCTACTTCGAGGGCCACTTTCCCGGATCCCCGGTCGTTCCCGCCGTGATCCTGATTGAGATGCTCGCGCAGGCAGGTGGCATCGCCGCCGCTTCCGCCGAGGGCCGGATGGGGACGCGCGAGTTGCGTGTCGCCGCGGTCGGCCCTTTCAAGTTTCCCGCAGCCGCAGGACCCGGAGTGACTCTGGAAGCGACGGCCCGAGTGGCGGGCCGGCTTGGCCGGCTCTGCAAGGTCGAGGGTGATGTCACCGCGGACGGTCGCCTCGTCGCATCCGGTAGTCTCACCTTGGCCGTGCTGTAACTCATTCAAGGTGGCTGCTCGGCGTCTACTCCCACAGCCGGCGGAAACAGAACCACTGGTGCGGGCGCTGGCGGATCGCCCACTCGATCTCCGCCGCGAGGCGATTGGTGGCGTCGGCCACATCGGCATCGCGATCGGAGGTGCGCGGGACCCAAATTGGAGCACGGACAACACTGCGCCCACGGAAACGGCCGTCTCGAAAGTTGAAGACCGGAAGGATCGGGACATGGGCTGCCCGGGCCAGCGCGGCCGGTCCGGTTGGCAACGGCATCGGTCGGCCGAACAAGCTGACGACGATCGTCCGGCCCCCCTCGCGTGGGCGGTCGCACTGCAGCGCGACCACGTCACCGGCGCGAAGGGCGTTTGCGAGCTCGAGCGCGAGGCTCAGTTCCTCTCCAGCAAAATGAGTAATGAAGGTGTTGCCCGAGCGGGAGAGGAGCTCTTGGGTGAATTGTTGGGCCCGCGGATCGATCTCTTTCTCCCGGACAATATGTATACGTCGCGGTGAATTCGACGCGCCGACGTGGGTCGCGTTTTCCCAGGGGCCGACGTGAGCGGTGACGAGCACCACTCCGCCTGTTCCCTCCATCACCTGACGCCAGTGCTCCTCGCCGTCGATCGTGGCGCTGAAGCGCTCCGGAGCCGCCAGACGCCGGTAGCGCTCGGTGAAACACCACGCGAACGCCCACAACGTCCGGTATGAACGTCGCAGCGATTCCCAGCGGCCCGCCGGCCCGAGAACAGGCTCGAGGTTGGACGCCAGCGCACCGCGGATGCGACCAAGTGCGAGGAAGAAGAACGTCGTGAAGACCGTGACGATGACCCACTCGGTCCACGGTGGCAGGCGCGTAAAGGCCCAGTAGGCGAACCGATACCAGAAAACGCCCGTGACGTGGAAGCGCCCCAGCAGGCGGTGCGTAGGACCCAGGGCCGGCCCGTGCCGAGGCGCCGGGCGGCTGTTGGAACGGATGAAGGCCGGATCCGAAATCATGTGTCGCTCGAGAAGCGTGCGCGCAGGACTCCGGCCGCGATGCGCAGGCTGTCCAGAACCGGTCGATAGTGACTGGTACTCCGGCCGTCCGCGTGCCCGAGATGGATGGGTGTTGTCCTGACGCGCATGCCGAGGCGGACGGCGCGCACCACGACCGCACTCTCTGCTTCGAAGCCGCATTCTGGGAATCTCGTGCGGTCGATGAGCTCGCGCGTATAGAGGCGGAAGCCCGTCTGCACATCCGAAATCGCCTGACCCGCAGCCCATGAGATGGCCCTCGACGAGAGCCTGTTGCTCAGACGGCGCAGGGTTCCCATCTCGGCAAAAAGGTGATCGCGCGTGCCCAGGACCAGGTCGGCGCCTGGGGCGGCCGCGAGCAGGCGGGGGATCTCTTCGGGCAGGTGCTGTCCGTCGGCGTCAATGGTCACGACACCGGCAAAGCCCCGCGAGAACAGGATGGCGAACGCGGCGCCCAGCGCAGCGCCTTTCCCGCGATTTTCCCGAAAGACATGGACCTCGGCTCCGGCTGCGCGGGCCGCCAGTGCAGTGCCGTCCTTCGAGCCATCGTCGACCACGAGCACGTCCTCGATGACGGCCCGGGTACGGGCGACGACCGATCCCACCGAATGGGCCGCGTCATAGGCCGGGATGGCGGCGGCGATGCGCACTAGTGGCCCACTAAGCTTTCTCGACCCTCCCAGCGGCGTCGTGCGGCGGCATCAGTGATCCCGCGTTGAGCCTCCTCTTGAGGCGCTGAAACGCGACGAGGACGAAGAAGGCTTCGATCCGGAGGCGCGTCGCCAGTGTCGGACGCCAGTTGCCACCAAGAACCGAGAGGACCGACTCGTAGAGGCCGAACCGGGACGAACGGCTGAAGAACAAGTCGCGGAATGCCGGATCGTAGAATCCGGTGGCGAATCGCCGGAAGTAATGGTAGCGACGGACGAGTCGCCGCTCGAATGCGGCGAAGCGTCGAGCCCGCAGGTCGCCGTCGCGCAGGCCCTCGCTGATCGCCTCTGCCGCCTCGATGCCCGACTGCATCGCCAGCAGTACGCCGGTGGAGAAAATCGGGTCCAGGAACGATCCGGCGTCGCCAGCCAGGACGAATCGATCACCGGCGTGGCGGCTGTGGAGATATGAGTAATCCGCCTCGAAACGCGCAGGCGTGATTGGCGTCGCGTTCGCGACGAGCCGTGCGGCCGCCGGCGTCTCGGCCAGGAAGCACGCGAGCGTCGCCTCCGGCGTCGGTTTGGCGCTGGCATTGTAGACCGCCTGCGGCACCACGGCACCTACGCTCATGACGGTGTCGGTAATCGGAATGAACCAGAACCAGCCTCTGTCGGGCCGGGTCACCAGGCGAATGTCACCCGCGCGCTTCCCCTCATGCCGAGGAATCCCCGTGTATTGGCTATGAACCGAGATGTTCCTGAGCAGCGGATCCTGGCGCCGCCGACCGAACTGCTTTGCCAGGAACCCGGCACGTCCGGAGGCGTCGATGACCGCGGCCACGCGCACCGATTCTTCGCTGCCGTCGGCGCCCGCATGAGTGACGGTGACGCCGTCCGCGTCGAACGCCGCGTGCTTCGTGACGCGGCCCTGCAAGACGCGTGCGCCACATGTGGCGGCGTGCTCGAGCAGCACGTGATCGAATGTGGCACGCGGCACCTGGTACGTCTGGGGACGCGGCACCTCGTACGCCTGCGTGAAGTCTGCGTATTGGTCGGCTTCACCGTCCGCGGTCGTGAAACTGGCTCCCCATTTCTGGACGAACCCTTGGGCGGCGACGGCTTCCTCGGCGCCGATCTTTGCGAGAATGTCGTTGATCCACGGCAACTGCGACTCGCCAATATGGAACCGGGGAAAACGCTCGCGTTCCAAAACGATCACCTGGTGGCCACGCCGGGCGAGGATGCTGGCCGCGGCGGACCCTGCCGGCCCTCCCCCGACAATCGCGACATCGTAGCTCGCGCGTGGCCTCATACCTGACGTGAGAGAGATGAGATAGTATCTCGACGTGTCGGGGACCTCCAGCGCAAAGGGCGTCGCGCGGCACTCGACGTCCCCGTTCCTCACGGCGAGCGCCGGCCTGCACGGTGTGGCCCTTGCCACCATGCTCGCGTTCCCGAGCTCCTGGCCCCTCATGCTGACCGCTCTGGTTGGCAACCACGCGGTTCTCGGTGCCGGTCTGTTCCCTCGATCCACTTGGCTTGGCCCCAACATTACGCGCTTGCCCGAGGCGCAGGCACAGGGCGGCGTTGTTGCCCTGACGTTCGATGACGGACCAGATCCCCACGTCACACCGGCGGTCCTCGATCTGCTGGAGCAGTCGGGCGCCCGAGCGACGTTCTTCTGCGTCGGCTGCCGCGCCGAAGCGTACCCGGACATCGTGGCAGCCATCCGCGATCGAGGCCACGGCGTGGAAAACCACACCTACAGCCACCCGAACGGGTTCGCGTTCCGCGGACCCCGTGGGCTTCGACACGAGATTCAGCAGGCCCAGGTGGCGATCGGTCGTTCGGGCGGTGGCCGGCCGAATTTCTTCCGCCCGCCCGCCGGCGTCCAGAATCCGTGGCTCTCTGTCGTGCTTGCCGGAGCCGGCCTGTTCCTGGTGTCCTGGACCCGCCGCGGTTTCGACACCGTGACGCGCGATGGAGCCCGCGTTGCGGCCCGGCTGGGACGCGGTCTTCGAGGAGGCGACATCCTGCTCCTGCACGATGCCTCCTCGGCTCGCGACGCACGCGGCAGGCCCGTTGTCCTGGATGCCCTGCCGCGCGTGCTCGACGAGATGAGCCGGAGGGGGTTACGATCGGAGGCGCTGCACGCGGCCCTGGAGAAACCGGGGAGCGAGGTCTTATGAGCGACGTCTTCATCAGCTACGCCAGCGCCGACCGGGAGCGCGCAAAACTGGTCTCGACGGCACTGGACGGCCGGGGGTGGTCGGTGTGGTGGGACCGCACGATTCCACCCGGAAAGGAATACGACCAGGTCATTGAGGAAGCGCTGGACTCCGCGAAGTGCGTGGTCGTGCTGTGGTCGAAAGCCTCCGTTGCGTCGAGCTGGGTGAAAACCGAGGCGGCCGAGGCCATGCGAAGAAAAATCCTGGTGCCCGCCTTGATCGAAGAAACGAAGATACCGCTTGAATTCAGGCGTCTGCAGGCTGCTGATTTGTCGCACTGGTTCGGCGAGTCTTCCCACTCTGAGTTGGAGAAATTCTTCCAGTCCCTCGACGTGAAGATTCGCGGCGTGGGCGAAACCGGGCGTGACGCGATACCTGTGGCGCCGACGCCAGTTCAACCGCGGCTCGTCACTCAGCCTGGCAGCTGGACGCGCGCAGTGTGGCCCGCAGTCGCCCTGATTGGCGCGCTGGTCGGCGCCTCGTCTGGACTCATACTCTGGCGCTCTCAGCAGGCGGACACACCCGGTCCGCCTGTCCCTGCGCAGGATATGAGTCCACCGTCCAATCCCGCCCCGGTGGTCGACCAGGGTGTCGTGGGCCGGCTTGATCCCGTCAGCCGGCCTCCTGTGGCGCCAGACCCGGGAGCCGTGGACCGACCTTCCCCCGCACCTTCCCCCGTCAGCCGCCAGCCCGCGGCGCCAGACCCGGGCGTCGTGGATCGACCTCCCCCCATCAGTCGTCAGCCAGCGGCGCGAGACCCGGGCGTCGTGGACCGACCTGGCCCCGCCAGTCGTCAGCCGCTGCCGCCAGACCCGGGCATCGTGAAAGGACCCGAGCCCTCTGGCCCCGCGCCGGTGGCGGTAAAGCCGGTCACGCCCCCGGCACCACCGGAATCGCCGACCACGCCCACGGAAGCGACAAAGCCGCTGGCGGCCGCCGCCGCGTCGCCCAAGCTTCCGGTTGAGGAGTTCGAGGAGATCTTGTTGGTCGTCACCAACAACGACGAGACCGAAGAGCAAGACGCGATCCTCGCTTTCGGCGATACGAGCCTCGTCGTCAAAGATGAAGATGCGAACATCCTGCGCACGCTGCCCTACAGCAACGTACAGAAGGCCACCTACTCGCGGACGCAACGCCGGATCATGTTGGTCAGAACCACACGGCACCGGCTGACGCTGGGAGTGGGCCGCGAGGAAGTCGTGCTGCAACTGCCCGGCGACACCTACGAGTCGATCCTGTCCCAGCTCGAGAAGCGCACCGGCGTCACGGTCGTCCGGCGTGTGGAGTAGGCTTGGTCCGTCACCGCGGTCGCATTCCCCGGTACTCGCTGAGAATGCCGCCCGTGACCGTCCTCGTCGGCTCTGGAAAGCCGGCATCTCGAAGCGCTGACAGGATCACATCGGGCGACACGCAGTTCTTCACCGTGTCCCAGAAGTAGTCCATCATCCGGGCGGCTGCGGCCCCCCCCCAGAGTCGAGCCAGCCCTGGGACCACCGTTCCGAGAAACAGCTGGTTCAGCCGGCGACCGGCGGCGGACTGCGGCTGTGTGAGCTCCAGGAGGAGAACCCGCCCGCCCGGCTTGAGGACGCGCCGGTATTCGTCGAACAGCACACGCAGATCCGCGACGTGGCGCAGTGCGTACCCCATACTCACCAGGTCGAAGCGGTCGCTGGCGAACGGCAGATGCTCGCCGCGTCCCTGGACCAGCGGAGCGGCGCAGCGCTTGCGGCACTCGAGCAACATGCCGCTGCTGGGATCGAGGCCGATGGCGAGGTTGCTGGCTCCGCTCAATTCGGCGGCAGCGCGCAAGACGAGGCCTGTGCCCGTCGCGACATCCAAGACCCGCATCCCTTTCTCGAGCCCCACGGCGCCCAGCGTCCGCTTCCGATATTGCCCGCCAGTTCCCAGGGACATGACACGACAGACCCATTCGTAGTACGGCGCGCCCTTGTCGAACATGTCGTTCACGAACTCCGGGCGTTCCGCGTCACTGGCATAGTACCGCTCGAGCGTTGGGTGGGGAGGAAGGGGATCCGGGCTCATGGCAGGACTCATGCTGGACGCAGTCGCCCGCCGAGCGAAGGTTCAACTCTCACGCTGACGAGTAGGGGGAAGGGCGAGACCCTCGATTTCAATCAGCAGTTCGGGTCGGCACAGGGATGCCTGCATCCACTCCACCCTGCACTGAGGTGAAAAGGTGGCGTCGACGAGGCCGCCGAGGGAGCATTGGTGTGCGGCGTCCGTGTAGTAGACCCGCAACTCGCGGAAGGCGGCCAGCAGCGTCTTGATCTCAGCGGTCCCCAGGTCATCTGGCCGTGTGCGGCCAGCGGCCGAGGCCACGACGCTCGCCAGGTTGCGGAATGTTTCGCGCGCCTGCGCGTCGAGATCGCCGGCATGACGGGACTCCTCGCCCGTGATACTGGCTGTACCGCCCACGAGGAGCATCGGCTGATGGGTGCGCCCGCGAAGCAGCGTCGCCCGCGCGAAGCAGGGCGGCATCGGGCCGAAGCGGCGTGAATAGTGGTAGGCCGACACCTGACGCGGGTTCTCGACTGGCAGGCCGGGCTCGTCCGTGGCCAGGCAGTGAAGCAAGAATTGGTCGCCTTGCACGCCGACGGCAGACGCCGTGGGAATTGATCGATCGAACGATGTGGGACGGCCGAAGTGGGCGGCGAAGGCGCCGTACCGACCGGCGTTGAACGCCATGTAGCGATCGAGTCCTGCCCCAAGATCGTCGTGGATCCCCGGCACGAAGGCCCAGAAGCGAACCGGGTGAGCAAACGCCGTGGGCTCGAGTTGCTCGAAAATCGTTTCGTAGGCCTCGACCACGCGCCGTTGGAACATGAGGATGTCCATCTCGCGAGCGTTGTCGAAGCCGGCCGTCACGTGGCAAAAGCGCTCTCTCGTGAGCTCCGCAACCCACACGGGTACAAGTCGCGGTGTGCCCCCGGGGGACTCTCGGACGGGATCCTCCGCGGGCCGGCGAGCCGATCCGATTTCAATTCCCATGCAAATCGCTGAGCATTTCGACATCTTAGCTCAGCCGTTGGACTTCGTGCCAATGGCGTCATTACCATGTCATCGTGATCGCGTCCGTCGTGCGGTGGGGGCGCCTGGCCCTCTACTTCGTTGCCATCTTGACCGTCTGCCTGGCCGGCGAGGTCATCGGCCGCATCTGGTGTCTGTGGCTGGCCCCGCAAGGCTCCAAGACTCGAGTCCACAGAGCGAATCTGGTCACTCGATATTGGCACGTCGCCCTGACGGAGCTCACGCTACGACTGCTCCGGTCGAGACTCGAGGTGCGCGGCACCGTCCGCCCAGGCCGCTATCTGGTGGTCTCGAACCATCAGAGTACCGCGGATATCGCGATCCTTCCGTGGGTGCTGCGAAGCCTGAACGTGAAGTTCGTGGCGAAGGAAGAGCTCGGGCACGGCATCCCGACCGTCTCGTTGGCCATGAGGCACTGGGGCTCGGCGCTGATTTCTCGGGAGGCGACCCGTGAGGACATCACGCGCCTGAAGGTCATGGCCCGAGGGCTTGTGGATTGGGAGGCCTCCGTCGTGATTTTCCCCGAGGGAACGCGCTCACGGGATGGAAGACTATTGCCGTACAAATCGGGTGCTGTCCGGATCGTCGCGAAGGCGACAGGCCTGCCGCTCCTGCCCGTTGCCATCGATGGAACCCATGTGGCGCCGGACTTGTCGGACTTTGCCCGGCGCATGCCCGGCGCGCGCGGCACGGTCACCATCGGTGCGCCGATCCCCCCGGAGGCGTGGGCAGGCCGCCTCGATCGCGCGGTGGAGGACATCCGGACGTGGGCACGCGAGACCATCGAGGCGGGCCGTCGTGACGGAAGCGTTCCGCCTCCGACGGGTTGGACCGAGGGCGAGCCGGATCCTGGCGTCTCCCCGCCGGGCTCCACGGCCGATTGAGGGCACGGTCGTCCTACGGCCGCTCCCACCGCTTCACCACGAGCACCGTATTGTGCCCTCCGAGGCCGAATGAGTTCGACAGCGCGACACCGACGTCTGCGCGCCTGGCGACGTTGGGCACAAAGTCCAAGTCGCACTGGGGGTCCGGTGTGCAGTAGTTGATCGTGGGCGGCAAGACTCCACAGCGCAGGGCCAACACGCACCAAATGAACTCCGTCGCACCGGCCGCGCCCAGGAGATGTCCGGTGATGGACTTCGTGGAGCTCATCGGCACCTGGTAGGCGGCTTCGCCCAACGCGCGCTTCACGGCGCGCACCTCGAACACATCACCTTGCAAGGTGCCCGTCGCGTGAGCATTGATATAGCCAACATGCGCGGGTTCCAGATTGGCCTTCTGCAGAGCCCGCGTGATGGCGCGGGCGGCTTGTGTGGCTTCCATGTCCGGCTTGGTGAAATGTACGGCATCGGCCGTCGCGGCCCACGCCACGATCTCGGCCAGCGGTGCCGCGCCACGTCTCAGGGCGTGATCGAGCTCCTCCAAAATGACGATGCCCGACCCCTCGCTCAACACAAAGCCATCGCGGCCGGCATCAAAGGGACGCGAGGCTCCCGCGGGCGCATCATTGCGGCGCGACAGCGCGTTCATCTGGTCGAAGCCGCCGATCCCGAGTCTCGTCACCGCGGCCTCCGCGCCGCCGGCGATCATCCTCTCCGCGTCACCGTGCTTGATCACGTCAAAGGCCGTGCCGATGGCGTCGTTTCCGGTGGAGCAGGCGGATGCCATCCCCATGTTTGGCCCGCACGCGCCGGCCATGATGCTGACCTGAACCGACGCCGAGTCGATGACGAACATGGGAATCAGCAGCGGGCTCAAGCGGCTGGGACCCTGTCGATCGAGAACGGCTTGCTGCGCGACGTACGTCCGGATGCCGCCGGCTCCACTGCCGATGTAAGTGCCCGTGGTGTCGGCGTCTTCCCCGGTGAGCGGCCAGGTCATTCCCGCCTGCCTCATTGCTTCCATCGCCGCCACGAGCGCAAATTGAACGTTGCGGTCCGCGCGGCGGGCCTGTTTGGCGGACAGGTAGGCGAGAGGGTCGAACCCCCAGGCTTCGCCCGCGACCTTCACGCGCAAATCATCGGTCGGAAACAGCGTGATCGGGCGAATTCCGGACCGGCCCTCGACGATGTGTCGCCACGCTGTCGGCACATCCAGCCCGACAGGGCTGACCACGCCGAGGCCAGTGACGACCACTCGGCGCGGTTCGGAGACGGTGAAGCTCACGTGTCGGGATTGTAACCTGCCGTTCCCCCTAGCGGCCTGTCCGCGTCGACAGGTCACGAGATGCGCGATCCCGCCAACGGCGCTATGATGCGCGTCTTCCCCTCCACACTATGCCGGACCCGCAGCGGACACGTGTCAACGAACGGGAGCTCCCCATCCGTCTGCGACGGCTCGTCCTCTTCTTTCGTACCGAGGGCGGTGGCTCGGTGCGCGAGAGCGCGGCGATTGCGACGGGCGTATTCATCGGATGCCTCCCGTTCTACGGCTTCCATCTCCTGATTTGCGGCGCGGTCGGCACCCTCTTTCGGCTGAACCGGCTGAAGATGTACCTGGCCGCGAACATCTCGAATCCGTTCGTGGCGCCGTGGCTCGTCTTTCTCGAGATTCAAGCGGGCGCATGGGTGCGGCGGGGCTCGTTTCATTCGCTGACCGTGGAGGCGGTGAAGACGACGCGCCCGGCTATCTTCGCGACCGATCTCTTGATCGGCAGCGTGGCGGTTGGTGCGGTGGTTGCCGGTCTCGCGGCGTGGTTGACCTACGCGCTGGTGCGGGGAAGCGACGATCGCGCCCCATTCACGGAGCTTGTACGCCTCGCGTCGGATCGGTACATCGATGCCGGCCTCGTGGCATGGGAATTCGCGCGCGGCAAGCTGCGGGCCGATCCGGTGTACAAGGCGTCGGTGTGCGGCGGGCTTCTGACTCGCGCCTCCAACGAACGTGTTCCCGAGGGAGGCGGGCTGTTGAGCGCCGGCCCTGGTGGGACGCTGCTGGACGTCGGTTGCGGGATCGGACTGACTCTGGCCCTGCTTGCAGAAACGCGTCGAGCCCGGCGCGCCGGCACGTGGCCCGCGGACTGGCCGTCACCGCCGTGCTTCGAGCGCATGGTCGGTATCGAGGTCCGCGGCCGCGCCGCGGCGATCGCCTCGGCAGCCCTGGCAGGCGAGGCCGAAGTGATCAACGCTGACGCCTGCGCCGTCACGCCTTTTCCGGTGGACGCGGTCCTGCTGTTCGACGTGCTGCACATGATGGGCTCAGAGGAGCAGGACACGCTGCTGGCGTCGATGGCCGCGGCCCTTACGCAGGATGGCCGCATGCTCATTCGGGAGGCCGACGCGGCTGCGGGTTGGCGGTTCACGACCGTTCGATGCGGGAATCGCCTGAAGGCGCTGCTGTCTGGCTCCTGGCGCCAGCAGTTCCATTTCCGAACGGCGTCCGAGTGGCAAGCCTGCCTCGTGCGTCACGGTCTTCACGCAGAGGTCCGCGACATGGGCCGGGGCACGCTGTTCGCCAACGTGCTCTTTCTGGTCACGAAGCCACGCCTTCAACCGACGAGAACAACGAAGCCTCTGGGTCGATGAAGCCTCGGGAGGCTAGAACGCATCTCAACGCATCTCGTATATGCGATCGACCACGAAAACACGAAAACACGAAACAAACCCAACTATTCTTTTTCGTGATTTCGTGCTTTCGTGGCGCCCGCGTTTGTGAGGTGGCTTGTAGGGACTCGAGCAATGTCTGGTCTGCGGTGTCAGCGATCGACGCTGAACGTATCGGCGTCCAGCACGACGTTCAGCGCGACATCTTCGAACGCCATCGTCTTGGTATCGCCGTTCGCAAAAGCCAGGCGAATCGCACTGAGCAGGAACGACGACCGATCGATCCAGAGGTCCAGTCGCGGCGTCGTTTCTCGGATCTGTTTTCGTTTCGGAATCAGCCCGACTTCGTACGTCTCTGTCCGATCCCTCTGATCGCGTAGCTCGATGTCGAACTGACGCCGCAGCTCGTCCGCCGATTCGCTCGCGAGGTATTTCTGGATGCGGCCTTGCGCGGACGACACGTTGGAGACTTGTCGGATATTGCGCGACG